>NZ_JBIVRD010000016.1:0-179033 GCF_044755565.1 Kitasatospora sp. NPDC092286 | reverse complement strand
CACGTTGTAGGTGCCGGCGGCGGTGGCGGTGCCGGTGATCCTGCCGGTCGAGGCGTTGATCGACAGGCCGGTCGGCAGCCCGGTGGCCGAGTAGCTGAGCGGCGCGGTGCCACCGGTGGCCGTGATCTGCAGGCTGGCCGAGCCGTTCAGCGCGGTGGACTGGTTGCCCGGGTTGGTGACGGTGACGCCGCCGCTGGGCACGGAGCCGACGTTGACGCCCGCCCAGGCGGTGGCGACCGCGTTGTACTCGGCGCTGCTCGCGCCGTACAGGTCGGTGGCCGCGCTGAGCGTCGCGGTGCGCGCCGCAGCGTAGTTGGTGGTGGAGGTCATGTAGACGGTGAGCGCGCGGTACCAGATCGCCGCCGCCTTGTCCCGGCCGATGCCGGTGACGGTGATGTTCCCCTGGGTCGGCGAGTTGTAGCTGACGCCGTTGATGACCTTGGCGCCGCTGCCCTCGGAGAGCAGGTAGAAGAAGTGGTTGGCGACGCCCGAGGAGTAGTGGACGTCCTTGTTGCCGACTGTGGAGGACCAGTAGTCGGCCGAGGCGCCGTCCTTGGAGGGCTTGTCCATGTAACGGAGCGGCGTGCCGTCCCCGTTGATGTCGATCAGCTCGCCGATCAGGTAGTCGGGGTTGTCGGTGGGGATGTTGGCGGAGAACTCCACCATCGTGCCCATGATGTCCGAGGTGGCCTCGTTGAGGCCGCCGGACTCGCCCGAGTAGTTGAGGTTGGCGGTGGCCGCGGTGACGCCGTGGCTCATCTCGTGGCCCGCGACGTCGAGTTCGGTCAGCGGGTGGGTGTTCCCGGAGCCGTCGCCGTAGGTCATGCAGAAGCAGGAGTCGTCCCAGAAGGCGTTCACGTAGTTGTTGCCGTAGTGGACGCGGCTGTAGGCGCCGACCCCGTCGTTGCGGATGCCGTTGCGGCCGAAGGTGTTCTTGTAGTAGTCCCAGGTGGCCGCGACACCGTAGTGGGCGTCGACCGCGGCCGACTCGCCGTTGGCGGCGGTGCCGTCGCCCCAGCTGTCGGTGGACTTGCTGTAGAGGGTGCCGGTGCCGGACGTCCCGTGGTTCAGGTTGGTGGTGTACATCCCACCGCGGGTGGCGTCCTTCAGCTGGTAGGTCGAACCCGACTGTGTGGTACCGATGTTGACGTTGCCGACGAAGACGCCCTTGCCGGTGCCGGTCTGGATGCCCTCGAACTTCTGGATGACCTGGCCGGTGGTGGCGTCGGTGACCACGTGCAGCTTGCTCGGGGTACCGTCGGACCCGGTGGAGGAGACCACGGTCTCCCAGGCCAGTCGCGGGCTTTCACCGGCGGCCCACACGACCAGACGGGGCGCGGTGTCCAGTGCGGAGCCCGACTCGGCGGCCAGCGCGGCGGACTGCGCCGTGGGCGCGGCCAGCTTCGGCGAGGTGCTCACGCCGGTCAGCGCGGCGGTGCTCGCCCGGTCCACGCCCTTGGTCGCGCCGCTCGCGCTCTGGTGCACCACCAGATCGCCGCCGAGTACCGGAAGGCCGTTCAGGGTGCGCTCGTAGCGCAGGTGACGGGTGCCGTCCGCGTCCTGGACGACGTCCTTGGTGACCAGCTTCTCCTCGCTGCCCAGGCCCAGGGTCTGGGCGAGGGTGGCGGACTGCTGGGTCGCGGTGGCGACCAGCTGCGCCCGGTTCGCCACCGACTGCGGGCCGGCGGCCGGCACGTCGGGGGTGGCCGCCTGCGCGATGACCGGGATGCCGGTCACCAGCAGCGCGGTGGTTGCGGCCATGACAACCGCTGCCTTCCGGGCCTGGGTGTAGCGGGACATGCGGACTCCTTTTCCGACCGGCGCGGGGTGCGCGCCCGGTGGAGAGAACCTGGCCGCGGGGTTGCGGCACAGTGGGGGCCCCCGCCGCCGGTGTGCGGCGCGGGTGCGGCGACGGAGCGAAGGTGAGTTACAGAGGGGGATGCGCTGTACCTGACCTGGGACAGCTGCACCGGGGGGTGGGGCCCCCACGTCTGCAGCCGGAGGAATCGTGGCAGCAAACGAGCCGTTAATGACAGATGCATGCCAGGGATTGGCCGATTAGCAACTCCGCCCGTTCATCCACCGAACCGCCAACTGTGTTACGGGTACGGGAACTTACGACGATGGGTTTCATTACCACCGAGAGAGTTCGATCACTTCCGGCGGGCACTGACCAGCACTCCGGGCCCGATCCGGGTCCGGATACTGGACAGCGGTGCCCGGGTCGCGCGGCACCTCGCCTTTCCGGCCGTGCCAGTGGCCGCTTTCGGCCACCGGCCGTCCGGAAACGCACCGGGCCCCGCACCGCCGAGGTGGCGGCGCGGGGCCCGGTGCCGGCCGTCCGTCAGCTCTGGACGAACACCGCCACGGTGCGGCCCGGCACGGTGAAGGTGCCGGTCGCCGGGTCGAAGCCGGACCGGCCGACCACCTGGTCACCGCCGCCCGCCTGAACCGGGTGCAGGGCCTGGGCCGTCCCCCTCAGGGCGGCCACCGTCTGGCCCTGCGCGGTGGGCGTGGCGTTGAACACCACGGTGACACCCTTCTCCGCGCCCTTCAGCCCGGTGCCGTCCAGGTGCAGGGTGATCACCCCGGGGGTCTCGCCGGGCGTGCCGGAGAGCGGGTAGGAGAGCCGCCGCTGGACCTCGGCGAGGGTGGGCAGCGAGAACAGCGGCGAGGACTGCTTGATCCGCAGGAACTGCTGGTACTGCGCGGTGGCCGCCCGGATGTCGGCGGCCCCCACCGTCAGCCTCGGGTCGGCCAGCAGGGACTTGGCGGTCGGCCACATCTCCTGGTTGTCGGCCGCCATCGGCACGCCCCGGCCCCAGCCGTTGCCCTGGGCCGGGTCCCAGTGGATGGCGTTGAACCAGTCCCCCGAGTCGTAGGAGTTGGCGTCCAGCGACTTGGAGCGCAGCAGGTCGCTGCCGGCCTGGGCGAAGCCCGGGCCCTGGGTCAGGGCGGTCAGCGACAGCGCGAGCGCCTGCATCCGGGCCCGGTCGGCGGGCGCGGTGCCCACCGGGAGCTTGTACGCCAGCGCGTCGAACAGGTCGGCGTTGTCGTGCGCGTCCACGTACTCCACCGACTCGCCGGGCCTGGCCGCGTAGCCGGTCGGGGCGCCGTTGTAGTCGACGCCCGCGCCGGTGACGGCCCGTCCGGAGCTGTCGGTGAAGGAGTAGCCGGCCAGGTTGCCGGTGAGCGCCACCTTCAGCTGGTCCATCTGGTGCAGCAGCCGGGCCTTCTGCTGCTCCGCGGTCCCGTTGTCGGGCGAGCCGTTCGGGTCGGTGTACAGGCCCGAGGCGAAGCCCTGCTGCGGGGCGGAGGAGAGCTGGAAGTTGCCGCCGCGCGCCGCGTCCCGGATCCGGTCGTCGAAGGTGGCGATGCCGGTGCCGGCCATGTTCAGCTGGGTGGCCTGCTCGAAGCGGGCGTTGTTCGCGACCGCGCCGAAGTTCCAGCCCTCGCCGTAGAGGAAGACGTTCTTCCCGTCGACGCCGTCCGAGTCCGGCGTCATCCCGCGCAGCGCGGCCTGCACGTCCAGCATGGTGGACTTCGGGTCCAGGCCCATCAGGTCGAAGCGGAAGCCGTCCACCTTGTACTCGCGGGCCCAGGTGGTGACGGAGTCCACCACCAGCCGGTTCATCATGGTGTGCTCGGGCGCGGTGTCGGCGCAGCAACTGTCCGTGGTGACCTTGCCGTTGGCGTCGAGCCGCTGGTAGTAGCCGGGGACCACCCGGTCCAGCACCGAGTGCTCGGCCTGCCCGCTCGCGGCGGTGTGGTTGTAGACCACGTCCAGCACCACGCGCAGTCCGGCCGCGTGGATCGCCTGCACCATCTGCCGGAACTGCACGGTCCGGGCGGTGCCCCCGGGGTCGGTCGCGTACGAGCCCTCCGGCACGTTGTAGTGCAGCGGGTCGTAGCCCCAGTTGTAGGCGTCGTCGGCGGCGACGGCCGCCACGCACTCCTGCTGCTTCTCGCTGTCCGCCGCGAGGGACGCGAGGTCGCAGGCGGGCAGCTTCTGCTCGGCCCGGTTCTCCCGGATGGTGGCGATGTCGAAGGTCGGCAGCAGGTGGACGGTGGTCACCCCGGCCTTGGCGAGCTCGCGCAGGTGCCGCATGCCCGCCGACTCGGACTCGGTGAAGGCCAGGTAGGTGCCGCGCTCGGCGGCCGGCACGGTGGTGTCCTCCACCGAGAAGTCCCGGACGTGCAGTTCCTGGATCTGCTGCCGCGCGGGCGGGACGGCCTTCGGGACGGCGTGGTTCTCCCAGCCCTGCGGCTTGAGCTCCCTGGCGGCGAGGTCGGCGACCAGACTCCGCTTCGAGTCGGCGGCGAGCGCCACCGAGTACGGGTCGGTGACGGTGTTGGTCACCAGCCGCTGGACGGACGGCGCCCAGACCTTCACCTGGTACAGGTAGTACTTGCCGTCCAGTTCGGCCTTGTCGCGGACGAGTTCCCAGACCCCGGTCTCCTCGTCGAGCTTCAGCGGCACCGTCTTCGGGGTACCGCCGGCCGCGCTGTCGAAGAGCTGGACGGAGACCTCCTGCGCGGTCGGCGCCCAGACCGAGAGCGCCACCTTGCCGTGGTAGTACGCCGGGCCGAAGTCGACCCGGCCGGTGCGGCGGGCGTACAGGTCGTCCAGGACGCCGGGGATCTGCACCCCGGTGGCCGCCAGGACCGCGCCGCTGGGCAGGTGCTCGGTGAAGAGCAGCTGGCCGCGGAGCGCGACAGGGACCCGGGCGGCGTCGCGGGCGTCCACGGTGAAGGCCCGGTAGCCCGCCAGATGCGGGTACTTGGCCTTCTGCGCGTCGGTGAGACCGCCCGCGGCGGGCTCCAGCCGGATCCACCGGCCGGGCCTGGTCAGCGCGCCCCGCTCCGCGCGGATGCCGCCCTCGGGGTCGTACACCAGCTGGGCGCTGGTGCCGCCGGCCAGCGCGGCGTCGTTGGCGCCGTAGCCGGCGGGCAGCGCGGCGTCGTTGGCGCCGTAGCCGGCGGGCACCACCACCGTCCTGGCGTCGATCCACTGGGCCCTGGCGGAGCCGAGGTCCAGTTGCGCGGAGGCGGCGGCGCTCTGCGGCAGCAGGTAGCCCTCCCGGCCGCCGAGGATCCAGACCTCGCGGCCGTTGACGGCGAGGTCCAGCGACTGGTCGTTCGGCAGGTCCTTGTCGTTGCCCCGGTGCAGGATGTAGCTGAGGCTGGTAGCGCCGGGGGCGAGCGGCACCTCGAAGACGGCGCCGAAGGCGTCGCGGCGCACCGGCAGCAGCGGGTTGCCCCAGTCGGTGGGCTTGGCGGCGCCGGTCCAGTCGTGCAGGCCCCAGCCGTCGTAGTCGCCGTCGGCCCGGTTGTAGTGGATGACGGCGGTGTCGGCGGGCTGGGTGTCGACCGGGCCGGGGTTGGCGGTGCGGACGGTCGGGTCGCCCTCCTTGAGCCAGATCTCGCCGGTGGCGCCGACATCGAGGTGGCGGTCGGCGTCCACGTCCTTGACGCCGTCCTTCTCGACGACGAAGCCGACGTCCGAGGCACCGCTGCGCAGCTTCACGTACGCGAAGGCGCCGTACGCGTCACGGCCGGTGAACCCGTGCCCGGCGGGCCACTGGGTGGCCTCGCCCTCGGCGAGGTCACCCCAGGCGTAGAGGTTCCAGCCGTCGTAGTCGCCGTTCTTGCGCTGGTAGTGCACGACGGCGTACGGGCGGGCGGTGGCGCTGGGCACCGGCGTGGGCGCGGGGGCGCCGGTGGTGAAAGCGCCGGTGGCGGAGCGCAGATGGCCGCTGGAGTCCTGCACGACGGCCTTGTAGCGGACGACGGTGCCGGGCGGCACGGCGCCCAGGTCCTGGGTGACCCGGAAGAGTCCGCCGCCGGCGGAGCCGGACGAACCGCTGTCGGCGGTGCCGAGCACCTGCCAGGGCGCGGTGCCGACCTGCGCGGCGAAGGTGACCCGGTCGAAGCCGCCGCCGTCGGCCGCCGCCCCGATGGTGACGGTGCCGCTGGAACCGTCGGCCGGAGGTGCCAGGGTGAGCCGCGGGGCCGCCGCGACCGGGGCGATCCTCCCGGCCGCCTTGAGGACGACCGAGGAGAGCGCCGGGACGGTGACGGTGACCTTGCGGTCCGCGCCGCTGGTCAGCCGCTCCCCCGCCGCCGGGTAGATCCGGTCGAAGCCCTGGCCGGCCGAGAAGGTGTCCAGGGTGACGGTCTTCGCCTCGGTGGCGTTGTTGACCGCGACCAGGTACTCGACCTGCTGCCCCGCGTCGATCCGGGAGAAGGCGTACACGCCCGCGCCGTCGGCGGCGTACCGCTCGATCTGGGCGCCGTCGGCGAGCGCCGGGTGGTCGCGGCGCAGCTTGGCCAGGCCGGCGATGCCCTGGTACAGCTCGCCGCCCCGGCCGTAGCGGTCGGCGGAGCCCGCGGTGCCGCCAAGCACCCGGTCGCTGTTGTAGGAGGGGGTTCTGGAGGCGAACAGGTCCTGCCGGGCGTCCTTGTCGCCGCCCGCGCCGGTGAAGCCCTGTTCGTCGCCGTAGTAGACGACGGGCTGGCCGCGGGTGAGGAACATCAGCTCGTTGGCGAGCCGGTCCTTCTTCAGCAGGGCGGCCTCGCCGGCGCCCGGGTTGTCGCTCTGCAGGAAGGAGCCGAAGCGGCCCATGTCGTGGTTGCCGAGGAAGGTCGGCAGCTCGTAGGCGTCGGTGTCGGCGGTGGTGTAGCGGTAGTCCTGGCCGTAGACGTCGGCGAGGTTCTTCGCCGAGCCGCCCTGGGAGACGTAGGAGCGGGCGGCGTTCTGGAACGGGAAGTCCAGCGTGGCCTGGAGCTTCCCCTTGGTGACGTACGGCGAGGTGACCGCCGGGTCGCCGGAGTAGACCTCGCCGAACATGAAGAACTTCTTGTTGCCCTGCTTGGCGGCGAAGTCCTTGAGCGCGGGCGCCCACTGCTGCCAGAAGGCCATGTTGACGTGCTTGACGGTGTCGATCCGGAAGCCGTCCACGCCGGCGTCCTCGACCCACTGCTGGTAGACCTTCTCGAAACCCTTGACCACCTTGGGGTTCTGGGTGTCGAGGTCGTCCAGGCCGGAGAAGTCGCCCTCGGTGGCGGACTCGCCGACGAAGGTGGAGTCGCCCCGGTTGTGGTAGAGCGAGGGGTCGTTGAGCCAGGACGGGGTCTTGGCGGTGGCGTCGGCCGGGTTGCGGAAGACCGGGGAGTAGGGGAAGGAGTCCTTGGTCAGCTTCGGCCAGGGGGCGCCCCGGTCCGCGACGGAGGTCTCGTCGACCGGGTTGCCCTCGGTGTCCAGCACCGGGTAGGCGCCGGTGGAGCGGTAGCCGTACTGCTTCTGCTGGTAGTCGACGACGTCGGCGGTGTGGTTGGTGATGACGTCGAAGAAGACCTTGATGCCCCGCGCGTGCGCCTTGGCTATCAGCTCCTTGAGCTGGTCGTTGGTGCCGAAGTGCGGGTCGACCTGGGTGAAGTCGGTGATCCAGTAACCGTGGTAGCCGGCCGACGCTCCCCCGGGGTCGCCGGCGCCCTGGACCGGCTTGTTCTTGAAGATCGGGGCCATCCAGATCGCGGTGGTCCCGAGGTCCTGGATGTAGTCGAGCCGCTGGATCAGGCCGGCCAGGTCGCCGCCGTGGTAGAAGCCCTTGTCGGCGGGGTCGAAGCCGTTCTCCAGCCGGCCGCCGACGATGCCTCCGGTGTCGTTGCCCTGGTCCCCGTTGGCGAAGCGGTCCGGCAGGACGAAGTAGAACTGCTCCCGGGTGAGGTCGTGCCGCCCGGCGGTGGCGGCGAGCGCGGCGTCCGAGGGCGGACCGGGCGGGGCCGCGGCGAGGGCCGCGGGGGTGCCGCCGAGGGTGGCGGCGGTCAGCGAGGCGGCGAGCAGCGCGGCCGTCCGGCCGGGTCTGCGGTGCGGGGTGGTGCTCCGCCGGCGGCGGGGCGGGACATCGGCCACTGAGGGCTCCCTTGCGAGGGAAAGGGGTGATCGAGTTTCCAGGACGCTAGCGGCCTGCAATATGTTTCAGCAAGATGCAGAAACCGTTTCGTGCTGGGAAACCTGGCCTTTCGCGCCGTGTCCGGACCCCCGACTGCCCGGTCCGATCCGGTCGGCGTGACAATGGGACGCATGCCCGTCCCACCGGTTCGCACCAGACCCGATCGCACCCCCCGCCCCGGTGGGATCCGCCCCCTAGCCCTCAAGGGGGACAGCTGGTGAAGAATCCACTTCCGGAGGATGAGCAGACGGCTACGGGACGTCTGGCAGACTTCTCGTCCATGGGGGAACCGACCGAGATCCAGCAGAGCGGCGCCGAGCGCGCCGGTGCGGCGCGCGGTGGCGGTTCCGAAGCGGGCCAGGCCTCATCCGGCCGGACTCCCGACGGAGCCACCCGACCGCCCCAGTCCCGTACGGCCGCGCTGCGCGGCCGCATCCGCGAGCAGCGCCGGTCGCCGGCCCGCCCGCGGATCTGGTTCGAGCTGGCACTGATCGGGATCAGCTACTGGATCTACTCCCTGGTCCGCAACGCCGTCCCCGAGCAGGCCACGGTCGCCCAGAAGCACGCCGGCTGGATCTGGGAGTTCGAGCAGAACCTCGGCATCGCCGTGGAGCGCTCGGTCAACCACGCGGTGGACAGCGTCGGGTGGCTGATCGTGGGGATGAACTACTACTACGCGACGCTGCACTTCGTCGTGACGATCGGCGTCCTGGTCTGGCTCTACCGCTGGCACCCCGGCCGCTACGTCGCGGCCCGCACGGTGCTGTTCGTCACCACCGGCATCGCCCTGGTCGGCTTCTTCTTCTTCCCGCTGGCGCCGCCCCGGCTGATGACCGACGGCGGTTTCATCGACACCGTCGCCGTCCACCACACCTGGGGCTCGATGGCCTCCGGACCGGCCAAGCACGTCTCCAACCAGTTCGCGGCGATGCCCTCGATGCATATCGGGTGGTCGATGTGGTGCGGTCTGACGATCTTCTTCCTGGCCCGGGCGTCCTGGGCCAGGGCCCTCGGCCTGCTCTACCCGATCGCCACCCTGGTGGTGATCGTCTCGACCGCCAACCACTTCTGGATGGACGCCGTCGGCGGTGAGATCTGCCTCATGATCGGCTTCGTCGCGGCCCGGCTGATCTACCACGTCTGGCCCTACCGGCTGCCCAGGGCACCGGCCCGGGAGACGGTGGAGGCACCGGTCACCGTCCCGGAGCAGTGGAGCGAGCCCGCCATGAGCGCCCGGCGGTCCTGACCCCGGTCCTGGCCCCGGTACGAAGGGCCCGCGGAGATCCGTCTCCGCGGGCCCTTCGCCGTCCCGGCGGCCTCCTCGCGAGGCCCGTCCCGGCCCGCGCCGCCTCAGCCGTAGAACAGCCGCTCCACCACCGCCCGGGCCCGCCGGGTGGTGCGCCGGTAGTCGTCCACCAGCTCGCCGCTGTGCCCGGCCCCGTACCCGAGGTAGCGGGCCACCCCGGCCAGCTCGCGGGCGTCCCCGGGGAAGCTGTCGCCGGGCCGGCCGCGCACCAGCATCACCGCGCCGCGCACCCGGGAGGCCAGCACCCAGGCGGCGTCCAGCACCGCCGCGTCCTCGGCCCCGACCAGCCCCGCCCCGGCGGCCGCGGCCAGCGCCGCCCTGGTCCGGGTGGTGCGCAGCGCCGGCACCCGGTGCCCGTGCTGGAGCTGGAGCAGCTGGACCGTCCACTCCACGTCCGCCAGACCGCCCCGGCCGATCTTGGTGTGGGTGGTCGGGTCGGCGCCGCGCGGCAGCCGCTCGGTCTCGATCCTCGCCTTGATCCGGCGGATCTCCACCAGGTCCCGCTCGGACACCCCGGTGCCCGGGTAGCGCAGCGGGTCGATCAGCTGCCGGAACCGCTCCCCCAGCGCCTCGTCCCCGGCCGCCGGCTCGGCCCGCAGCAGCGCCTGGCTCTCCCAGGCGTGCGACCAGCGCCGGTAGTACGCCGCGTACGAGGCGAGGGTGCGCACCAGCGGGCCGTTGCGGCCCTCCGGGCGCAGGTCGGCGTCGACCAGCAGCGGCGGCTCGGTGGACGGTGCCCCGAGCAGTGTGCGCAGCTCGTGGCAGATGCTCTGGGCGGCCCGGGCCGCGTCGTGCTCCAGGGAGCCGAGCAGCGGCTCGTGGACGAAGAGCACGTCCGCGTCGGAGCCGTAGCCCATCTCGTGCCCGCCGAACCGGCCCATCGCGATCACCGAGATCCGGGTCGGCAGGGCGCCGTGCTGGGCCTCCCAGCCGGCCACGCAGGCGCGCAGAGCGCCCTGCAGGGTGGCCGCGTTGAGTGCGGTGAGCGCCTCGCCGACGGTGTCCAGGGCCGCGCCGGGGTCGTCGCCGAACCGGCCGAGGACATCGGCGGCGGCGGTGCGGAACAGCTCGCGGCGCCGGACCGAGCGGGCGGCGGCGACCGCCCCGGCGGTGGTGCCGGCCCGGCCGACGGCGGCCAGTATCTCCTGTTCGAGAGCGGGCCTCCCGCGCGGCACCAGGCCCTGCCGGTCGCCGAGCATGGCGACCGCCTCGGGGGCGCGCAACAGCAGGTCGGGCGCGAGGCGGCCGGCCGAGAGGACCCGGGCCAGCTGCTCGGCGGCGGCGCTCTCGTCCCGCAGCAGCCGCAGGTACCAGGGGGTGCGGCCGAGCGCGTCGGAGACCTGACGGAAGTTGAGCAGCCCGGCGTCCGGGTCGGCGGAGTCGGCGAACCAGCCGAGCAGGACCGGCAGCAGGGTCCGCTGGATGGCCGCCTTGCGGCTGACGCCGGAGGCGAGCGCGGCGAGGTGGCGCAGCGCGGCGGCCGGGTCGGCGTAGCCGAGCGCCTCCAGCCGGGCGCGGGCCGCGTCCGGGGTGAGGCCGGCGGCGCCGGGCGGGAGCTCGGCGACGGCGTCCAGCAGCGGGCGGTAGAACAGCTTCTCGTGCAGCCGGCGGACCTCGACGGCGTGCCGCTTCCACTCGCGCTGCAGGGCGGCGACCGGGTCGGTCCGGGTGTCGCCGTTGATCAGCGGGGCGAGGGAGCGGGCGAGGCGGCGCAGGTCCTCCTCGCCCTTGGGCATCAGATGGGTGCGGCGCAGCCGGTGCAGCTGGATGCGGTGTTCCAGCGAGCGCAGGAAGCGGTAGGCGGCGTCCAGCGAGGCGGCGTCGGCCCGGCCGACGTAGCCGCCCCGGGAGAGCGCGGCCAGCGCCTCCAGGGTGTTGCCGCTGCGCAGCGCCGGGTCGGTGCGGCCGTGGACCAGCTGGAGCAGCTGGACGGAGAACTCGACGTCCCGCAGGCCGCCCGGGCCGAGCTTGAGCTGGCGGTCCAGCTCGGTGGCGGGGATGGAGTCGACCACCCGGCGGCGCATCTGCTGCACGTCGGCGACGAAGTTCTCCCGGGCGGCGGCCTGCCAGACCAGCGGGGCCAGCTCCGTCAGGTAGGCGAGGCCGAGTTCGGCGTCCCCGGCGACCGGGCGCGCCTTGAGCAGGGCCTGGAACTCCCAGGTCTTGGCCCAGCGCTGGTAGTACGCGAGGTGGCTGGCCAGGGTGCGGACCAGCGGGCCGTTGCGGCCCTCGGGGCGCAGGTTGGCGTCCACCGGCCAGATGGTGCCCTCGCCGGTGGTGTCGGCGCAGAGCCGGGTGAGGGCGGCGGCGAGCCGGGTGGCGGCCTTCACCGCCTCCTGCTCGTCGACGCCCTCGCGCGCTTCGGCGACGAAGATGACGTCGACGTCGGAGACGTAGTTGAGCTCCCGGCCGCCGCACTTGCCCATGCCGATGACGGCGAGCCGGCAGGCGCGGGCGGCGTCCGGGTCCTGCTCGGCGGCGATGTCGAGGGCGGTCTGCAGGGTGGCGCCGGCCAGGTCGGCGAGTTCGGCGGCGGTCTGGGTGAGGTCGGTGGTGCCGGTGAGGTCGCGGGCGGCGATGGCCAGCAGGCAGCGGCGGTAGGCGATCCGCAGCGCGTCCGCCGGGCTGCCGCCCTCGTTCTCCCGGACGCCCTGGTGGAGCGCGCGCAGGAAGTCCTCCGGACCGGGGTGCATGTCGCGCAGCTCGAAGGTGACCAGGGCGTGCCAGTCGTGCGGGTGCCGGGCCAGGTGGTCGGCGAGCGCGGTGGACGCGCCGAGCACGCCGAGCAGGCGGTCGCGCAGCGGCTTGGAGGTGGCGAGGGTGTCCCGCAGGGTGTGCCGGTCGGTGGCGTCGGCGGCCTCCAGCAGCCGGGCCAGCCCGAGCAGCGCGAGGTCCGGGTCGGCGGTGGCGCCGAGCGCGTCCAGCAGCAGCGGGTCGTCGGCGAGCTCCTCCAGCCCCGGCCCGGCGAGCAGCCGTACGGCCTGCGCGGGATCGGTGAACCCGCGCCGGACCAGTCTGATCTCCGGCCGGCTGATCCGGCTCCCGGCCCGCTGCTCCTCCACCGTCATCGCCCCTCCGGCTCCCGGCTCCGACCTGCTTCAGCAGGTTACGCGGCCCGGCCCCGCCGTGCCGCCGACGGCACCGGGCCGGCCGGTCCGGGCTCCGGCCGGCCCGGCCCGCCCGTCCCGGGCTCAGAGCACCTGGAGGTTCTTCCGCAGCTCGAACGGGGTGACCTCGGAGCGGTACTCCTCCCACTCCTGGCGCTTGTTGCGGAGGAAGAAGTCGAAGACGTGCTCGCCGAGGGTCTCGGCGACGAGTTCGCTGCGCTGCATCAGGTCGATGGCCTCGCCGAGGTTCTGCGGCATCGGCTGGATGCCCAGGGCGCGGCGCTCGGCGTCGGTGAGCGCCCAGACGTCGTCGTCGGCGCCGGGCGGGAGTTCGAGGCCCTCCTCGATGCCCTTGAGGCCTGCGGCGAGGGTGACGGCGTAGGCCAGGTAGGGGTTGCAGCCGGTGTCCAGCGAGCGGACCTCGATCCGGGTGGAGCCCTGCTTGCCGGGCTTGTACATCGGCACCCGGATCAGGGCCGAGCGGTTGTTGTGGCCCCAGCAGATGTACGACGGGGCCTCGCCGCCGGCGCCGGCGGTGCGCTGCGAGCCGCCCCAGATGCGCTTGTAGGAGTTCACCCACTGGTTGGTGACGGCGGCCGTCTCGGCGGCGTACTTCAGCAGGCCGGCGATGAAGGACCGGCCGACCTTGGAGAGCTGGTACTCGGCGCCGGACTCGTGGAAGGCGTTGCGGTCGCCCTCGAAGAGGGAGAGGTGGGTGTGCATGCCGGAGCCCGGGTGGTCGGAGAACGGCTTCGGCATGAAGCTGGCGTGCACGCCCTGTTCCAGTGCGACCTCCTTCATGACCAGGCGGAAGGTCATGATGTTGTCCGCGGTGGAGAGCGCGTCGGCGTAGCGCAGGTCGATCTCCTGCTGGCCGGGTGCGCCCTCGTGGTGGGAGAACTCCACCGAGATGCCCATCGACTCCAGCATGGTGATCGCCTGGCGGCGGAAGTCGTGGCCCACCCCGCGCGGGGTGTGGTCGAAGTAGCCGGACTGGTCGGCGGGGATCGGCGCGGTGCCGTCGCCGGGCAGGTTCTTCAGCAGGAAGAACTCGATCTCGGGGTGGGTGTAGAAGGTGAACCCGAGGGCGGACGCCTTCTCCAGGGTCCGCTTCAGCACGAACCGGGGGTCGGCGAAGGACGGCGAGCCGTCCGGCATCAGGATGTCGCAGAACATCCGGGCGGTCCCCGGTGTCTCCGAGCGCCACGGCAGGATCTGGAACGTGGTCGGGTCCGGCTTGGCGATCATGTCGGACTCGTAGACCCGGGCGAAGCCCTCGATCGCCGAGCCGTCGAAGCCGATGCCCTCCTCGAAGGCCTGCTCCAGCTCCGCCGGCGCCACCGCGACCGACTTCAGGAACCCCAGTACATCGGTGAACCACAGCCGGACGAACCGGATGTCACGCTCCTCGAGCGTACGAAGCACGAACTCCTGCTGCTTGCCCATGGGGACAGTCTCACCTCTGCTCTTTACGTTCGCGTTACGCCCGGAAGCCACCCGGGAGCGGCTTCCCCCATCATGTCCGATCACCGCGCGGGAGGGCAGTGGTGACCCCCCCCCCGGCGGAGACATTGCGTCAGATCGACGATTACACTCGGGGCCATGCCCAATCTCCGTCTCGCCCTGAGCCAGATCGACCCGTGGGTCGGTGACATCGCCCGCAACAGCGATGAGGTGGTGCGCTGGACCAGGCAGGCCGCCGACGCCGGTGCCCAGCTGGTCGCCTTCCCCGAGATGGCCCTGACCGGGTACCCGGTCGAGGACCTCGCCCTGCGCCGTTCGTTCGTCGAGGCGTCCCGCTCGGCGCTGGTCGGGCTGGCCGCGCGGCTGGCCGACGAGGGCCTGGGCGAGGTGCCGGTGGTGGTCGGGTACCTCGGACGCTCCGAGCACGCCTCGCCGCGGTTCGGCCGGCCCGCCGGGTCGCCGCAGAACTGCGCGGCGGTGCTGTACCGGGGCGAGGTGGCCACCCGGTTCGCCAAGCACCACCTGCCCAACTACGGCGTGTTCGACGAGTACCGCTGGTTCGTCCCCGGCGACCAGCTGCCGGTGCTGCGGCTGCACGGGGTGGACGTGGCGCTGGCGATCTGCGAGGACATCTGGCAGGACGGCGGCCGGGTCACCGCCGCCCGCGAGGCCGGGGCCGGCCTGCTGCTGGTGATCAACGGCTCGCCGTACGAGCGGAACAAGGACGACGTCCGGCTGGAGCTGGTCCGGCGCCGGGCCGCCGAGGCGGGCTGCCCGCTGGCGTACGTCAACATGGTCGGCGGCCAGGACGAGCTGGTCTTCGACGGCGACTCGATCGTGGTCGGCGCGGACGGCGAGGTGCTGGCCCGCTCCCCCCAGTTCGAGGAGCACCTGCTGGTCCTCGACCTCGACCTGCCGGCCTCCGGCAGCGACCAGACCGACGGCCTGCTGCTCGGCGACGGGCTGCACCTGGTCCGCACCGAGCTGGCCGGCGAGCCCCGGCCGGCCCCGGCCATCAAGGTCCCCCCGGCCGAAGGGTGGGGGACGCTGACCGCCGAGGTGGCGCCCCGGGTCTCGGACGAGGCGGAGATCTGGGCCGCGCTGGTCGCCGGCACCCGGGCGTACGTCACCAAGAACGGCTTCCGGTCGGTGCTGATCGGCCTCTCCGGCGGCATCGACTCGGCCCTGGTGGCCGCCATCGCGGTGGACGCGATCGGCGCCGGGAACGTGTACTGCGTCTCGATGCCGAGCCGCTACTCCTCGCAGCACTCCAGGGACGACGCCGCCGAGCTGGCCCGCCGGACCGGGCTGCACTTCCGGACCGTGTCGATCGCCCCGATGTTCGACGCCTACCTGGCGGCCACCGAGCTGACCGGGCTGGCCGAGGAGAACCTGCAGTCCCGGCTGCGCGGCACCCTGCTGATGGCGATCTCCAACCAGGAGGGGCACATCGTGCTCGCGCCCGGCAACAAGAGCGAGCTGGCGGTCGGCTACTCCACGCTGTACGGCGACTCGGTGGGCGCGTACGGGCCGATCAAGGACGTCTACAAGTCGCTGATCTTCCGGCTCGCCCGCTGGCGCAACGAGGAGGCCGAGCGGCGCGGCGAGGTGCCGCCGATCCCGGAGAACACCATCAGCAAGCCGCCGTCCGCCGAACTGCGGCCGGACCAGGTGGACAGCGACTCGCTGCCCGACTACGACCTGCTGGACACCGTGCTCGACCTGTACGTCGAGGGCGACCAGGGCCGCGACGCGATCGTGGCGGCCGGCTTCGACCCGGCGGTGGTGGACCGGGTGGTACGGCTGGTCGACACCGCCGAGTACAAGCGCCGGCAGTACCCGCCGGGCCCGAAGATCTCCGTCAAGGGCTTCGGCCGGGACCGCCGGCTGCCGATCACCAACCGCTGGCGGCGCGGCTAGTACCGGTAGGTGGCGGCCACCGCGAGGTGGTCGCTGCCGTCCCGGCCCAGGGTGCGGGAGTCGGTGGGCCGCAGGCCGCCCTTGCTCATGATCTGGTCGATCCTGGCCATCGGGAAGCCGGCCGGCCAGCTGAAGCCGAAGCCGTCCCCGGCGGCGCCCTGGGCCGAGCGCATCTGCGAGGTGACCGGCGCCAGGCTGCGGTCGTTCATGGTGCCGTTGAGGTCGCCGAGCAGCAGCACCTTCTTCAGCGGCTCGGCCTGGATCGCGTCGCCGAGCGCCTGCGCGCTGACGTCCCGCTGGTCGACGGTGAAGCCGCCCTCGGCCTTGAGCCGGACCGACGGCAGGTGCGCGACGTACACCGCGACCGGGCCCTGCGGGGTGGTGACCTGGGCGCGGAAGGCCCTGGTCCAGCCCATCCTGATGTCCACCACGGACACGTCGCCGATCGGGTACTTCGACCAGAGGCCGACCGTGCCCTCCACCACGTGGTACGGGTAGGTGCCGGCCAGCCCGCTCTCGTAGGTGCGCAGCGGCTTTCCGGCGAGCTCCTGGAGGGCGACGATCTGGGCGCCCGAGTCGTTGAGCAGCTTCACGGTGCCCTGCGGGTCGGTGTTGGCGGCGGCCACGTTGTGGCTGACCACCGTCCAGTCGCCGGTGCCGCCGCTCCGGTCGCTGAGCAGCCCGCCGAACAGGTTGAACCAGATCAGCGCGGGCAGCAGCAGCGCGAGCAGGGCGGTGGCGGAGCGCCGCAGCAGGGCGGGCACCAGCAGCACCGGGACGGCCAGGCCCAGCCAGGGCAGGAAGGTCTCCAGCAGACTGCCGAGGTTGCCGACGCTGTTGGGCACCTCGGAGTGGAAGGCCAGCAGGGCGGCGGCGAGCCCGGCGAGGAGGGCGATGACCAGGCCGCGCCGCCAGGTGGTGCTCCCCCGGCCGTCCCGGCCCCAGTGCCGGAGCCCGAGGAAGCCGCCGGTGCCGCCACCGGTGCCACCGACCCCGTTGATGCCAACCCCGTTGATGCCGGGGCCCCCGGCGATGGCCGGGCCGCTCCCGCCGTTCTCCGCCACCGGTGCCGTAGGCCGGTCCGCCCTGTCCGCCTGCGCCATTCCGTGGCTCCCGTCGTTCGTGCCGTCTGCCGGTCCGACGCCGGATCCGCGCGAGGTGCGGACGACTGCCGGACTGGTGCCGGTTTGATCGGATTCCCGGCTCAGCCTATGTCGGGACAGACGCGGGGCCCGCCGGACGGGTTCCGGCGCGGTCCGTTTGGTGAGTCATGCCACGCCCGACGGCCGCGGACGAGCCCTAACGGCTCCCGGGCTGCGGGGCGAGCCCGCTGAGCAGGGCGTCGATCATCCGGGCGGCCAGCCCTGGATCGTCCAGGTCGGAGTCGTCCCAGAGCACGCTGCGGGCGAGGATCGGGCCCAGCAGCAGGTCGCCGAGCAGTTCCTCGTCGAGGTCGGAGCGGAGCGCCCCCTCGGCGATGCCGCGCCGGATCACCTTCTGCGCCATCTGCCGGCGCGGCGTGATCACCCGGGCGCGGTAGGCGGCGTGCAGCTCGGGCCAGCTGTGCATCTGACCGAGGGCGGCCTTGAGCACCCAGCGGGAGCGCTTGGCCAGACCGCGGATCCGCATGTACTCGATCATCGCGATCAGGTCGTCCCGGACGGAGTCGCCGGTCGAATCGGGCACCGGGGCCTCCAGCCGGCTGACCATGTCGACCAGCAGGGCCTCCTTGTTGGGCCAGCGCCGGTAGATGGTGGCCTTGCCGACTCCGGCGGCGGTGGCGATGCCCTCGATGGTCAGCTCGGACAGCGTGGTGCCGCCCGCCATCAGCTCCTCGACCGCGGTGAAGATCGCCTGCTCGGCCGCCTCACTGCGCGGGCGGCCCCGGCGCGGGGCGGCACAGGGCGTCTCGGCCGTGGTGTCCGTCTTCATCCCCGCTCTTCTCTCTGCGTGTTCCGGGCGTTCGCGGACGCGCGGAGCCGTTCCGTTTCCGATTGTCGTCCGTGGACGGGGCCCGGCGGTAGCCGCGTGGCACCGACGGTGGCCCTGCCGCCCCAGACGTACCCGGAGTGACAGGGCCCCATTCTCGCCCAGCGACCGCAGGTCAGGCGCCCGCCGCCTCCGTCTCCCGGGCCGGCCCGGAGCCGCCCGCCGTCTGCTCGGCGGCGGCCGGGGCCCCGCCGGGGCCGCCGGTGATCCGGCCAGGGAGCAGGAACCAGGCCAGCAGGGCACCGACGGCGGTGACGCCGGCGGATATTCCGGCCACCACGTGCATGGCGTTGATGAAGGAGTCGTTGGCCGGACCGATCAGCTCG
Organism: Kitasatospora sp. NPDC092286; assembly: GCF_044755565.1. Classification (NCBI taxonomy): domain Bacteria; kingdom Bacillati; phylum Actinomycetota; class Actinomycetes; order Kitasatosporales; family Streptomycetaceae; genus Kitasatospora; species Kitasatospora sp. NPDC092286. The sequence goes on along the minus strand of NZ_JBIVRD010000016.1, from coordinate 160,966 downwards.
GCGCCCTGCGGCCCGAGCTTCCCGGCGATGGCCCGGGTGGCCTCCAGGGACTCGCCGGCCTTCTCCCGCAGGGCCTCGGTCGGCAGGTGGTCCAGCTTGTCGGCCATGCCGTCGCGGTAGACGGTGGAGAGCACCGCGCCGAGCACGGCGACCCCGAGCGAGCCGCCGACCTGGCGGAAGGTGTTGTTGATCGCCGAGCCGGCGCCGGCCTTCTCGCGCGGCAGCGAGGCCATGATCGCGACGGTGACCGGCGGCATGACGTGCGCCATGCCCGAACCCATCAGCAGGCCGAGCACGATCAGGACCCAGATCGGCGTGGTGACATCCAGCAGCAGGTAGCCGAGGAAGCCGAGGGCGATCAGCACCATGCCGCCGGCGCAGGTGGCGCGGATGCCGATGCGGTCGACCACCAGCCGGGCCCGGGGGGCGAACAGCAGCTGCGCGGCGGCCAGCGGCAGCATCAGCAGACCGGCCTGGAGCGCGCTGTAGCCACGCACGCTCTGTATGTAGAAGACGCCGAAGAAGGAGACGCCCATCAGCGCGAAGAAGACCACACCGACCACGACCACGGAGGCGCTGAACACCTTGTTGCGGAACCAGGTGACGTCCAGCGCGGGGTGCGCGGTGTGCTTCTCGAACCAGACGAAGGCGGCCAGGGCCACCACGCCGACCAGCATCGGCACCCAGGCGCCGACGGCGGTGAAGTCGGCCAGCTCGCCGCCCTTGATGATGCCGTAGATCAGCGAGACCAGGCCGATGATCGAGAGCAGCACCCCGACCGGGTCGAGCCGGCCCGGCTTCGGGTCCTTGGACTCGGGGACCAGCAGCACCATCGCGACCAGGGCGACGATCACGATCGGGACGTTGATCAGGAAGACCGAGCCCCACCAGAAGTGCTCGATCAGCAGGCCGCCGGTGATCGGGCCGATCGCGATGGCCAGGCCGACCGCGCCGGCCCAGATGCCGATCGCCTTGGGCTGCTCGGAACGGTCGAAGACGTTCATGATGATGGCGAGCGTGGCGGGCATCGCCAGCGCGCCGCCGACGCCCATCAGGGCGCGGTAGCCGATGAGTTCACCCGGCGAGGCGGCCAGCGCGGACAGCAGCGAGGCGACGCCGAAGACCACCATGCCGGCCAGCAGCGCGCGCTTGCGGCCGAAGCGGTCGCCGAGCAGGCCCGAGGTGAACAGCAGCCCGGCGAAGACCAGGGTGTACGAGTTGATCGACCATTCCAGGTCGCTCTGGCTGGCGCCGAGACCGGTGGGCGCCGGGGACGCGATGGTCTTCATCGCGACGTTGAGGATCGAGTTGTCGAGCACGACGACGAGCAGGGCGAGCACCAGGGTGCCCAGGATGGCCCAGCGCCGACGGTGGATTGCTTCCGGCACGCGGGGTGGCGCGGCTGCGGTGGTCATTGGTGTTCCCGTCCGTGGTGGCGTGACACTGGCGGGAATTTCCGAGTCGCATACGTCTCGTAACCCCCGGACCAGAGTAGCGCGACTTTCGATACGAGACGACTCCGTTTCGTAAAGACCGGGCAAAGACCGGTGTGCGGCAGATCGCACCGAACGGCGCGCACGCCTCTTTGCGCCCGCGCCGAGGCGTGCAAGCATGGAGGTGATCCGGGGACGCCGCACGGCGCCACGAGACGACAAACCTTCAGGAGCCCGTTCGATGAACGCTTCTTCGCCTTCGCCTGCCCAGAACCAGGCGTCGACCACCACCCTCTACGGCGGGGTCACCAACCGCCGCGTCACCGTCCGCGATCTCGCCGCGGCCAAGCAGCGCGGCGAGCGGTGGTCGATGCTCACCGCCTACGACGCCCTGACGGCCGGCGTCTTCGACGAGGCCGGGATCCCCGTCCTGCTGGTCGGCGACTCGGCCGGCAACTGCCACCTCGGCTACGAGACCACCGTGCCGGTGACCATGGATCAGATGGTGATGCTCGCCGCCGCCGTCGTCCGCGGCACCAAGCGCGCCATGATCGTCGCCGATCTGCCGTTCGGCTCGTACCAGGAGTCCCCGGCCCAGGCCATGCACAACGCGGCCCGGCTGATGAAGGAGGCCGGGGTCGGCGCCGTCAAGCTGGAGGGCGGCGAGCGCAGCGCCCGCTCGATCGAGCTGCTGGTCGAGGCCGGCATCCCGGTGATGGCGCACATCGGTCTCACCCCGCAGTCCGTGCACGCCTTCGGCGGCTACCCCGTCCAGGGCCGCGGCGACGAGGCGGCCCACCAGCTGCTGCGCGACGCCAAGGCCGTCCAGCAGTCCGGCGCCTTCTCCGTCGTGCTGGAGGCCGTGCCCGCCGAACTGGCCGCCCAGGTCACCGAGCAGCTGGCGATCCCGACCGTCGGGATCGGCGCGGGCGTGGACACCGACGCCCAGGTCCTGGTCTGGACCGACATGGCCGGCATGACGGCGGGCCGGGTGCCCAAGTTCGTCAAGCAGTACGCCAACCTGCGGGCCGTACTCGGCGACGCCGCCCGCGAGTTCGCCGCCGAGGTGACGGCCGGCACCTTCCCGGCGCCGGAGCACACCTTCCACTGACCGGCCGGCGGACGCCGCCGACAGCAGAGCCCCGCTCCCCGTGGAGCGGGGCTCCTGTCGTCTCCCGGCACCCGCCGACGGCGCCGTGACAGCGAGCCGACAGCGAACCGACAGCGGGCCGACCGGTCCGACCGGGCGGCGACAGACCGCTGACAGCGGGACCGGACAGCCTGAAGGCATGACACGCATCGCCACCGCCCCGAACGACCGGGGGCCCGCCGCAGGCAACGCCGTCGAGGTCCACGGCATCGTCAAGCACTACGGCGCCACCAAAGCGCTCGACGGTGTCGACCTCACCGTCCGCGAAGGCACCGTGCTCGGTGTGCTCGGCCCGAACGGGGCCGGCAAGACGACCCTGGTCCGCATCCTGTCGACCCTGATCAAGCCGGACGCCGGCACCGCCGTCGTCGGCGGCTACGACGTGCTGCGCCAGCCGAAGCAGCTGCGCCGCACCATCGGGCTGACCGGCCAGTACGCCTCCGTCGACGAACTGCTCTCCGGCTACGAGAACCTCTACCTGATCGGCCGGCTGCTGGACCTCTCCCGCCGGGACGCCAAGGCCCGCGCCACCGAGCTGCTGGAGCGCTTCTCGCTCACCGACGCCGCCAAGCGCGTCGCCAAGACCTACTCCGGCGGCATGCGCCGCCGCCTCGACCTGGCCGCCAGCATGATCGGCAGCCCCCGGGTGCTCTACCTGGACGAGCCCACCACCGGCCTGGACCCGCGGACCCGCAACGAGGTCTGGGACGAGGTGCAGCGGATGGTCGCCGAGGGCACCACCGTGCTGCTCACCACCCAGTACATGGAGGAGGCCGAGCAGCTCGCCGACGAGCTGACCGTGATCGACAAGGGCCGGGTGATCGCCGCCGGCGGCGTCGCCGAACTCAAGGCCAGGGTCGGCGGCCAGACCCTCCAGGTCCGCCCGGCCCACCCGGCCGAGCTGCCCGAGATGGCCCGCTGCCTGCACGACACCGGGGTCACCGCCACCTTCTCCGCCGACACCGGCCTGCTCTCGGTGCCGATCACCGGGGAGAAGCAGCTCACCGCCGTGGTCGGGGTGCTCGGCACCCGGGGCTTCGCCATCGCCGGCATCGACACCAAGGTGCCCAGCCTCGACGAGGTCTTCCTCACCATCACCGGCAAGCCCGCGGCCGCCGCGGACACCGCCCCCCGCCTCGTCAAGGAGCCCGTCGCATGAGCACCGCCACACTCGCCCCCGCCCGGGCGGAGGACAGCCGGATCGGTCTGGCCGGCACCTTCCGGCACATCGGCGCGCTGACCCGCCGCAACCTGATGCGGATCAAGGCCGACCCGGAGTCGATGTTCGACGCGGTGCTGATGCCGATCATCTTCACCGTGCTGTTCGTCTACGTGTTCGGCGGAGCCGTCTCCGGCAACCAGGACGCCTACAAGCAGTACATGATCCCGGGCCTGCTCGGGCAGACCGGCATCACCCTGGCGATGGCCGTCGGCACCGGGCTGAACAGCGACTTCCAGACCGGGGTGATGGACCGCTTCCGCACCCTGCCGATCGGCCGGGCCTCCGTCCTGCTCTCCAAGATCGCGGCGGAGACCTGCCGGGCCCTGCTCTCCTTCACCATCATGATCGTCTTCTCGCTCTGCATCGGCTTCGAGGTGAAGACCGGCCCGCTGGAGCTGCTGGCCGCGATCGGCCTGTCGCTGCTCTTCGGGATGTCGGTCGTCTGGATCTCGATGCTGCTGGGCATGGCGCTGCGCAGCGCCCAGGCCGTCCAGGGCGTCTCGATGCTGGTCCTGATGCCGATGCAGTTCGGCAGCTCGATCTTCGCCCCGGTCGACACCATGCCGGGCTGGCTGCAGGCCTTCACCCGGTACAACCCGCTCTCCGCGCTCGCCGACGCCTGCCGCGGCCTGCTCAACGGCCAGGGCGCGGTGGCCCATCCGGTGCTGATCGTGCTGGTCTGGTCGGCCGGCATCACCGCGGTCTTCGCACCGCTCGCGGTGGCCCGGTTCCGCAAGCGGACGTGACCGCGGGCCGTCGATCCACCGGTCGGCCGGCTTCGGGGGGGACGGGCCCCGAGGCCGGCCGGCCGGTCCTTTCCCGGCCCGTTCCCGGGGCGGCCGGGAGCGGACGGCCGGTCAGCCCGTGGGCGGGACGACCAGCCGGTCCAGCAGCTCGGCGGTCTGCACCGGGGTGAGGCCGTGGCCCTCGGCGAGCGCCGCCTCGTAACCCTCGTCCCCGAGCAGGGCGCGCAGCCCTTCCTCGGCGCGCTCCCGCTCCCGGCGGTCCAGGTAGCTGCCCTTCGGACCGTTCAGCCCGGCGTGCGCACCCAGCAGTACCGCGGCCCGACGGGCCGGTTCCGGATCGCCGTCGCGCTCGGCGAAGGCCTGCAGCACGCCGACGGCCGCGGGCGCCACCATGACCGTCATGTGCTCGCCGAAGCCGCTGGCGGTGTGCATCGAGCTCAGCAACGACCGCCCTCGCCGGAGCAGTTCGAGCCCCTGCTCGGGATCGCCGGCCCGGGCCAGGATCCAGCCCCGGGTGGTCGTCAGCAGCCCGCCGACCAGGCCGGGGGCGAACGCGCCGACCCGGCCCTGGTCCAGCAGCTCCAGTTCGGCCAGCGCCTGCTCGTACTCGCCGCGCTGGGCATGGATCCCACAGAGCATCAGACGGCCGAAGAGGAGCGCGCCGTTGGCGGCCTGGTTGGGCCCGGGCCCGTCGATGGAGACGAGGGCCGCCCGGATGACCCGTTCGCCCTCGTCGAGGCTCTCCTCCAGCAGCGCACTGCCCAGATGCACCCGCAGCATCGGCACCTCCTGCGGGGCGCCCAGCTCCTCGGCCAGCTCGATCGCCCGCCGGTACGCGTCGGCGGCCTCCCGCGACCGGCCCTGGTTGGCCATCGACTCGCCCCGGGCCGCGTAGGCCTGGGACATCCCCCAGAGGTCGCTGCTCCGGCGGTACAGCTCCAGCGACTCCTCGCCGTCCCGGACGCTCTGTTCGAGGCCGCCCGGCCAGTCGTTCATCACCTTGGCCCGGACCTGCAGGATGAACGCCAGGTCACCGGGCCCGCCGTGGACCCGGCAGCCCTCCACCGCGTCCTCCAGGAGCTCCTTCATCAGGTCCAGCCGGCCGACCAGGAAGGCCCCGAACACCCGCATCAGCCCGGGGAACCGGTACCCCTGCGGCAGCTCCGGGGTGTACACGTCGATCATGCGCTGCGAGATGGCTATCGCCTCCTGGTCCCCCAGGACCTCCAGGTTCCCCTCGAACAGGCCGACCAGCCGGTACATCGCGACCATCCGGCGGGTCTCCGCCGCGACCCCCTCGGGCATCGGCAGGCCGTACGCCAGCACGTGCCGGTCCAGCGGCACCGGCGGCGGGGCGTCCGGGGCGAACGGGTCCGGGCCGAGCGCCGCCACCGCGTCGTACCAGCCCCGGGCCTCCAGGCTGAAGCCGCGCAGCGACCAGTACCAGCTCATGCCGAGCGCGAGGGCCAGGCCCTCCTGCTCGTCGCCGCGGTCCACCGCGCGGCGCAGCGCGGCCCGGATGTTGTCCTGCTCGCGCTCCAGCACCGCCAGCCAGTCCAGCTGCTCCGGCCCGTGGATGCGCTCCTCGGCGGCGCACACCAGCGCGCGGAAGTGCGCGACGTGGCGGCGTTCGGTCTCGTCCCGCTCGGCCGCCCCGGCCAGCCGCTCGACGGCGTACTCGTGGATGGTCTCCAGCATCCGGTAGCGCGGCGGTCCGCCCCCGCCGAGGTCGGCGACCAGCAGGGACTTGTCGACCAGCGAGAGCAGCAGGTCGGCGACCTCCTCGCGGGGGACGTCGGCGTCGTCGGCGCAGATCGCCTCGGCGTCCTCCAGCGTCCAGCCGCCGGCGAACACCGACAGCCGGCGCAGGACCGCCCGTTCGCGCTTGCCGAGCAGGTCCCAGCTCCAGTCGACCACCGCGCGCAGGGTCTGCTGGCGCGGCAGCAGGGTGCGGCTGCCGGCGGTGAGCAGGGCGAACCGGCCGTCCAGGCGGTCGGCGATCTGGCGGGCCGTCATCACCCGCAGCCGGGCGGCGGCCAGTTCGATGGCCAGCGGCAGGCCGTCCAGCCGGTGGCAGATCTCGGCGCAGGCCTCCGGTTCGCGCCGCGGGTCGAAGCCCGGGCGGGCGGCGGCGGCGCGCTCGGCGAGCAGGCGCAGGGCCACCGGGTCGGGCAGCGGCTCGACCGGCAGGACGGTCTCACCGGGGACACCGAGCGGCTCGCGGCTGGTGGCGAGCACGGTCAGGCCGGGGCACTCGGCGAGCAGCCGGTCGGCCAGGTCGGCGGCGGCCTGGACCAGGTGCTCGCAGTTGTCCAGGACGAGCAGCATCCGGCGGCGGCCGCAGTGCTCGACCAGCCGGCGGACCGGGTCGTCGGTACGGGGCTCGATCACCTCGGCGACCATGCCGCCGGTGTGCAGGAGGGTCTCGCGCAGGCCGAGCGCGGAAACCACCGCGGCCGGGACGGCGGCCGGGCTCTCCAGCGGGGCGAGCTCGGCCAGCCAGACGCCGTCCGGCCAGGACCCGGCGGCCTGTTCGGCGCGGCCGGCCTCGACCGAGAGCCTGGTCTTGCCGGAGCCGCCGGGACCGGTCAGGGTGACCAGCCGACTGCCCGTCAGGGTGGCGCGCAGGGCGGCGAGATCGCTCTCCCGGCCGACGAAGCTGGTGAGCCGGCCGCGCAGATTGCCCGCGCTGCGGGCCGGGGGCGCCTCCGGCGGCGGCCCGGGCCGCACGGGGGCCGCGGGCTGCTCGGGCCGGTCCGCCGGGGCCAGCAGCTCGGCGTGGAGCAGCTGGAGCCGGCGGCCCGGGTCGGCACCGAGCTCGTCCGCCAGGGCGCGCCTGGTCCGTTCGTAGTGGCGCAGCGCCTCGGCGGTGCGGCCGCTCTCGTGCAGCGCCCGGACCATCAGGTACTGCAGCGACTCGTCCAGCGGCTGCCGCTCGCACAGCTCGGCCAGCTCCGCGGTGAGGTCGGCGGCCCGGCCGAGGCCGAGGTCGGCGGTGATGCGGTGCCGGCAGGCCTCGTCGCGCTGCGCCTCCAGCCGGGTGGCGGGGCCGCCGCGGTCGGGCAGGTCGGCCAGGGCGGGGCCGCGCCAGAGCGCCAGGGCGGCCCGCAGCCGCTCGGCGGCCAGCGGGTGGTCGCCGTTCTCCAGGGCCCGGCGGCCCTCGGTGGAGAGCCGCTGGAACTCGGCCAGGTCGGTCCGCGGGTCGGTGAGCCAGTAGCCGGCCGGGCCGGAGCCGACCTCGGCGCGGCCGATGGTGCGCCGCAGCCGGCCGACCAGGGTCTGCAGCGCGGCGGAGGAGTCCTGCGGCGGTTCGGCGTCCCACACCTCGTCCACCAGCAGGTCGGCCGGGACCGGCCGCCCCTGCCGCAGGGCCAGCGCGGTGAGCAGCGCCCGCAGCCGGGCTCCGCCGAGCGGGACGGGCGTGCCGTCGTCATGGTGGGCCGTGGTGGTTCCGAGGATGCCGTAGTGCACCCGCCCATTCTGGTCGATGCCCGCCGGTGCGCACGCACATTTGTCCCCGTCCGGAACCGGGACCGGGCTGCCGTACGTTCACCTGGGACGGCTTGTCCGGCGACGGGCCCGCCCGGCATGATCGGTCCTCTGCCCGCACCCCCGACACTCCCGGAGCACCCACACCATGACCTTCGCCGCAACGCAGCGCTCACGCAGCGAGGAGCGCCGGATCAGTCCGGTGTTCTGGGCGCTCCTCGCGATCCTGGGCACGTCCGGCTGGGCCGTCTACGCGGGTTACGGGAACGCCTCGTTCGGCGTCTTCCTGTTCGTGGTGGCGGGCTGGATGGTCTCGCTCTGCCTGCACGAGTACGCGCACGCGCGCACCGCGATGCACGGCGGCGACCTCACCGTCGGCGCCAAGGGCTATCTGACGCTCAACCCGCTCAAGTACGCGAACGTGCTGCTCAGCTTCGTCCTGCCGATCGTCTTCGTGATCCTCGGCGGCATCGGCCTGCCCGGTGGTTCGGTCTGGATCGAGCGGCACCGGATCAGCGGGCGGCTCAAGCACAGCCTGATCTCGGCGGCCGGCCCGCTGGTCAACGTGGTCTGCGCGGCCCTGCTGCTGGTCCCGGTCGGCGCGGGCTGGCTGGACGACCCGAAGGTGCACGCCGTCTGGCACGGCCAGGAGCTGGCCGTCTCGCCGCTCGCCCTGGCGCTGGGCTTCCTCGGCATGCTGCAGCTGAGCGCGGCCCTGCTGAACCTGCTGCCGGTGCCCGGTCTCGACGGCTACGGGATCATCGAGCCCTGGCTCTCCTACGGGACCAGGCGCGCGGTCGAGCCGTTCGCGCCGTACGGGATGCTGGCCGTGTTCGCCCTGCTGTGGCAGCCGGAGGTGAACCGTTTCTTCTTCGACGCCGTCTACGGTCTGATGGACGTGTTCGGCGTCGACCGGGCGTACGCGGTGTTCGGCCGGGAGCTGTTCACCTTCTGGAAGAACTAGCGCGTTTCGGTAGGAACCAGCGCGCCGGGGCCTGGGCGCGGGGCCTCAGGCGCGCTCGGCCGCGGCCTTCGCCAGCTTCGCCCGGCGCAGGTTCAGCCACAGGACGTTGCTGGCCACGCCCGCCAGCGGGATCCAGATCAGGCCCAGCCAGAAGCCCTGCACCAGGGAGACCACGGCGGCGGCGACCGCGAGAACGACGACGATCAGGGCGTAGCGGGACGTGCGGGGCATGGCGAAGGGCTCCTAGGGCCGGAAACGGTCGGCCCCCATTGTCGCCGACCTCACCTCCGGACGCGGTCCAGGGGTGAGGCCGGCGCCGGGGGTGTCACACGTCGGTGATCCGCAGGCCCGCGTGCGCCTTGTAACGGCGGTTGACCGAGATCAGGTTCGCCACCAGCGACTCCACCTGGTGGGCGTTGCGCAGCCGGCCCGCGAAGATGCCGCGCATCCCCGGGATCCGGCCGGCCAGCGCCTGTACGACGTCGGTGGCGGCGCGCTCGTCGCCGAGCACCATCACATCGGTGTCGATCCGCTCCACCGACTCGTCCTGGAGCAGCACCGCCGAGAGGTGGTGGAAGGCGGCGGTGACCCGGGAGTCCGGCAGCAGGGCAGCGGCCTGCTGGGCGGCGCTGCCCTCCTCCGGCACCAGCGCGTACGCGCCCTGCTTGTCGAAGCCGAGCGGGTTGACGCAGTCCACCACGATCTTGCCGGCCAGCTCCTCGCGCAGGGCGGAGAGGGTGGCGGCGTGACCGTCCCACGGCACCGCGACGATCACGATGTCGCTGTCGCGCGCGGTGGCCGCGTTGTCGGCGCCGCGGACGCCGAGGCCGAGTTCGGCGGCCGAGGCCTCCGCGCGGGCCGCGTGCCGGGAGCCGATGATCACCTGCTGGCCGGCCTTGGCGAGCCGGTGGGCCAGCCCCCGCCCCTGGTCGCCGGTGCCGCCGAGGACACCGACCACCAGCTGCGAGACGTCCGGCAGCTCATGGGCCGGGTTTGTCGCTGAATCGAGGGAAGTCATGGGCCGATCCTGTCAAACACCCGGTCCCGCGCGGCATTCTGGGCCGCATGGACGCGGTGAGAGTTTCGGCACTCGGGGAGCGCCTGGCGGGAACGGGCTGGCTGGAGGCGGTCGGCGGCTTCGCCGGCTCGCTGCGGCACGCGGTCTCCCGGCGCGGTGCGGGCGAACTTCTGCTGGTCGGCACCGAGGCGTACGAGCCCTGGCACCTGGCCGCCCATCTGCGGGACGAGGCCGCCTGGTCGGACGTCCCCCGGCTGGCGCCGACCCTGCTGCGCCACCGGGTGCCGGCCCGGGCCCCGGCCCATCTGGCGCAGGACCTGGGGCGGCTCACCGGGGCCGGGCGCGGCGCCACGGTGCTGGTGGTGGCCCCGGCGACGGCCGGCGAACCGCTGCTGGAGCGGGTGCAGGACGCCCGCCGCCAGGGCGCGACGGTGCTCGCGCTGGAGGGCGCCGGTCCCGCCGCCGCCGGTGAGCTGGCGGGCCTCGCGCACGAGCGGCTGGCGGTCGGAACGGCCGAGGAGGAGCCGTTCGACCTCGCCCAGCACCTGGTCAGCGCCGCCGCCGGGCGGCCGGCGGCCCGCCGCTCCGCCCTCGGCCGGCTGGCCGACCTCGCCGGGCGGCTCACCGCCGGGCCCGCGATCAGCCGCTGGTGAACCGCGGGCCCGGCCCGCCGACGGCCCCCGGCACCGGCACCGCACCGGCCCGCCGACGACCGCTCCCGGCGGGAAAAACCCGTTGCGGCGGCGGGCACGGGCGGCCGAGGATGTCCGTTCGTGAACGACGCCGAACCACCCCCGCACGGACGGCTGCGGACGCTCCTGCGTTCCCTCCGCCCCGACCTGGCCCCCTGGCACTCCTCACCGGACTTCCGGCTGCTCTGGCTCTCCGGGTGCGTCACCAGCCTCGGCAGCTATCTGACGTATGTCGCGGTGCCGATGCAGATCAAGGAGCTCACCGGCTCGTCCTTCGCGGTGGGTCTGGTCGGCGCCTTCGAACTGGTGCCGCTGATCGTCTTCGGGCTCTGGGGCGGCGCCCTCGCCGACGCGCTGGACCGCCGCCGGCTGGTGCTGTTCTCCGAGGCCGGGCTCGCCCTGCTCACCGGTCTGCTGCTGCTCAACGCGCTGCTGCCGACCCCGCTGCTCTGGCCCGTCTACCTGGTGGCCGCGCTGGTCGCCGCCGCCGACGGCCTCCAGCGCCCGGCGCTGGACTCGCTCACCCCGCGGATCGTCCCGCACGACCAGCTGACCGCCGCCTTCGCGCTCAACTCCCTGTACCGCAACGCCGGTTCGGTGATCGGCCCGGCGCTGGCCGGGATCATCGTGGCGTTCGCCGGGGTGCAGACCGCGTACGCGCTGGACGCGCTGACCTTCGGTGCCTCGCTGCTGCTGCTCGCCCGGATCCGCGCGGTGCCGCCGCCCACCGGCGCCGAGAAGCCTTCCGTCCGGGCCGTCCTCACCGGGGTGCGGTACGCCTGGAGCCGCAAGGACCTGCTGGGCACCTACGCCATCGACACCTGCGCGATGCTGTTCGCCTTCCCGGTGGCGATCTTCCCGTTCCTCGCCTCGGAGCTGGGCGCGGACTGGGCGCTCGGCCCGATGTACGCCGCCGAGGCGGTCGGCGCGCTGCTGGTCTCGGCGACCAGCGGGTGGACTTCACGGATCCACCGGCACGGCCGGCTCCTGGTGGTCGCGGCGCTCGTCTGGGGCACGGCGATGGCCCTGGCCGGGCTGTCCGGCAGCGTCTGGCCGGTGCTGCTCTGTCTGGCCCTGGCCGGCGGCGCCGACCAGATCAGCGGCATCGCCCGCTCCACCATGTGGAACCAGTCCATCCCCGACGGGGTGCGCGGCCGGATGGCCGGGGTGGAGCTGCTCAGCTACTCGATCGGCCCGCAGCTCGGGCAGGTCCGGGCCGGCGGCATGGCGGGGCTGGTCGGCGTCCGCGCCTCGGTCTGGGCCGGCGGGATCGCGTGCGTGGTGGGTGTGCTCGCCCTCGCCGCCGCCCTGCCCAGCCTGCTGGCCTACGACGACCGCACCGACCCGCACGCGGCCGCCGTCCGCGCCGAACACGAGAAGGCCGAGAGGTCGGAGCGTGAGCAGGACGGGCAGGGGGCGGCCGCCGCCGGGCCGGCCGCCTGAGGCCGGGCCGGCTACCGCGCGTCGCCGTCCGCGGGCTTGTCGTTCCAGCGCTGGTCACTGGTCCACTCGCGGTTGCGCTCGTCGGCGATCTCCAGCGCGTGGGCCGCCTCCTCGCGGCTGGCGTACGGGCCGAGGCGGTCCTTGGCGGGGCATTCCGGCCCCTCCTCCACCTTGGCGTGCTTGATGCAGTAGAACCATTCACCGGGCTTGCCGGTCGGCTTGCGATGGAATCCCAGGGGCATGGTGGTCACTCCCGTCGACGGATGCGTCATACCGATCATTCCCCGGCCCCACCTGTCCCGCACACCCCCGGCCGGGTCCGGCCCGGCGGCTAGACTCGCGGCCATGGCTCTCGTACCCGGCATCCAGTCCCCCACCCGCAAGGTCCCGGCGCACATCGCCCGCCCCGAGTACGTCGGCCGGCCCGCACCGACGCCCTACACCGGGCCCGAGGTGCAGACCGACGAGACCATCGAGAAGATGCGGATCGCGAGCCGGATCGCCGCGCGGGCGATGGAGGAGGCCGCGAAGCTGATCGCGCCGGGCGTCACCACGGACGCGCTGGACGCCGTCGCCCACACCTACATGTGCGACCACGGCGCCTACCCGTCCGACCTCGGCTACCGGGGCTTCCCCAAGTCGGTCTGCACCTCGATCAACGAGGTGATCTGCCACGGCATCCCGGACTCGACCGTCCTCCAGGACGGTGACATCGTCAACATCGACGCCACCGCGTACATCCACGGGGTGCACGGCGACCTCAACGCCACCTATCTGTGCGGCGATGTGGACGAGGAGTCCCGGCTGCTGGTCGAGCGCACCCGGGAGGCGCTCAACCGGGCCATCAAGGCGGTCAAGCCAGGCCGCCAGATCAACGTGATCGGGCGGGTCATCGAGTCCTACGCCAAGCGTTTCGACTACGGCGTGGTACGGGACTTCACCGGGCACGGCATCAACACGTCGTTCCACTCCGGCCTGATCATCCCGCACTACGACAGCGAGCGGGCCACCGAGGTGATCAAGCGCGGGATGACGTTCACCATCGAGCCGATGCTGACCCTGGGCACCTACGACTACGAGATCTGGGCGGACGGCTGGACGGTCGTCACCAAGGACCGCAAGCGCACCGCCCAGTTCGAGCACACGCTGGTGGTCACGGCCGACGGCGCGGAGATCCTCACCCTGCCGTAGCCGTCGCGGCGACCGTAGCCGTGGCCGTCGCGGCGACCCCCGGTGGGCGCGGGCCTCAGCCGATGAGCCACTGCTCCTCGGCGACCGCGCCCACCTCGGTGCAGGCGTCGGTCAGCACGTCCAGGACGCGCAGTGGGTCCGGCAGGGGCTGCTCGGGCCCGCGCAGCCAGCGCACCTCGGAGCCGTCCGGCAGCGCGGCGGGCGGCAGCAGGGTGTACGAGCCGCGGCAGTGCCAGCGCAGACCGGGGTGCTCGGACATGGTGTCCGGCGTGGAGTCCAGCGCGCTCGGCCACCACTCGTCCTCGTCGACCGGGGTGCCCCTGGTGGCGGTGAAGAAGAGGTAGCGGTCCTCGCCGACGGCGGCCACCGGGCCCTCGACGCCCAGCGCGGCGAGCCGCTCCAGGGCGAGCCGGCCGGCCTCGGCCGACACGTCCAGCACGTCGTGGGCGCGGCCGGTGGCGGTGACGAAGTTGGCCCGCGGGTCGCGGGAGAGCCAGCGGGCGAGCTGCTCCGGGTCGGTGGTCGCCTGGGTCTGCCAGGCGAAGGAGACCGGGTGCTGGGCGGGGGCCGGGCAGGCCACCCGGTCACAGGAACACCGGTAGCCGGCCGGATGCGCGGCGGGTGCGAGCGGGAAACCGGCGCGTACGGCGCCGAGCAGCTGGTCCAGTCTGGCGGCGGGGCTGTCCACGTCACCCGACCGGGCCCGCTGCCGCTCACGCTTCTGCCACCAGGTCGTCCACCTGCTGCCGGCTTCCATCGGGCCCCTTCCGCGCACTGCCATGCCTGGTGTGACACAGCATTCGACGTACCACTGGACGCAACGCACGGCGCCCCCCGCTGCTTCCCGGGGTGGTGCTCGGCCCTGTCGTCCGCGCCCTGCCGACCGGTGCCCGGGGTTGCCGGACGGCCGACGCCGGGTCACGGTACGGAGTCGCGGCAGCACGCAGGCTGCGCCTCGGCGGGCGCGCCGATGTGCGCCTCACCCGGCCCGTACAGGCCCGCTGACCCGGGTGAACCCCGAGGGCGTACAGGAAGGATAAGGGTGCGCGGGGCCTGCGGATGACCGGGGGCGGTGCCTCTCCGGTCACACTCCCGCCACCGGCCCGCCACCACCCCTCCCCCTCGCCGACCCGGGCCGCCGGGGGAATCGCGGCGAGGTGAGACCCTGGTGGAGTGAAGAGCGCGGACACCGAATTCGTCGGCGGCCCCCTGGACGGCCGGATCCTGCCGATCCCCCTGGGGCCGATGTACGGCGTGCCCAGGACGTACAAGGTGCCGGTTCCCTCACACGGGGACAGTCCGGCGCGCACACTGGTGTACGTCAGGGCCAAGCAGCAGCGGGGTGCCGGCTGGTTCTGGCGCTACGAGTTCGACGAGGCGGCCACCGACCGCGCCTCCGGGTGACCGCCGATCCCCCCGGGAGGACGGCGATGGCGAAGACCGTACGACACCCCCGCCCCAGGGCGACACCCCGGGCTGCGACGCGCCGCAACCGGCAGGCGGTCTGGCTGACCTCCGCGCTGCTGGTGGTGGTCGGCGCCTACTGCGCCGCCTTCGGATCGGACGGCTGGCTCTGGTTCGGCTGGGCGGTGCTGCTGCTCGTGTGCCTGGGGCTGTTCGCCATCCGCCCCTGAGCGGCGGCACCGCCCGCCCGCTCGCCCCGACCGGTCACGCGTCCTCGGCTCAGGCGTCCTCGGCGAGGATCAGATACAGCTTCTTGCGGGCCTCGTTGAGCACGGCCAGACCCTTGGCGCGCTGCGCCTCGGTGCCGGTCGCCATGACCTGCCGGATCGCGTGGTCGACCGCGCCGAGCGCCTGATCGACCTCCTGGACGGCCTCCCAGTCGACCTCGCGGCCGGCCTCCGCCCACGGCTCGGCGGGCCCCGCCTCGGCCTGGGCCCGGCCGGCCTCGGTGAGCGAGACCAGTCGCTTGCCACCGACCTCCTCGGCGGTGATCAGACCCTCCTCCTCCAGCAGCTGGAGGTTGGGGTAGATCGAGCCCGGGCTCGGCCGCCAGGCCCCGCCGGTCCGCTCGGTGATCTCCGCGATCATCTCGTAGCCGTGCATCGGCCGTTCCTTGAGCAGCGCCAGCAGCGACGCCCGGACGTCCCCGCGCCGGGCCCGTCCGCCGCGCCGGCCACGCGGACCGTGCCCGCGCCCGCCGTGCCCGCCGAAGCCGTGACCGAACGGCCCGCCGACCGGACGGCCCGGACCGCCCCCGCCGAACAGCGGCCCGAAGGAGCCGAACGCCTCCCGGCCCTCGAACCCCTCCCCGGGCATCCCCCCGAACTCCGGGCCCGGTCCACGGCGCCGTCCGCCGCGCGGGCCCTCCTCACGAAATCGCCTCCCTGAGCGCATCGCGCCCACCTCCCGGTCTGTCCGGACAGTCGTCGAGTAACTGTCTCGATATCTCGACGATATATCGGTGACTGTCGCTCGTCAACGCTCCCCGACACGGTCCGCCTACCAGCGGTTCGAGCGCGGCCGTCCGGGGTCGATGATCTCGTCGTCCTCGTCCGGCAGTCGTACGTGCCCCGGAACGGCTGATCAGCGGCCGTTGTCCGGGTGGTAGACGCTGAGGTTGCCGTAGGCCGGCAGAACGCCCGCCAGGTCGCCGGGTTTGTCCTGCAGAACGGCGTCCAGGAAGGCGAGGGTGGCTGCGGCGACGACGCGCGGGCTCTCGGTGCGGCCCAGGGAGCCGACTATCGAGGGCACGGGCGGCAGATACAGGGGGCCGTCCATGAAGGTGAGATGTGCGGCGCCGGGGATGGTGAGCCGGTAGCTCGTCGCGGTGCTGGACTTGAGCACCTCGGTGAGGCGGGGTACGTAGCGCGGGTCGGTTCCCGGGGTGACGGCCTGGGTGAGCGCGAGCGTCGGCCGGTCGAGGGAGGGCGAGGTGGGGCCGTGGGGGTAGCCGTCCAGATCGATGACGGCGTCGAACCGGCGATCCTGCCGGGCCGCCTGCAGGGCGGCAGCACCCCCCATGGAGTGGCCGGTAACCGCGACCCGGCTGGTGTCCAGGCGTCCGCTCAGCGGGCCGGCGATCTCGCCTCGGTCCAGACTGTCCAGCTGGGTGAGGACGAAGCTGAGGTCGGCGGCTCGGACCGCTGTCCAGTCGGCCGCCAGCTTGTCGTCCTCGTCCGGGTCGCCGCTGGAGGCGGTCTCGGTGGTGATCGTCCGGCCGTCGGCGAGGACGACGGCGGCGGAGTCGTACGGGTGGTCGAGGGCGGCGACCACATAGCCGTGGCTGGCCAGTTCCTCCGCCCAGGCGGTGTTCTGGGTGCGCACTCCGCCCGACCCGGGAGAGAACAGCACGACCGGGAACCGTTCGCCCCCACCGGCCACCGGGGCGTTGAAGACCGAATGGGTGCGGGCACGCGGAACACCGTCGACCAGGAAGCCCGGCAGGCCGACTCCGCGGGCGAGGGCGTCGGAGACGGTGCGCGCCTCGGCCTCCGTGCGTCCGAGGTACTGGGCCCGCTGCGCGCCTGCGGGGCTCTTCTGCGCGGGGTACCAGAGCTGGACCACGACGGTGCGCCGGTCGTCCGGATCGGCGGTGAAGGTCTCGGGGCGGCCCGGGTCGGTCCACTGCACCACGCGGGTGCCGACCGCGAAGTCGCCCGACGGCTCGGGGAACACGGGTACGGGAAAGGCCCAGGCGGCCACCGGGCCCGTGGCGACCAGGCCGACGCAGGCCACCGATCCCGGCAACGCCAGCCACCAGCGGGCCCGCCACGCCGGCCGGCCGGTACGGCGTCGCAGCAGGGGAGAGAAGGCGAACGGCAACGCGAAGGCAGCGCCTGCCAGTACCGGCAGCATCTGCCAGCGGATCCCCGCCGCACTCAGCAGGACCGCGGACAGCACGAGAACCGCCCCCGCCACGATCGTGACGCGTGGGCGGGCGGCGGGGGGAAGCCAGCGCGCCACCACCAGTGCGACGGCGCCCAGCAAGGCAAGGATTTCCAGGGGGGACATGTACAGTCCCGCGATGATCTCGGTCACCCGGCCATACTCGGCGCCGGGTATGCGCTGCCACATCGATCCCGGGTCGCCATCGTGTGCGACCGGGGTCGCGATCCGTGGCGGGTCCCCGTGCAACCGGAGCAGCAATCGAGCACGCCGGATCAGCGGCCGCCCTGCGACCACGGGAGGTGGCGGGACTCCTCCTGCGGTCGTATCCCGGCACGGTGCCATCAGACGGTGGGCTCATGTGCTTCGCGGGGCCCGCGGCCTACCGTGACAGGGCTGCGGTACGTGCCGGGCAGCGCGAGGCGTACGTTCCCCGTACTCGACCCGGATCCGGCTGTACGCGGTGGCAGCCCTGGCCGGGGCCACCATGATGCCGAATCGACAGGGACGTGTGATGACCGAGGCGGCCGCGGAACCCGGCCATGCCCACCGGGTACGCCACCGGGACCGGGTGCGGTGGGCGAGGACAGCCTTACGGCTGACCGGGTACGCCGACCTGGCCTCCGCACGAGCGGCGCGACTGGTGACAGCCGCCGGGCGCTGGGGCTCCCGGCTGCCGCCCGTGGTGTGGGACTCGCTGCTGCCGACGCTTCTCCTCTTCAACGTCGTGACCACACGCGCGCCGCAGGAGCTGCCGGTGGCCGTGGCCCTCACCGCCGCCCTTGCGCTGCCCCTGGTGTGGCGGCGCCGGGCCCCGCTCACGGTGTTCGGCGCCGTGGCGGCCGCGGCCTTCGTCCAGTGGCTGATGGACGTCCAACTGCCGGCGGACATCGCCTTGCTGGTGGCTCTCTACACGGCGGCCGCGAACTCGGGCCGGCGCGGCACGCTTGTCGCCGGTGCCATCGTGGAGGCCGGGGTCCTTCTGGCCTGCCTGCGCTGGGCGGCGGAAGGCGCATTCCTGACCCCCTTCGTCGCGGTCACCGCGATGGCCGTCGCCGCCGCCGTCCTCGGTGTGAATGTGCGGACCACGCGCGCCTACCTCGCGGCCCTGGAGGAACGGGCCGCACGCCTGGAGCAGGAACAGGAACAGCAGGCGCGACTGGCCGTCGCCGAGGAAAGGACACGCATCACCCGGGAGATGCACGACATCGTCACCCACAACCTGTCCGTCATGGTCGCGCTCACCGACGCCGCCGTCTACGCGCAGCACCGGTCGCCCGACCGGACCACCACCGCGATGC
This sequence comes from Kitasatospora sp. NPDC092286, assembly GCF_044755565.1. Taxonomy (NCBI): domain Bacteria; kingdom Bacillati; phylum Actinomycetota; class Actinomycetes; order Kitasatosporales; family Streptomycetaceae; genus Kitasatospora; species Kitasatospora sp. NPDC092286. Next base: position 142,468 of record NZ_JBIVRD010000016.1, on the reverse strand, counting down.
TCCAGGTCTCCGAGACAGGCCGACAGGCCCTGACCGACATGCGGCGCTCGTTGGGCATCCTGCGGACCGACGAACCGGACGCGGAGCGCCACCCGTTGCCCGGCATCGCACAACTGGAGACCCTCGCCGACCAGATGTGCGCTGCCGGGCTGCCGACCCGCCTCGAGGTCCACGGCGGCCACACCCACATACCCGCCACCGCACAACTCACCGTCTACCGCCTGGTACAGGAAGCCTTGACCAACTCCCTCAAGCACACACCCACCGGCACACACGCGAAGGTCCGGATACGGTGCTCAACCGAGACCGTCACCGTGGACGTCACCGACAGCGGCCCCTGCCCGCCACTTCCCGCCGCCACACCATCCGGCCACGGCATCCCCGGCATGCGCGAGCGCTCGGCCGCCTACGGGGGGAAGTTGCGGGCCGGACCGCTTCCGGGCGGCGGCTGGGGAGTCCATACCCTCCTCTTCCTCGGCAGCAGCGGAGCGGCGTCCGCATGACGATCCGCATCCTGATCGCCGACGACGAAGCGCTGCTCCGGATGGCCTTCAGCACGGTCCTGGAGGCCCAGCCCGACATGGCACCGGTCGGCGAAGCCGCGGACGGCACCCAGGCCATCCGCCTCGCCCGGGAGCTGCGCCCCGATATCGTCCTCATGGACGTCCGGATGCCCGGGACCGACGGGATCGAGGCGACCCGACAGGTCATCAGAATCTCCCCGCAGAGCAGAGTGCTGATCCTCACCACCTTCGACCTGGATGAATACGCCTTCGCCGGACTCAACGCCGGAGCCTCGGGCTTCCTGCTGAAAAACACCAGGCCCGAGGAATTTCTCACCGCGATACGCAGCGTCGCCGCGGGCGACGCGGTGGTCTCCCCGCGGATCACCCGACGCCTGCTGGAGAACCTCCGCCCGCACATCCCCGACGGCAGCAGCGCCGACCGCGACGAACGGCTGAGCCGGCTCAGCGCCCGTGAACGCGAGGTGCTCGTCCAGGTGGGCCGCGGCCTGTCCAACACCGAGATCGCGGCCACCCTGTACCTCGCGGAGGCGACCGTGAAGTCCCATCTGGGGCGAATCCTGCACAAGCTCGAACTCCGCGACCGGATACAGGCCGTGGTCTTCGCCTACGAAAGCCGCCTCATCCACCCGGCCTGACGCCGCCGGAGCCAACGGCGATGTCCTCGGCCCCGGGCGTCACCAGCGCTGCACGGGCGGGTACCGGGAGTGTCACGGGGGTGCCGGCAGGGTCGGCCAGCCCCGGCAGACCGTGCCCGGACGTCGGAAAGACACCCGCCCCCGTGCCCGTCCCCGCTCCGGCTCCACCACCGCACCCGCGCACCGCAACCGGTCCAGCAACTCGGGCAGATCCTCCAGAGTCCGCGCCGGCGCCGTCCCCGGCTCCTCCTCACGCAGCACACCCAGCACATAGTCCAGGTCCTCCAACGCGGCCCGGGCCGACTCCTCGATACCACGCAGAGCCGCCCGCGCCGCCACCGGATCGACGCAAAACACAGGTACGGGCCAGCCCGACCACGACGATCAGCGCCGCCCGGACCAACAGGGTCAGCACGAACTGAACCCCGTAGGGAGCGGACCGCCACGCCAGCGCCGGCAGCATGGCGAAAGGCAGCAACGGCAGACTCGCCAGCGCCCCGCAGCCGGCGAACAACGCACCCGCATACGTGGAGCCGCGCAGCAACGGCCGGATTCCCCTGATCATGATCGTCAGTATGGCCGGGCAGCCCACCGGCGATCTCCCCCGATCGAGGGAGCGTTTTCTCCCGCCTTCCCGCGATGCGCACCCGAGGCCCCGGAAACCAGGATCGTGTCCTGACCAGCAACCCCTCCCCGGCAAGGACGAGCATGATCGTGCGAAACAGACGAACAGCATCTCTTCTGGCTGTCGGCGCCGTGGCAACTCTCGTTTCGGCGCTTACTCCCGCAACAGCCTCCTCCGCGTCCGAGGCCTCCGCGGCCAAGGACCCGCTGTGGCAGTACACGCAGCAGAAGCCGCGGTGGCAGCGCTGCGACGCGGGGAGCCCCGCCACCTATCGGTGCGCGACTCTCAAGGTGCCGCTGGACTACAGCGATCCCGGTGGCAAGAAGACCGACATCGCGATATCCCGGCTGACGGCCGGCAGTGCGGAGGAACGTCGCGGCGTTCTGCTGCTCAACCCCGGCGGCCCCGGCGGGCCGGGCCTGAATCTGCCTGTCGACCCGGAATTGAACCTCCCCGAGGAAGTCAGGAAACGGTACGACCTCATCGGATTCGACCCGAGGGGCGTCGGACAGAGCTCTCCCGTCAGCTGCGGTCTGACCGACGACGAACAGAACTTTGAACGCCCCTACAGGGCCGGGACATTCGCGGCGGATGTGGAGTGGGCGCGCACGGTGGCCGACAAGTGCCGGGCCAAGGGGGGTGACACACTGCGGCACCTCACCACCCGCAACACCGCTCGCGACATGGACGTCATCCGTGCCGTGCTGGGCGAGAAGAAGATCTCCTACCTGGGGTTCTCCTACGGCACCTACCTCGGCGCCGTCTACACGCAGATGTTCCCCCGGCGGACCGACCGGTTCGTGCTGGACAGCGCGACCGACCCCGCACGGATCTGGCGGGGCATGTTCCAGGAGATGGCGGAGGGGACCGAGGCCGCCTTCACGCGATGGAGCGAATGGACTGCCGAGCGGCACACGACGTACAACCTGGGTGATTCCCCGGCCGAGGTCCGCAAGACCTTCTGGGACCTGGTCGCCCAGGCCGACCGCAAGCCCATCGACGCCGACGGGAAGCCCCTCACCGGTGACGGCATCCGCGCCGAGCACGCCACGTTCTTCCACGTTCAGGCCGCCGCCGAATGGGTCGCCCGGCTGAAGAAGGCGGCCGAGGGCAAGAAGCCGGCCCCGTCCGGCACCCCCGAGCGGACCCCGGGCCCCGTCCCGCCGGCCTTCGCCCGTGACGTTCCCCCGGACAACGAGGCCGCGAGTGCCTGGGCTGTCCTGTGCGCCGACACCCGTACGTGGCCGCGCGACCCCGAGCAGTACCGCCGCGACGCGATCCGCGACAAGGCCCGGTATCCGCTGTACGGCGATTTCGCGTCCAACATCAAGCCGTGTGCCTTCTGGAAGGAGGGCAGCGAGCCCGGGACAACGGTGAACAACAAGGTCGGTGCACTGATCCTGCAGAACGAGTGGGATCCCGGAACGCCCCTGGCCGGCGGCCAGGGGATGCACCGGGCCCTGCGCGGCTCCCGGATGGTCACCGTCGCCGGAGGTGAGGGGCACATCGTCCACGGCTCCAACTCCTGTGCGGACAAGAGCCTCACGGCCTATCTGACCACGGGCAGGCTCCCGGCCGAGGACCTGACCTGCCGAGCGCCGCAAGCCTCCTGGGCCGACGCCCCGGGAACGCCGCCCCGTCACGACCGCCCTCTCGGAAGAGGCCTCGGACCCCGGCTGGACCGACCGGGTGGTGTCGACTCTCCCTGAACGTCACATCCGCCGGGACCGCCCCCGCCCGGGCCGAGCCGCTACGGTGGCGGGCATGGCCGGTGAAAGAGATCTTGCGACGTTGCTGCGCGGGATGCACCCGCAGCTCAACCCGGGGCGGTACGTGTACTGCACGCTGCCCGCGAAGGTGCCCGCCGGGATGCGGCCGGTGGTCACCGTCGCCGAACCGGAGGGGGTGACGGTGGTGGTGGCGCAGGAGGAGGCGGACGCGCTCGGACTGCGCTACGAGTACGTGGCGGCCTGGATCACGCTGCGGATCCACTCGGCGCTGGAGGCCGTCGGCCTGACCGCCGCCGTGGCCGGCCGGCTCGCCGAGGAGGGGATCAGCTGCAACGTGGTGGCCGGGTTCCATCACGACCACCTGTTCGTCGCCGCCGACGCCGCCGAGCCGGCCGTCCGGGCGCTGGAGGAGCTGGCCGCCCGGTCGGCCTGACCGCGGGCCCCGCCCGCCCGTCCGCCTGATCGCCCGCGCCGGGTGGCCGCTCCCGGGGGCGGCTCCGACACTGGGAGGGACCGAGCGGCTCACCCGGCCGCCCGGCCCCGACAGCAAGCCCCGTACCAGGAAAGGGAGACGGCCCCATGGCGGTCTGCGACGTCTGTTCCAACGACTACTGGCTGGCCTTCGAGATCAAGACGATCACCGGCGACGTGTACACCTTCGACAGCTTCGAGTGCGCGATGGAGAAGCTCGCGCCGCGCTGCGAACACTGCCAGGTCCGGATCGTCGGCCACGGCGTCGAGGTATCCGGCCGGTTCTTCTGCTGCGCCAACTGCGCCCGCGTCAACGGCGGCCTGGGCGACCGGATCCGCGACGCGGTCGGCGCCCACCCGGGCTGACCGGGCCAGGGGGGAAGAGGGGGCGGACGAGGCGGCCTGCCGCCGATCGAACCGGTTGTCGATCGCCCACTGCGGACTCGAATCCGGCAGCATCTTTGGCCACCCGTTCGAGCGAATGTGACGCAGGTCTCACCCTTGGGTGGCGCTCCGGCTGCGCGTTCGGCTCGCCCACGCCTATATTTGAGGCATTCCTCCCCGCCGTCCGGGCATAGCCCGCACTGGCGGGGATTATTTCGTTCCTGGGGGCCTGGAGCGCCCCGTGGGGAGGGGCGCGTGCCGGACCGGGTCATCGTCTTCCTGGACTACCAGAACGTCTACGGAGGCGCGCGTCGCCGATTCCACAGCCACTGGGAACCCTCAGCCTGTGGTCATGTCAACCCAGTGGCGCTGGCCCAGCACATCACCCGGGACAGCCCTTATGACAGGCAGCTGACCCAGGTCCGGATCTACCGTGGACAGCCGGACGCGACGAAACAGCCCGGTTCATACGGCGCGTCCCGTCGCCAGCACGCCATGTGGCAACGCGACCCCTTGGTACACCTGGTGACCCGGCCGTTGCGATACCCGCAGGGGTGGCCGGCGGACCCCGCTCAGGAGAAGGGCATCGATGTCCAGCTGGCCGTCGACTTCGTCGCCCTGGCCTCCCAGGACGCATACGACATCGGCATCATGATGTCGGCCGATACCGATCTCAAGCCCGCGCTGGAGTTCGTCGCCGCCCTCAACAACAACCGGAAGCCGCGGGCCGAGGTCGCGGCCTGGTCCTCGGCGGGGCAGCACTCCCCCCGACTTTCGATTCCAGGAACGTCGCTGTACTGCCACTGGGTCGGTGATGCCGTGTACCGGCAGGTGAAGGATACGACTGACTACGCCAAGGCCCCGTGAGCGAGAGCACCGGCTGCCATCATCGGCGCATGCGTGCCACGCCGCGAAGGACAAATGACCCCTGATCTGCGAAAGCGCAGGTCAGGGGCATTGCCTCAAGTCAGGGGGCGGACGAGGCGGCCTTATACGCCGGGAACTGTCGCCATATGAGCTGTGAGCTGCGGCGATGTCATCCGTCGGGGCCGGATCGCCACGCGATCGCCACGCCCCGGCCAACCGCCACGCATCAGGCCGCCTCCTCGTCGTCCACCTCCACGACATCCGGGATCGCAACGTCCTGGTCTCCGTGAAGAAGACCGTTTCGAGGGCCTTCCGGTCCCGGGCCGCCGCTCCCTTCACCTGGTGGTGGTAGGTGCCCTTCAGCTCCTCCGCCGAGGCGTGGCCCATGTAGAGCTGCACGGTCGCCTCCGGCACGCCTTGATCGAGGGCGTGGGAGGCGAAGCTGTGGCGAAGGTCGTGGAACCGGAAGTCCGCCGGAAGGCCCGCAACGGCCAGGGCTCTCTTGAATGTCTTTTCGAAGGGAATCTGCCGGGTCAACTCCCCCAGATGTCCCGGCGCGTACAGACCCTTCGCGATGGTGACGGTACGAGCAAGCACGACAGTGGCACAATCATCGGACAACGGGACCCCTTCGGGCAGGAAGACCTTGGTCGGCTTCCTGGCTCTACCCGGGGTCCCGCCTTCATGATCTCCACTGCTGCCTTCGGCGGACTGGAAAACCACCCGGACGTGGTCTTGACCGGCCCAACCGCCCCTTAACTACGCGGCATTGGGGTACTTCATCGGTGCAGCCATGGCAGAGGCTCCCTTCTCGCGACCTATCAGGTCATGTCCGGCAACCTTCCGCACCTCGGGGGAACCTCACGGTTGCTGCCGAACCAGCCGTGACTATCACCGATGAGCCGTCCGTGACGGAGGCCGAGCAGGACCACCAGGACGATGCCGGAGAGGACGACGCGACCGAGGCTGAGCCGGGGGCCCGTCCGACCGTGATGGTGTCCGGTGAGATCCCCGGGTACGAGTGGGACGACGCGCGGGGGGCCGTCCGCAACCTGGGCTATGAGGTGGTGGGCCGTGCGGACAGCAGCACCGTTCTGATCATCTGCGGTGAGGGCGCGGAGCGAGCAACTAAGAAGCTGCAAGAAGCAGTTGAGTACCTGCTTCTCTGCTTTGACGCCACGCGGCCGGGTGCGTTCCGTGACGCCGTGTGCGCCGGAGAGTTCAGGGGCGGTGACCCCCTTCCCGAACCGGTGAAGGTGGACGCTCAGGCCGTCAAGGCCAAGTCCGAAGCGCAGGCCATACGTGACTGGGCCAAGGCCCAGGGCTACACGGTGAACGCCAAGGGTCCCATCCCCGCATCGGTCCGCCACGCATACCGGGTGGCAGCCAAGCAAGCGGCCTGACCAGCAGCACGTACCTGGGTGGCCGGGGTCGGCCCGGCCACCCGATCCCAACCAGTCTCAGGATAAGAGAAGTTGAGCACCATCGCCCTGTACGGGCCCATCGGCCGGGCCGTCGAGAAGGTCAGCCCGTACGTCGAGTGCGATCCGGTCGGCATCTACGTAGCGGCCCTCTCGTTCTGGAGTGCTGCCATCGGCCAGACGGTGAAGGTGTCCAGCCGGGGCAATGCCCGTCCGGCCCTGGTCTGGAGTGCGTTGGTCGGTGGCACGGGCAAGGGGAAGGGCACGGCTCTGCGGGCCGCCCAGCACATCATGAAACCTGCCCTTGGCCGCTTCCTGGAGACTCACACCACGTCCGGGATCACTTCCGGTGCGAGCCTGGTGAATTACCTTGCCGAACAGATGGAGGCCACGGAGAAGACGGAGGCCGGACGCGACGTCCGGGCCCTGGTGGTGGAGGAAGAGTGGTCGGAGGTCCTGCGACGTGTGCGGCGCGATGCCAGCTTCACCGCCAAGCTCCGAAGCGCTTGGGACGGGGCCCCCATCCGGAACACCACGAAGGCCGAGGCCCAAAGCGTGGACGATCCGGCGGTCGTATTCCATGCTCACATAACGCCTTCGGATCGGTCCAAGTACATCGGGGCTACGGAAGCGGCCGGAGGCAGCTACAACCGCATCATGCCCTTCACGCTGGGGACCGTGCCGATGCTGGACGACGACGGGGCCACCCTGCCTGAGGTGAACGGGTGGGATCTGACTCAGGCCTACTACTGGGCGGCCGGGGACAGCCACGTGATCAGCCTCGGAGAGGACGCCCGGCCGCTGTGGAAGGTCATCCGCCGGTACGCCCGGATCATCTCGGAGAACCTTCCCGAGGCGCAGGCCGTGTACGTCGAGCGGACGGCCGAACAAACCATCCGGGTGGCGGCCTGCCTGGCCGCCTCTGAGCGGCTGGAGGTGATCGACCCCGCCTGTCTGGCCGCCGCCTTCTCCCTGGTGCGCTACAGCGTCCGCTGCGCGGTCAACATCACCGGTGGCACGGCGGCGACTGCCAAGCCCACCCGCCGGGTGCCGACACTGGCGGATAAGGTCCGAGCCCGGATCGAGATGCACGGGGGCAAGGCGAAGTCCTCCGAACTGCTGCCGCACGTGGGTGCCTCCGCCGATGAGGTCAAGGCCCTGCCCGGAGTGAAGGTCACCCTGGACCGCTCCGGCCTCGGCCGCCCGGCCACGGTCTACACCCTCACAGAGGAGGAGGCCGGTCACGCTCCGAACAGCCGGCCGCAGACTCAGCGTGACGAACGCCCGGCCACCGTGGTCCGCATGGACACCTACCGCCCAGCCAAGACCACGCCCCCGGTTCCCGTGTCCGCTCCCACTCCCCGCCCTGAGCCGGTCGTGACCGGGAACCCGTTCCTGGCGCTGCTCTGAACGCTCGAAACAAAGCAAACCGCCCCGGCCAACTCGGCTGGGGCGGTTCTTTCGTTCGGTAGTGATCCGAGGCCAGCTACTCAGGTGCCGTACTCGTAGCCGATCGTGACTCGTGTTGGCACGACCCAGAGGCCGAACTCGATCACGCCCTCATCATCAGACCAGCGGTGAACCCCTCCCAGCACCGGCGATCCCACGCGGAGCCCCAACGCCGATGCCTCCCGGGCATCGCACTCCCGGGCGTGCACGTCGTCCCGGGCATGCGTGATCGTCCGGCCGGATGCCTCAAGCACCTTCGCGGCGAGCCCTGCATTCTTGCTGGGCGCGGTCGAGAGCAAGTCGGGCACCAACGCAGCGAAGTGCGCCGGATACCAGACCACCGCCAGCATGGTGCGGGTCTTGCCACGCCCGGCGACGTACTCACGTCGTACAAGCTGGTCGCCGGGGTCGAGACTGAAGATGTCCTGCACGTACAGGGGCGGAACAACCAACTCGGCCGCCGTGACCCGGCTGGTCTCGCCTTCCGTCAGGCTGGACCTCAGCCGCTGGACCATCGACAGCCGATCCCGTCCCGTGGCGGTTGCCGTCGCTTCGTCCGCCACGAAGGTTCCGCGGGGGCTGGTCCTGATGAGTCCTTCAACCAGCAGCTGGTTCAAGGCCCTACTGACGGTTGCTGTCGCCACGTTCCACCGCTGGCACATCTCCCTGTTCGTGGGGAGCTTCTCACCGGACACAAGTTCGCCTGTGAGGATCGCCTGCCGGTAGTGGTCAGCGATCGCGGTGAACGTCTTTGGGCTGGCCATGCGCTACTCCTCGGTCGAGGTGATAGTCACTCAGGAGCACACTAGTGCACCGACATTCGACCCGAAAGCACTTCCCCAAGCTCTACCTTCTGCCCTAGGACACGAAGCTTGTGCTCTAGGGAGCTGTAGTGGCGGTTCGCAAGAGGTCTCACGCGGTGATCTATCAGCCGAAGACCGGCGAGGTCGTTAGGGACCGCGCCAATCTCGGTTGCGAGGGCGTCTGCATGGAGACGAGGGGAGGTCTGGTCTACCTCCGCCCCCGTCGAGGCGGCATCGAGTGGACCACCTTGCCCGGCGAGGTCGAGCAGGTTGAGCCGACGCCGGAGCTGCTTCCCGTCTACGGCCCCGCCCGTACGAGGGCCCAGAAGGGGCTCGCCTCGTGAGGCCCACACGCGCGGTCGTCATCGGCCGTGCTCTTCGCTCTCTGGTCACGGAACCACGCAACACCCTTGCGTGGATGTGGGGCGTGTACCTCCAGTTCACCTGGCCCGTGACGATGTTCAGCTCGTCTCGGCGCCAGCTCGCACGGCGCTACCGGCTACGGCGGAAGCTCGACGCCGCCCGAGCACGGGGCTCCAAGTAAGCGATCCAGCAAACCAACTCAAACTCTGGGGTGGACAGTTGAACGGATCGAAGTTCGCCACCGAGTCGAAGACGGATGCCGGCTACCTCGACGTGGCCGCGAACGCGCATGGGGAGGAGAAGGGCTTTCTGGCCTACCAAGCCCTCCAGCGGGTTCGGAGCGACCGCCCGAAGGCGGTCGAGATCGGGCCGGGTGGCGGCTCGGCGGTCATCTTCCTTGCTTCGCAGCTCGCTACCGGCGGCAGCACGCATCGAGGTGTGGACCTCACGCTTGTCGAGGTTCCCGGCGTCGTTTCGGCCTCGCTCAACGAGGCGATGACCGAGTTCCAGAAGGTCGGCACGGTCGAACTCGTCAGCGGGTTCGCCCAGGACATCGGGACGCTGCTGCCGGAGCCCGTCGACGTGATCAGCGCGTCCGCGCTGCTGCACGAGGTCTACAGCTACGGCGGCGGCTACAACGGGCTCCACTCGATGATCCGCACCATCCCGACCGTGCTCCGGCCGGGCGGCCTCTTCGCTTACCGCGACGTGTACGCCGTCGACGGTACGTCGCTGCATGAACGCTCGGTGCAGACCTTCGCCGCCAGGTCTTGGATTCAGTTCCTCCGCATGTTCTTGCCGCAGTACCTCCGGGAGGGAACGCACCCGTACCACGGCGCCCACGACGAGGTGGTCACCCGCCAGGACTCCCGCATCGTCCCCGTCGGTGAGCTCGCGACCGGAACGGCCGCGTTCGTCTCCGCGCCGGTCGGGATCTTCCGCGAGGTCCAGCGGCACTACATCACCTTCCGGGACCACATCTGGCGGTCCGGGGCCCTCGGCTTCGTGCCGTTCCTCGATGGGCAGATGGCGGCGGACTGGATCGACGCCCGGACGGGGCACAAGCGGGTTCACTACCGCCTGACGGACGCCGAGTGGCTGCCCGAGTCGCAGAAGCGCATGATGCACGCGCTGAGCGAGCGCTACGGCGATCACTTCACGGTCGACGGGGACATCTTCGACGAGTGCACGGACATCGCGCTCTCGCAGTTCCTCGCCACGGCGGAACGTGGCGACGGGGAGTGCCGGGTGATCTGGGAGCACTGGACCACCCGGGAGGGACGCGAGACCTACGCCTACATGACGCTCGACGCGCTGCTCGCCGCGTTCGCGGCCAGCTCCACCGAGTCGAGCCGGCCGGACCGGACCGTCCTGATGCCGGTGCAGGTGACGGACGTGACCCAGCGGGACCGGGGCTACTACAACCGCTACTTGCGGCGGGCCCTCCCGAACCCGCTGCGCGACGCGAAGCAACTGGTGCTCTTCTCGAACATTCCGCTCAGCGATTCGGACACCTTGGGGAGGGCGATGGACTCGGTTCAACACTGGTGCAGTCACGCGAGCCTGGCCCGGATGTACGCGGCGGTGAACTCGGGAGAATGACCGGCATGACAGAAACCACTGAGGTGGAACGCAAGCGGGAGCTTCCCGACGACGGCAGCAGCATCACGCGACTGCTCTCCGAACTCGGTTACCTGACGGAAGCGCCCGTGACCGAGGAGGACACCTACTACAGCAGGCTGGACGTCGACTACCTGGAGACTGTCGAGTGCCTGCGGGTTCGGCGGCGGGGCGACTTCGCTGAGATCACCTACAAGCCCGCTTCCAACGGCACCACGCACCGCGAGGACGACATGGTGTCCAAGGTCGAGACTAACGCGATCCTCGCCGGGGCCGCTCAGGCGATCAGCGCCGAACGGCTTCTTCTCAACATCGGTATGCGGGAACTGGTCCGGGTGGTGAAGACCCGCGTCACCCACCGCCACCCGGAGATCCCCGGTGTCTCCGTCAGCATCGACACCGTGGCTGGGGCGGGTGTCTTCGTGGAGACGGAGGTGATCCGGGCCACCCCGGACGGCGCCGCTGAGCTGGTCGAGGAGATCGAGAAGGCCCTGGGCACCGTCGGCCACCCGACGGTTTCACTCCCCTATCGTGACCTGGTTCTCAGGCAGACGGAGCGGTAATCCGGTCGCGACCACCGCCACACCATCGCCACAGAGCGCCAAGAAACGGCCCCGAACGGGCAGAACCACCCTGGATTGACAACCCGGGGTGGCTCAAAGCCTGAGGCCCCCTGACCTGCTGTTTTGCAGGTCGGGGGGCCTCACTCAAGCTAGGCGGCGGACGAGGCGGCCTGTACGCCGGGTTCTGTCTCCCGGGTTGCTTGCGCGGCCCGGGGAGGCGGCCATCCATCTAGGGCTGCCGTTGCCGACAGCCTCGTGCGGTCTACCCGCGGACTCGGGCGAGCAGCCCTCGGACATCCGCGCACGGCGCCCGAGGGCACCGATCTTGACCTTGCTCCAGGTGGGGTTTACCTAGCCGGCCGAGTCACCTCGGTCGCTGGTGGTCTCTTACACCACCGTTTCACCCTTACCCGCCGCCGAGGCGGTGGGCGGTCTGTTTTCTGTGGCACTGTCCCGCGGGTCACCCCGGGTGGGCGTTACCCACCACCCTGCTCTGTGGAGCCCGGACGTTCCTCGGCGAGCCCCTGAGGACCCGTCGCGACCGCCCGGCCGGCTCGTCCGCCGTAGTGGTCATGGTAGCCGCTCGGACGAGGCTTCCCGTACCCCGGGGCCGGGCGCGGGCGGTTCGGCGCCGAAGCAGGCGGCCACCCGGGCGGCGGTGCCGGTGGCCCAGGCGGTGGTGGTGACCAGGCCCAGGACGAGGATCGCGACGCCCAGCGCCGCCACGATCCACCAGCCGGCGTGGCTGGCCGGGGCGAAGCCGGTGGCGAACGGGCCGACCACGGCCGAGGTGACCACGGTGCCGATCACCGCGACGCCCAGCGACTGGCCGACCTGCCGGCTGGTGGAGGCGACCGCCGCGGCCACGCCCGCCTGGGCGCGCGGCATGCCGGAGACGGCGGCGTTGGTGATTGGCGCGTTGACCATGCCGAAGCCGAAGCCGAACAGCGCGTACGCGACCAGCAGCAGGGCCGGCGGGGAGTCGGCGGCGAGCCGGGTGAGCAGGATGCCGCTGGCGGTGAGCCCGAGGCCGGCCGCGACCAGCGGGCCGCGCGGGCCCCGGCCCCCGACGATCCGGCCCGACAGCGGCGCGCAGACCAGCATCATCCCGGCCATCGGCAGCGTCCAGAGCCCGGCCTCGACCGGGCTGTAGTGGCGGACGTCCTGGAGGTAGAGGGTGTTGAGGAAGAGGAAGCCGCCGAGCGCGGAGAAGGCGCAGACGGCCGTCACGGTGGCACCGGTGAACGGCGCGCTGCGGAAGAACCTCGGGTCCACCAGCGGTTCGGCGACCCGCCGTTCCCAGAGCGGGAAGGCGATCAGCGCCGCGACGGCGGCGGCGGTGAGTCCGAGGATCAGCGGGGACGTCCAGCCGTGCCCGGGGCCCTCGATGATCGCGGCGGTGCCGCAGCCGAGCAGCACCACCATCAGCAGTTGCCCGCCCGGGTCCAGCCGCCGGGGCCTGGGGGCGCGCGACTCGGGGACGTAGCGGGCGGTCAGCAGACAGGCGGCCAGACCGATCGGGATGTTGATCAGGAAGATCGACGGCCAGCCCGCGCCGTCCACCAGGAAGCCGCCGAGCAGCGGGCCGAGCGCCATGGAGATGCCGACCACGCCGCCCCAGACGCCGATCGCCCGGGCCCGTTCGGCCGGCTCGGTGAAGGTGTTGGTGATGATCGACATCGCCACCGGGTTGAGCATCGAGCCGCCGACCGCCTGCACCGCGCGGAACACCACCAGCCACTCCAGGCTGGGCGCCAGGCTGCAGAGCAGCGAGCCGAGCACGAAGAGCAGCAACCCGGTCTGGAACACCCGGCGGCGGCCGAACCGGTCGGCGACCGAGCCGAACAGCATCAGCAGCGAGGCCAGCACCAGGGTGTAGGCGTCGATGATCCACTGCAGGCCGGAGGCCGGGGCGTCCAGGTCCTTCTGGATCGCCGGGAGCGCGATGTTCACCACCGTGTTGTCGAGCCCGACGATGAACAGGCTCAGACAGCAGATCGCGAGGATCAGCAGCCTGCGGCGCCGACCGAGCGCGGTGGACTCCGTGCCCGAAGGGGTCGGCGTACGGGAGGGGATCGGATGGGCCACGGGTCGATCCTCCCACCCGGACGGGTCAGACGGCGGCGAAGCGGACCGTCCGGGTGGCGGGATCGGCCACCGTGAGCCGGACCCGGATCAGGCCGCCGAGCGGCAGACCGGCCCGGCCGGGACCGCCGTCGCGGCCGTCCCCGTCACCGTCCCCAGCGCCGTCCCCAGCAGCGTCGCAGCGGGCCCGGACGGCGGGCTCGCGCAGCTGGACGGTGCCGTACCCCGGCCGTTCCCCGTCCACGTCGACGACCACGGCGGTGAAGTCCTCGCCCTCCCGCCCGGCCAGCAGTTCCGCCTCCACCAGGTCCACGCAGGCCCGCTCGACCTCGGCGGAGCGGCGGTCCCCGCCGGCCATCAGCACGGGGACGGCGGGCAGCGCCTCGCGGGCCCAGCCGGGGACTTCGTAGCCGGCGGCGACGGCCGCGCAGACCTCCTGGGCGAAGCGGTCGCCGAGGCGGCGCAGCGGCGCGGTGCAGTGCGCGTACGGGGCGGCGAGCGCGGCATGGGCCGGGTCGGCGGGGGCGGGCAGGCCCCGGGCCTCGTCGAAGGCGCGGTAGCCGGCGCCGCGCAGCAGTCCGGTGCACTCGTTGAGGAAGGCGGCGTGCAGCGGGAGGTCCGGATCGAGGGAGCGGATCAGGTCGGGGTACGGGAGGGTGTCCGGCCAGTCGATGTCGAGCGCGCGGGCGACCAGGCGCAGCCGCTGGTACGCGGTGGCGGGGGCGGCGGGCAGGGTACGCAGCAGGCCGACGCCGGCGTCCAGCATGAGGTCGGCCGCGGCCAGGCCGGTGAGCAGGGAGATCTGGGCGTTCCAGCCCTCGGCGGGGGTGGGCGCGCGGTAGCCGAGGAGGTAGCCGCGCGGGGTCTCCTCGATCTCCTGTTCGGGGACGGGCAGGCTGATCCCGCCGCGGGCGCGTTCCCGCTCCTCGCGCAGTCGGCCGACGGTGGCGAGCAGCGCGAGCTGTTCGTCGGCGCCGCCGGCGTCCAGGGCGCGCTGGACGCCGGCGTAGTCGAGCCGGCGGCGGGAGCGGACCAGGGCGCGGCGCAGGTCGGCGAGGACGAGGGCGCCGTCGGCGTCCAGGTCGAGCTGCCAGAGCAGGGCCGGGCGGGTCTCCCCCGGCAGCAGGCTGGCGGCGTCCTCGGAGAGCCGGGCGGGGTGCAGCGGGACGGGGTGGTCGGGGAAGTAGAGGGTCTGGACGCGGCGGCGCGCCTCGGTGTCGATCGCCCCGCCGGGGCGGACGAAGGCGGCGACGTCGGCGATCGCGTAGTGCACCCGGTAGCCGCCGCCGGGCCGGTGGGCGAGGTGCATCGCCTGGTCGAGGTCGCGGGAGCCGGGCGGGTCGACGGTGAACAGCGGGAGTTCGGTGGCGTCGTCCTCGGGCCGCCGCGGTGCGTCGGCCGCCTCCTCCGCCTCGGCCAGTACCGCTTCGGGCCACTCGGTGTGGATCTCCAGGCGGGCGCGCAGCTCGGCCAGTTCGGCGTTGATCCGGGCGGAGTCGGCGGCCTTGACGCGCAGTTTTCGGCGTGGCATGCAGGCAGCGTAGGGCGAATCGGGTGATTCCCGGCGGAACCGGACGCGGGGCGCGCCGGTCCCGCCGGGGTGCCCGGCCGGCCGACGGCCCTGCGGCCGGTCGGCCTCCGGTCAGCGGCCCCCGGTCAGCGGCCGAGCAGCGCGCGGAGGTCCTTGGCGGCGAGGGCCACGGCGTCGTCGTAGCCCCCGGTGGCCAGGCGCAGCATGAAGGCGACGGCGGCGTCGGGGTGCGGGTCGGTGTAGGGCTCGGCGTTGTAGTCGAGGAAGAGCAGCATGGCCTCGAAGGCGGTGCGCTTGTTCCGGTCGATCAGCGGGTGGTTGCGGGCGAGGCTCTGGCCGAGGGCGGCGGCCTTGGTCCAGAGGTCGGGGTAGGCGTCGCCCCCGAAGAGGCTCGCCTGCGGCCGGCCGAGGGCCGCGAGCAGGGCGCCGAGGTCGCGGATGTTCCGCGGGCCGCCGGCGAGGTAGCTGACGTCCTCCAGGTCGAGGTACTCGACCCGGCGCGTCCCGTCCTGGGCGGTCACAGGTCCGCGAGCCTCTCCAGTGTCTCGGCGTTGGCCTCGCGGATGCGGTTCACCAGGGCGGCCCGGCGCTCCTCCCGGCCGGGCCGGGCCGGCTCGGTGAGGGACGGCTCGGTGAGGGACGGCGGCACCTCCGACTGGCGGACCTCGAGGACCAGCTCGGCGCGGTCCGCCCCCGGCGCCTCGGTGACCCTGATCCGCCCGGCCATCACGGCCTGCGCCGCCGCGCGCAGCGCGAACTCCAGGGCCTGCCGGGTCTGCGGTGGCAGGTCGGCGGGCAGGCGGACGGCCAGGGACTCCTCCACCGCGTCGTCGTCGCCGGGGACCAGGTCCAGGGGGTGCAGGGTCATCTCGTCACGCTCCTTCTCCGCCCCACGGTAGAGGGGTGACAGCCGTGCGGCCCAGTGAATCAGCCGGCGAAGGGCTTCGGGGAGGAGGGCGTAAGTGCTCGTAGGGTGGCCGGAGGAACAATGATCACAGGGGGTTCGGCCGATGGACGCGGTTCGGGTGACGGGTACGGCGGTGGCCGGGGCGCTGGCGGCGACGGGGGCGCTGCACGCGCTGTGGGCGGTGACGCCGTGGCCGCTGCGGACGCCGGAGGAGTTCGCGGAGACGATGGTCGGGGCGGGCGAGGGGGCGCCGTCGGCGGCGGCCTGCCTCGCGGTGGCCGGCGTGCTCGGAACGGCCGCCTGCCTGGTGGGCGCGGAGGCCGGGGTGCTGCCGGCCGCGGGGCCGCGGTGGGTGCGCCGGGCGGGCGTCCGGGCGGTGGCCGGGGTGCTGCTGGCGCGCGGCGCGGCCGGGCCGCTGGTGTTCGGCGGGCTGACCGAGCGCACCGAGCGGTTCAGGCGGCTGAACGTCCGCTACTACTCGCCGCTCTGCCTGGCACTCGGGGCCGGGGCGGCCGTGGTCGCGGCGGCGGGCCGGGGGCCGGGCCGCAGGTGAGGTGCCGTGCCGGGCCGGCTTTTGCGTAGGGTGGCGGGGTTGTCCACCGTAAACCGTTGATCCAGCGCGAGCCGTTGATCCACCGCAAACCGTTGAGGAGTCCGCTGTGCTGGTGCTGTTGCCGCCCTCGGAGGGCAAGGCCGCGTCCGGGGGCGGGGTGCCGGTGGCGCTCGACCGGCTCTCGCTGCCCGGGCTGACGGCGGCGCGCGCGCAGGTGCTGGACGTCCTGGTCGGGCTCTGCCGGGGCGACCAGGACACCGCCGCCGAGGTGCTCGGGCTGAGCCCGGGCCTGCGCGGCGAGCTCGCGCGCAACGCGGGCCTGCCGACGGCGGGCGCGCTGCCGGCCGGCGAGGTGTACACCGGGGTGCTCTTCGACAACCTCGGCCTGGCCACGCTGGACGAGGCCGCGTACGACCGGGCCGAACGTTCGCTGCTGGTGTTCTCCGGCCTCTGGGGAGCGGTGCGGATCGGCGACCGGATCCCGCCCTACCGCTGCTCGATGGGTGTGAAACTCCCCGGACCGGGGGCGCTCGGGGCGTACTGGCGGAGCGCGATGGCGTCCGTGCTGCCGGAGGTGACGGACGGGCTGGTCCTGGATCTGCGCAGTTCCGCGTACGCGGCGGCGTGGAAGCCGGCCGGCGAGGTGGCCTCCCGGACGGCGACCGTGCGGGTGCTGCACGAGCGCGAGGTCGCGGGGGTGCTGAAGCGCTCGGTGGTGAGCCACTTCAACAAGGCCACCAAGGGCCGGCTGGTGCGCGACCTGCTGGTCGCGGGCGCCGAGCCGAAGACGCCCGGCGAGCTGGTGGACGCGCTGGCGGAGCTGGGCCACCGGGTGGAGGTCGCGGCCGAGGGCACCGCCCGCAAGCCGTGGCAGCTGGACGTGGTGGTCACCGAGGTGCACTGAGGCGCCGGGGAGGCGGGGCGGGCGCCCCGCCTCCCCGGGCGGTCAGCGCAGGTGGCCGGTGTCGTTGAGCAGCCGCACCGAGGCGTTGCCGTCCGCGTAGTACTGGACGGCGCAGAGCGAGGCGGCCGACAGCTCCATCCGGTAGAGCGAGTCCGGCGGGGCGCCGAGCGCCAGCCGGACCAGCGTCTTGATCGGGCTGACGTGCGAGACCACCAGCACCGTCTTGCCGGGGTGGCGGGCGAGGATCTTGTCGCGGGCGACCCCGGCCCGGTGGGTGAGGGTGGTGAAGCTCTCGGCGCTGCCGGTCGGCTTGGCCTTGGTGGAGCGCAGCCAGGCGTTGAGGTCGTCCGGGTAGCGCTGCTGCACCTCGGCGAAGGTCAGGCCCTCCCAGTCGCCGAAGTCGACCTCGCGCAGCCCTTCCTCGTACCGGACCTCCAGGCCCAGCCGGGCCGCGACGGTCTCGGCGGTCTCCCGGGTGCGGCGCATCGGGGAGCTGACCACGGCCTGGACGCTGCCGCGCGCGGCCAGCGCCTCGGCGGCCCGCTCGGCCTGCCAGCGGCCCTTCTCGGAGAGCTCCGGGTCGCTGCCGCCGCTGCCGGAGAACCGCTTCTCCGGGGTGAGGGCCGTCTCGCCGTGGCGGAGCAGGACGAAGGTGGTCGGGGTGCCGAGGTCGGCGGCGGCCGCCCAGCCCACCTTGGGCGCGGCGGTCTCCAGCGGCGGCTCCTCGGCGACGGCGGCAGCGGTGGTGGCACCCGTGGCAACGGCCCCGGCCGCCTTCGGCTCCCACTGCCGGCCGGCCCGGCCCGCGTCCATCGCCTCGTTGGCCAGCCGGTCGGCGTCCTTGTTCCGCTCGCGCGGGATCCAGGTGTACTTGACTTGGCCGCGCGGCAGGACGGTGCGCGCCTCGGCGGCGAGCGGCTGCATGTCGGGGTGCTTGATCTTCCAGCGGCCGGACATCTGCTCGACGACCAGCTTGGAGTCCATCCGGACGTCCACCGAGGCGTCCGGGTCGAGCTCCCTGGCCGCCCTGAGACCGGCGATCAGGCCCTTGTACTCGGCGACGTTGTTGGTGGCGTGGCCGATGAACTCGGCGGCCTCGGCGATGATCTGGCCGGTGTCACCGTCCCGGACCACCGCGCCGTAGCCGGCCGGCCCCGGGTTGCCCCGGGAACCGCCGTCCGCCTCGACGATGAACCTGCGCCCCGCCACCGGATCAGATGCCCGAGTCGGGGGTGCGCACCAGGATGCGGCCGCAGTTGTCGCAGCGGACCACCGCGTCCTTGGGCTCGGCCTTGATGGCGTTCAGGTCGGAGACGGCGAACTCGACCCGGCAGCCCTCGCAGCGGCGCTGGTAGAGGCGGGCCGCCCCGACGCCGCCCTGCTGCTCGCGCAGGCGGGTGTAGAGCTTGAGCAGGTCGGCCGGGACGACGGCGGCGACGGCCTCGCGGTCGCGCCTGACCTTCTCCGCCTCGGCGTCGATCTCGGCGAACGCGGCGTCGCGGCGGCCCTCGGCCTCGGTGAGGACGATGGTCGAGTGCTCCAGCCGCGCGCCCAGCTCGGTCACCCGGGTCTGCGCGGACTCCAGGCGCTCCATGATCTCCAGGACGACCTCTTCCAGGTCGCCCTGGCGCTTGGCGAGCGAGCCGATCTCGTGCTGGAGGTTCTCCAGGTCCTTCGGCGAGGTGATCGCGCCGGAGTCCAGCCGCTGCTGGTTGCGGGCGGACCGGGCGCGGACCTGCTCGACGTCCTGCTCGGCCTTGGTCAGCTCACGGGCGGTGTCGCCCTGCTGGGCCTGGGCGGCGACCACCAGGTCCTTGAGCGCGGTGTGGTCGGCGGTGGCCTTCTCGATCTCGGCGTGCTCGGGCAGGCTGCGACGCCGGTGGGCCAGCTGGTCGAGCTTCGAGTCGATGGCCTGGAGGTCGAGCAGGCGGATCTGGTCGGCGGGCGCGGCGTTCAAGCGGAGAGCTCCTGTGAATCGGGTCAGGCGGTGAAGGACATGGGGGCGTGCGCGGTCCACGGGTCGGTGACCCGGTGGGAGACCTTGGTCTCCACGGCCCAGCCGGACGCGTCGGCGGCCCGGTGCAGAGCCCGCTCGGCCAGGGTGAGCCAGGGCCACTCGGTGGCCCAGTGCGCGGCGTCGACCAGCGCGACCGGCGACGCCTCGGCGGCCTCGGAGGCCGGGTGGTGGCGCAGGTCGGCGGTGAGGTAGGCGTCCACGCCGGCCGCCCGCACCTCGGCGAAGAAGCTGTCGCCCGAGCCGCCGCACACCGCGACCCGGCCGACCAGCCGGTCCGGGTCGCCGGAGATCCGGACGCCGGCGGCGGTGGCCGGCAGGCCGGCGGCGACCTGCGCGGCGAAGGCGGAGAGGGTGAGCGGGGGCTCCAGCAGGCCGATCCGCCCGGTACCGCGACGGCCCAGCGGGTCGGTCGGGTCCGGGATCAGCGGGCCGGTGACCCGCACTCCGACGGCCTCGGCGAGCGCGTCCGAGACGCCCGGGTCGGCGTGGTCGGCGTTGGTGTGCGCGACGTGCAGGGCGATCCCGTGCCGGATCAGGGTGTGCACGACCCGGCCCTTGAAGGTGGTGGCGGCGACGCTCGTGGTGCCGCGCAGATAGAGGGGGTGGTGGGTGACCACCAGGTCGGCACCCCACTCGACGGCCTCGTCGACGACCGTCTGCACGGGGTCGACGGCGAACAGCACGCGACGGACCTCGGCCTGGGGGTCTCCGCAGACCAGGCCGACGGCGTCCCAGGACTCCGCCCACTGCGGCGGGTAGACCTCTTCGAGCGCGGTGATGACGTCGGACAGTTTCGGCACCTGTCGAGACTACCGTGCGCGCGGGGGCGGTCGGGCCGCCGGCCGGGCCGCGGCCCGCTGTGCGGCGGGGGCGCGGCGGACGCCCGGGTGCGCGTCAACCTGCGGTTCGAGGTGTTCGGACGGCGCCCCGGGGGCGCCGCGCGCCGGGGTGCCGGGCGGGCGCTGCTCACACCGGCCCGTTCGCACATATTCGAAACCCGTTCCAGATCACCCTTACGAGTGAAGTGACCGCCTTCGCGTTGAGCCTCCCCCGTCTCGAAAGTAACTTCAGTTTTGCGAACGGGAGTTGCCCCGACCCGGGGGGTCGGGACGGCGCTCCGCCGAAGAGCGGGTCCAGGTGTGACCGGGCCCGGGGCGGACGCGGCCGGGGCGGCGCTCCCGTACTTCCGAGAAACCGATCAGGCCGTGGCCGTGCGCCCGGGTGCCGGAGCAGTGGGCACCGGCGGGCGGCGGCCGAGACGAAGGGGTGTGAATGCGGATGGGGGCGGGCACATCGCTGCGTACGGCCGGGGGCAGGGGATCGGCGGGCCACGGGCCGGATGCGGCCGGCCCGTGGCCGGAGGTCGCGCGGACGGCGCTGGCCGGCGCCGGGGGCCGGGGAGGCGGCGACTGGGACGTCACCGTCGAGGGCTTCTGGTGCACGGCCAGGCCGACCGCGGGAGGCGTCCCGGAAGAGCCCGCAGGACAGGGCTGGAAGCTGCACGTCAGCGCGGCGTCCGAGGTCGGCGGCGCGGTGCTGGCGGCCGTCGCCGGAGTGCTGGCCGGCGACCCGTGCACCTTCAAGTTCGCCGCCGGTCCGGAGCGGCTGCACGAGCTCAACTCCCGTAACAGCGACCGGGGATCTGCGGGCAAGTTCATCACCGTCTACCCCCGGGACGACGAGCAGTTCCGGCGGCTCGCCGCCGCGCTGCACCGGGCGACGGCCGGCCGGCCCGGCCCGGTGGTGCTCTCCGACCGGCCGTACCGGCCCGGCAGCCGGGTCCACTACCGGTACGGCGCCTTCGCGGCCCGCGCCGAGCTGGGCAACGACGGCGCGTACCGGTCGATCCTGCACGGACCCGCCGGGGAGCGGGTCGAGGACGTGCGCGGCGCCTCGTACCGCTGCCCGCCGTGGGCGCGCGACCCGCTGGCGGGCGGCCCTCCGGACGGCGGCGGTGAGCGCGGGCCGGCCACCGGTACGCCGAAGCCGGCCGCCGCGAAGCGGGCCGGCGGGGTGCTGCTCGCCGGGCGGTACGCGCTCACCGCCGCCGTCCGGCACGGCGCCAAGGGCGGCGTCTTCCTCGGACGGGACGCGGGCGGCGGCGCGGAGGTCGTGGTCAAGCAGGCCCGCGCGCACATCGAGGTCGACCGCTCCGGCACCGACGCCAGGACGGCACTGCGCCACGAGGCCGCGATGCTGGCCCGGCTGGACGGACAGGGGCTGGCGCCGCGCCCGGTCGAACTGATCGAGCAGGACGACTCGCTGTTCCTGGTGCAGGAACGAATCGCCGGGCAGCCGCTGGGCGCCTGGGTCGCCGCACGGCTGCGGCGCGACGGCAGCCCGGACGTGGACTGGGCCGAGGCCGGACCGCTCGCCCACGCCCTGCTCGACCTGGTCGAGCGGGTGCACGCCCAGGGGCTGGTGCTGCGCGACCTCTCCCCCGGCAACGTGCTGGTCCGGCCCGACGGCTCGCTGCGGCTGGTGGACCTGGAGCTGGCCGCCGAGGCCGGCACCCGGGCCGGTTCGGCCGGCACCCCCGGCTACCGCGCACCCGAACAGGGGCCTGGGCGGCTCGCCCTGGTGACCGACGGCAGCCGCAGGGCCGAGCCGGCCGCCGATCTGTACGCGCTCGGCGGGCTGTTCTTCCTGCTCGCCACCGGTCACGATCCACTGCTCCCCGAGGACCTGCCGCACGCCCGCCCGGTCGCCGACCGCCTGGGCCGCTGGCTCGCCCTCGCCGCCCGGGCCGGCGGCACCGCCCGGCGGCTCGCCCCGGTCGTCCTCGGGCTCCGGGCGCGGGAGCCGGAGCGGCGCTGGAGCCTCGACGAGGCACGGGCGGCGCTCGCGGCCGGGCCCGAGCCCACCAGCGGACCCATGGACGGACCCGCGCGGACCGAGACGACCGCCCGGGAGCGCGACGCGGCCGTCGTCGACCGGGTGCTGCACGACGGGCTGCGGCATCTCGCCGTGAGCGCCACACCCGAGCGGCCGGACCGGCTCTGGCCCGTCGTGCCGGCCGGGCAGCGGTCGGACCCGTGCAATGTGCAGCACGGCGCCGCCGGGGTGCTCGCCCTGCTCGCCCGGGCGGCGCTCGCCGACGGGCTGCCGGACGGGATACGCGCGGAGGCCCGGCGGACGGCGCGGACCGCCGCCGAGTGGATCGAGCGCCGGTGCGCCGCCGAGCCGGTCGTCCTGCCCGGGCTGCACTTCGGCCGCTCCGGCGTCGCCTGGGCACTGCTCGACGCCGCCGGGGCCCTGGCCGACCGCCCGCTCGCCGAGCGCGCCACCGCCCTGGCCCGCCGGATCCCGGTGACCTGGCCCAACCCGGACGTCTGCCACGGCGCGGCCGGCTCCGGCCTCCTCCAGCTCCGCCTCTCCGCGGCACCCTTGCCCGAGGGCGCCGACGGGAACGACGACGCCGGTGCGAACGACGACGGCCGGGAGTTCCTGGACCGGGCCGCCCGCTGCGGGCACGCGCTGCTCGCCGCCGCCCGGCGCGAGCCGTACGGCACGGTCTGGCCGGTGCCGCGCGACTTCGACTCGGCGCTGGCCGGGATCACCCACCTCGGATTCGCCCACGGGGTCGCCGGGATCGGCGCCTTCCTGCTCGCCGCCGCCGAGGCCACCGGCGACGCGGCGCTGCTCGCCGGCGCCGCCGAGGCCGGGCGCACCCTCGCGGCCACCGCCCGCCGGGGCGACGGCGACAACGGCGACGGCGCACCGTGGACCGTCTGGTGGCCGCAGAGCGCGGGCGACCCGGAGCACGTCCGGCTGGCGCACTGGTGCAGCGGTTCCTCCGGCGCCGGCAGCTTCCTGATCCGGCTCTGGCAGGCCACCGGCGACGCCACCGCGTACGAACTCGCCCTCGCCGCCGGGCGGGCGGTGCTGGCCGGGCGCTGGCACAGCGGTGTCAGCGCCTGCCACGGGCTGGCCGGCGGCGGCGAGTACCTGCTGGACCTGGCCGAGGCCACCGGTGAGGCGGAATTCCGCTCCGGGGCCGAGGAGTTGGCGCAGCTGATCGCCGCCAGGTCGGCCCTGCGGGACGGACTGCTGGTGCTGCCGGACGAGACCGGTACCGGCTGCGCCACCGCGTACGGCACGGGCACGGCGGGCGCGCTCGCCTTCCTGCTGCGGCTGCGGCACGGCGGCCCCCGGCTCTGGGTGGACCCGGTGCCGCCCGCCGCGGCCCGCCACCCCCGGACGACCGGCCGCACCCGGCCGGGCCCGAACGAGACGAGTGCGGCATGAACGTGGCCACCCGTTCCGCGACGCAGGCCCTGCGTCGCCTCAGCTTCACCTTCGCGGCCGGCGGCAGCCACGCGGCCTGTCTGGCCTCCGCCGCCGACGGCGGCTGGTACGCGGAGAGCTGGCACCTGCCGCCGGTCGGGCCCGCCCTGCCGACCCCGCTGCCGCTGCCCGGGAACCGGTCCGAGAGCCTGCGCTCGCAGCTGATCGCGCTGCCGGACGGCTCGGTGCTGGTCTGCCGGCACGACGGCGAACGGCACGACCTGGTGCAGCTCCGGGCCTCCGTGGACGGCCGTGAACCAGCCACCATGGAAAGGCAGTTGGCCTCCATCCGGATGCCCGGGCTGCGGCTGCTGCCGATCCCGGCGGCCCCGGGCGACCCCCGTCCGCCGAACGCCGCCCGCGCGCCGGTCGCGCTCGTCCTGGGCACCGACACCCGGCCTGCCACCACCGTGTGGCTGGTGCGCGCCGACGGCAGCGAGCCCCAACAGCTCGCCGAGATCCCCGGGTTGCACGGCGGCGGCGTCTGGCTCGACCACACCGGGGCCCTGCTGGCGCTCGACCGGGTCAGCGCCGGAACCGTCCGCACCGTGGTACTGGATCTGCGCAACGGCACGGTCAGCCCGCTGCTGGAGATCGGCGAGCGCAGCAACGACCGGCTGGTGCTGTTCGACCCGGACAGCCGCTTCGCGATGGTGCGCAGCGACGCGCCCGGCACCGACCGGCTCGGCTGGGGCGTGCTGGGCGGGGACGCACCGCTGCGGTTCCCGGACCGGCTGCACATGGCGGGCATGTTCCTGCGGCCGGTCGCCCTGCGGCCCGCGCCGGACGGGGCCCGGGTGGCCGTCCAGATCGACCACGGCGCCGGCTCGGCGCTCGCCCTGTGGCAGCCCGCCGCCGGAAGGCTGGACCCGCTGCCGGTGCCGCCCGGCCGGCTCGGCGCGGTCGGGCACTGGTCGGCGGCGGGACTGCGGCTGCCGTACTCGTCGCCCGACCACCCGGCCGCGCTGGCCACCCTGGACGTGGACGCGCTGCTGCGGCACGGCCCGCCCACCGCCGTGTCCGGACCGGTGCCGCTGCCCCTGCAACTGGCGCCGCTCGGCTCGGGGCTGCCCGGTCCGTGGCGGGACACCATCCTGCCCTGGCAGCCCGGCGCACCGCGCGTCTCCCGGACGCCGCTGCCCGGCTGGCGGCTGGACGGCAGCACCCCGCCGTGCGACGGCGGCCGCTGGCAGCCCGCGCAGAGCCTCGAACTCGCCGGACCGGCCGGGCCGATGGAGGCCGTGGTGTACGGCGGCGACGGCTGGCTGAGCAGCCCGCACCTGGTGCTCGCGCTGCACGGCGGCCCGGCGGACGCCTGGCGGCTGGAGTTCGATCCGGCACTGCAGCGGATGGCGGCCGAGGGCCTGGCCGTGGTGGCGCCCAACCAGCGCGGCTCCACCGGTTACGGGGTGGCGCACGCGATGGCCATCCGGGGCGCCTGGGGCGGTCCCGACCTCGACGACATCCTGTACCTGCTGGAGGGCATCGCCGGTCAGCGCGCCGCGCTGGGCCTGGAACCGCCGGCCCTGTTCGGCGTCAGCTACGGCGCGTTCCTGGCCCTGCTGGCGGCCGCGCACGCGCCCGCCGATCAGGTCGCGCGCTGCGCGGTGGTCGCACCGTTCCTGTCCGGCGGCCGGCTGCTGGCCGAAGCGGCGCCCCCCGTCAGGGCGTTGACGACCCGGCTGGGCGGCGGCGAGCCGATCGAGGACGCCCGCGGACCACGGGACGTGCTCCAGCTCGCGCACCGGCTGAGCGCACCGCTGCTGGTGGTGCACGGGGACCGGGACGAGGTCGTCCCGGTGAGCCAGTCCCGTTCGCTGCGGCACGAGCTGCTGCGGATCGGACGCACCGAGGGCGCCGACTTCCGGTACGTGGAGGCGGCCGGCGCCGGGCACGAGGTGCTGGCCGAGGAGGGCGCGGCCGTGCTCCACGAACTGCTGGCCGCCTTCCTGCGGACCGGCCGGCCGGGGTAACCACCCGGCCCCACAGACTCCCGGGCCTTGCGGCCCGGGGACGGACCCCGGCGCGGCGGACCGAGCCGCCCGGGGAGCAACACCCAACGCCCGCAGAGCAGATCGCGGCGGGCGGAAGTACCAGGGGAGGAACCCGATCATGGAGAACATGGTGGACTTCGAGACCGACCTCGCGGCGCTCCAGGAGCTGCCGGAGACCGAGTCCGTCGAGCTGACCGGCCACGGCGGCGGCTGCCAGTACACCTGTCTCATCCTGACCTGCCTGATCTTCACGATCAGCTAGTCACGCGGCACCCGCGGGCGCCGTTCCCGCCTGTCCGGACAGGCGGGAACGGCGCCGTCCTGCTTCCCGGCGACCCGTTCGCCCTCCTCCTCGTTCTTCTTCGCCCTCTCTCCTTCGACCACTCACCCGACGGGAGCCCTTCATGCCCCGCCGCCCCACCACCGGCTGGACCCTCGCGCTGGCGGTCGCCCTGCCCGTCGAGGCCGCCACCACACTGGCCCTGCCCGCCACCCTCGCCGGGGCCGTCGACGCCGCGCTCGACCGTGAACCCGGGCACGGCGCCCTCGTTCTGCTCGTCCTCGTCCTGGGGACGGCCGCCGCCGCCAACGCGGTCGCCGCCGCGGCCGGTCCGGCCTGCGCGGCCGAGGCCACCGCCGCCCTGCGGGCACGGCTGGTCCGCCGGCTGCTCGCCCTCGGCCCCGGCGGCCGGCTGCTCCGCGGCGGGCCGCCCCCCGGCGACCTGGCCGCGCGCCTAGTGGGCTCCGCCGCCGACGCGGGCGGCCGGCTGCCCGCCGCCCTCGGCGCCGCCACCGCGCTGTTCACCTCGGCCGGCGCGATCGTCGGGCTCGGGGTGCTGTCGCCCTGGCTGGCACTGGCCTTCTTCGCCGGGGTGGTGCCCGGAGTGGTGCTGATCAGACTGTTCCTGCGGGAGGCCGGGCAGGTGTTCGTCCGTTACCAGGAGGTCCAGGCGGACCTCGCCGCCCGGCTCACCGGTGCGCTGACCGGGCTGCGCAGCATCCACGCGGCCGGCGCCGAGCGGCGCGAGGCGGCCCGTGTCCTGGCGCCGCTGCCCGCGCTCTCGGCGGCCGGGCACGCGCTCTGGTCCGCCCAGCGCCGGACGGCGTGGCAGGCGACGCTGCTGATCGCCGTGGTCGAGGTCGCGGTGCTGGCCACCGCCGGCGCGCAGGTGGCGGCGGGCGCGCTGGCGCCCGGGTCGCTGGCCGCGGCGGCGGGCTGGGCGGCGCTCGGGGCCGGGCTGTTC
The DNA here is from genome assembly GCF_044755565.1 of Kitasatospora sp. NPDC092286. NCBI lineage: Bacteria > Bacillati > Actinomycetota > Actinomycetes > Kitasatosporales > Streptomycetaceae > Kitasatospora > Kitasatospora sp. NPDC092286. The sequence continues at coordinate 115,488 of NZ_JBIVRD010000016.1, read as the reverse complement.
GAGCAGATCGAGGCGCTGGTCGGGGTGGCCCACGCGCGGGCCGGGCAGGCCCGGGTCGACGAACTGTTCGCCCTCGCCCCGGCGGCCACCGGGGCGCGCGCCCTGCCGGACGGCGGCACCGGCGAGCTCGTCTTCCGGGGCGTGGTGGTGCGCGAGGGCGGCCGGGTCCTGCTCGGACCGGTCGATCTCACCGTGCCGGGCGGCCGCACGGTCGCCCTGGTCGGCAGCTCCGGCAGCGGCAAGTCGCTGCTGGCGGCCCTGCCCGGCAGGCTGCGCGACCCGGACGAGGGCCGGGTGCTGATCGACGGCGTCCCGGTGGACGAACTGGCCGCGTCCGAGCTGCGCCGCGCCGTCGGCCACGCCTTCGAACGGCCCGTACTGGTCGGCCGGACGGTGCGCGAGGCGCTGGACGGCGCCGGCCCCGAACAGGCCGCGGCGGCCCGCGCGGACGGCTTCCTGCGGCGGCTGCCCAAGGGCTGGGACACCCCGCTGAACGAACTGCGAATATCCGGCGGAGAGCTTCAACGCCTCGGACTGACAAGGCTGTTGGCGCACCCCACCCGGGTGGTGGTGCTGGACGACGCCACCTCGGGGCTCGACCTCGCCACCGAGTACCAGGTGACCGAGGCCCTCGACCGCGCCACCCATGGACGAACCCGACTGGCGGTCGCCCACCGCGGCACGGTGGCCGCCCGCGCCGACCTGGTCGCCTGGCTCGACGGCGGCCGGCTGCGCGCCCTCGCCCCGCACTCCGAACTGCTGGCCGACCCCGACTACCGCGCCGTCCTCTCCGGCGCGGCCCTCTCCGGCGCCGCCCTCGACGCGGCCACCGCCTGATGGGCCGCCACAGCTCCCCGCGCGCCGGGGCCCGCCGGTTCCTCGTCGCCCGCTCCCCCGGGTGGGCCCTGCTGGCCCACCGGCTCGCCACCACCCGGGGGCCGCTGCTCCGGCTGCTGGCCTGGTCCGGAGCGGAGGCGGTGCCGCCGCTGCTGTCCGGGCTGATGGTGTCGGCCGCCGTGGACCAGGGCTTCCTCGCCGGGCGGCCTGGTGTCGGAGTGGCCTGGCTGGCCGGTTTCGGGGCGGCGACCGCCGTCCGCGCCTATGCGGCGCGGGCCGGGTTCCCGCATCTGGCGGCCGTGGTCGAGCCGCTGCGGGACGCCCTGGTCGAGCGGGTGGTCCGGGGTGCGCTCGCCCGCTCGCACGCCGACCCGGCCGAGGTCGCCCGGCTCACCGAACAGGTCGAATCCGCCCGCCAGTTGACCGCCACCCTGCTGCGCACCCTGCGCGGCGTCGGGGTCACCCTGGTGGCCGCCCTGGCCGGTCTGGCGCTGCTCGCGCCGGCCGTGCTGCCGCTGGTCCTGCTGCCGCTGCTCGCCTCGGGCGCGCTCTTCGCCCGCCTGCTGCGCCCGCTCGTGGCCCGCCGCCGGGCCGTGGTGCTCGCCGAGGAACGCCTGGCCGCCGATGCCGTGCCCGCCCTGCACGGGCTGCGCGACATCCAGGCGACGGGCGCGGACCGGCGGGTCGCCGAGGCGCTGACGGCGACCGCCGAGGCGAGCGCGGCCGCCTCCCGCGCACTCGGCCGGGCCGCCGCGCTCCGCTCCCTGGTGGTCGCGCTCGGCGGGCGGCTGCCCGTTCTCGCGGTGGTCGCGGCCGCGCCCTGGCTGCTCGACGAGGGCGGGCTGACGGCCGGTGAGCTGCTCGGCGTCACCACCTATCTGCTGCAACAACTCGACCCGGCGGTGCGGACGCTGGCCGGTACGGTCGGCGGCTGGCTGCTGGGCCTCGCGGTCGTACTGGACCGCCTGGCCGCCACCTCCCCCGACCCGGCCGAACACGAACCGGCCGAACACGAACCGGCCGGGCCCGACGCGCCCCGGCCCGGCCCGGCCGAGCCGCCCTGCGCACCTGCGGCGGCGGCCACCGCCACCGTCCGGCTCACCTCCCTGTGCTACGCCCACGGCCCGGGCGCCGAGCCGGTGTTCGCGAACCTCGACGTGACGACGGCCCCGGGCGAGCACCTGGCCGTGGTCGGCCCGAGCGGAACGGGAAAGTCCACCCTCGCCGCGCTGCTGGCCGGCCTGCTCGCACCGCTCGGCGGCGGGCTGACCGTGGCCGGCGTCCGCCCGCACACCCTCCCCGGCCCCGAACGCGCCCGCCTGGTGGCGCTCCTGCCGCAGGAGGCGTACATCTTCCCGGGCCCGGTCCGCGCCAACCTGGCCTGGCTCGCCGCCCCCACCGAGGCCCGGCTCACCCACGCGGTCGAGCTGCTGGGCGCCGGAGCCCTCGTCGCCCGGCTGGGCGGCCTGGACGCCGTGATCGCCGACCCCGCCGCGCTCTCCGCCGGGGAGCGCCAACTGCTGGCACTGGTACGGACCTATCTCTCCCCCGCGCCCGTCGTGGTTCTCGACGAGGCCACCTGCCATCTGGACGCCGCCGCCGAGGACCGGGTCGAACGGGCCTTCGCCGCCCGGCCGGGAACGCTCGTCGTGGTGGCGCACCGGCTCGGTTCGGCCCTGCGCGCGGACCGCGTCCTGCTGCTGGACGGCGGGCGCGGCGTCCTCGCGCGCCACGGCGACCTCCAGGTGCTGTCCCCGCTCTACCGCGAACTGGTCGGCCACTGGTGGGGGTCGGCAGGCCCGCGCGGGGCCGCGCCGGTCACCGGGCACCCGTCATGATCTCGATAGGATCTCGCCCGTTCCGGCCGTTATGGTGGCCGGGACGCGGGCCGTGATCACCGGCTGTGGCGCGCTTCCGGCGCCCGACCAGGCGCCCGATCGCGCCCGCGGCGCCGGCCAGGCGCCGAAGCACCTGCACCCTCGCACGGAAAAGACGATTCTGATGTCCGACACCCTCACCGACACCACCGGACCCACGACCCTCGGGACCGACGCCGACGAGACCACGGCCGAGGACAGCGCGTCGCACGGTCGTCACCGCGGCCGTTCCGCCGCCGACGACCGTCCCGAGGCCGACCCGCACGGCCGCCACCGGCTCGGCGCCGGTACCGACCGGGGCTGACCGAAGCCGCACGCGGCGCCGTCAGTCGAACGTCACCACCGTCCGCAGCGCCTCGCCGCTCCGCATCTGCGCGACGGCCTCGTTGACGTCCGCCAGCCCGACCCGGTGGGTGACCATCCCGGCCAGGTCGATCCGCCCGGCCCGCCACAGCCCGGTCACCAGTGCGATGGTGCTCGGCACGGACGCGCCGCCGTACAGCGAGGGCAGCAGCCGCTTCTCGTTGAAGAACAGCTCGCCCATGCCGAACTGCGCCAGGTCGTCCTGCGCCCCGGCGCCGATCACCACCACCGCGCCGCCGCGCCGGGCCGCCTCGTACCCGGCCCGGACGGTGGCCGCGCGGCCGACCGCCTCGAAGACGTAGTCGTACCCGCCGCCCGGCAGGGCCTTGGCGGCGGCCTTCAGCTCCTCGGGGGCGAGGGCGTCGGTGGCGCCGAAGGCGAGCGCCCGCTCCCGCCGCGAGACGACCGGGTCGACGACGGTGATCCGGCCCGCACCGCAGACCCGGGCGCCCTGCACGGCCGCGACGCCCACCCCGCCCGCGCCGAGCACCGCGACCGAGGCACCCGGCTCGACCCGGGCGGTGTTGACCGCCGCGCCGACGCCCGTGGTCACCCCGCAGCCGATCAGCGCGGCCGACTCGTACGGCAGGTCGGCCGGCACCACGATGACCGCGTCCTGGTCGACCACCACCTCCTCGGCGAACGCGCCGGTGCCGTAGAAACCCGAGGCCTCCACCGGGCCGTCCGGGCCGCCGTCACCGAAGCGGAAGGCGGGCGCGCCGAGCCGCCGCAGGCTGGCCACGCACAGGTGGCCGCGCCCGCGCCCGCAGTGGGCGCAGCGGCCGCAGGGCGCCATCCAGCAGAGCACCACCCGGTCCCCGACGGCGACGCCGCTCACGCCCTCGCCGACCTCCAGCACGTCCCCGGCGCCCTCGTGGCCGGGGACGAACGGCGCGGGCTGCGGCAGCACGCCGCTCATCGCCGAGAGGTCGGAGTGGCAGAGGCCGGCCGCCCGCAGGCGGACCCGTACCTTGCCGGGGCCGAAGCCGACCGCCAGCACGTCGTCGCGGACGTCGAGCGTGTCCTGGCCGGTCTTGTGCAGGATGGCTGCGCGCATGGAGCTGCTCCCGAGGTCCCCGCGGATCGGTGGTCGGGCCGATTCTGGCACGCCTCGCCCGTCCGGACTGGAACGCGTTCCACCCACCCGGCGGAACCCGGGTGCGTGGTGCCGGCCCCCACTGGCATGATCATCCGCCGTGTCCACACCTGTCACGACCACCGCCGACTCCGTCCGGACCTGCCCGCGCTGCGCCGCGCGGCTGGACGCCGACCCGCGCTTCACCGTCTGGTGCCCCCGGTGCGAGTGGAACCTCGCACCGGAGCCCGAGGCCGAGCCCACGGAGAAGAGCGGGGCCGCACGCACCCGGGCCGTCCGGCGCGAACAGGCCGCCGCCGACCGGGCCGAGCAGCTCTACCGGGAGCTCGCCGCCGGGCGCGGCACCGCCACCGGCCGGCGCGACTGGCTCGCCGCGGCCGCCGTCGCCGCCGTCGTCCACCTGGCCACCGCCGCCCTGTTCGGCTGGGCGCTCTGGCTGCTCGTCACCGGGAACACCCCGCTCAGGTGCCTGGGCGCGGCCGCCCTCGCGGTCGTCGTCCTGCTGCGCCCGAGGCTCGGCCGGGTGCCGCGCGACGAGCATCTGCTGGACCGCCGCCGGGCGCCCGCCCTGTACGGCCTGGCGGACCGGATCGCCGCGCAGCTCGGGACGGGGCCGGTCGGCGTGATCCGGATCGACGGGTCGTTCAACGCGAGCATCGGGGTGGTGGGGCTGCGCCGGCGGACCGTCCTCACCCTCGGTCTGCCGCTCTGGGAGGCGCTCGACGAGCAGCAGCGGATCGCCCTGCTCGGCCACGAGTTCGCCCACCGGGTCAACGCCGACCACCGGCGCGGCCTCTGGCTCTCCTCCGCGATCGGCGCACTGGCGCACTGGCACGACCTCGCCCGGCCGCGCGAGCACCCCGGGCAGCCGGGCGGCCTGCGGCTGCTGTTCCAGTTCGCCGAGCTGATCAGCGGCGCGGTGCTGCACGGCCTCGCCTGGCTGTTCTGGCGGGCCCTGCTGCTGCTCGACCGGCTCACCGCCCGGGCCGGGCAGCAGGCCGAGTACCACGCGGACACCCTCGCCGCGCGGACCGCGTCCACCGAGGCGGCCCGCGGGATGCTGGAGACCCTGCTGCTCGGCGGGGCCGTCGGCACCCTGGTCACCCGGCTGCGGGCCGACCACCAGAACCGCCCCCGGGCGGGCCGCCGCGGCATGACCGCCCGCGCCGGGGCCGCCCGGGCCGGGGCAGCGCACGCCGAGGCAACGCGCGACCTGGCCCCGGCCTCCGACGCGCTCTGGGAGCGGCTGCGCGACCACCTCGCCGCCGTCCCCCCGCTGGAGCGCGAGCGGCTGCGGCGCCGCTCCGCCCTGGACCGGTGCGCCGTGGACGCCACCCACCCGCCGACCCATCTCCGGCTGGCGCTGCTCGAACGGTCCACGCCGGTACCGGCTGCCATCACCGCGACCCCCGCCGAGTTCACCGCCATCACCGCCGAGCTGGCCCCTCACCGCGAACGCGTCGCCCGCGTCCTGCTGGCGGGCTGACGGGGACGGGCCGGCCACGGGCGGGACACCCCGGCGTACCGTCCAGTAGGGTCCGACGGCGGGCGGTACCGCCCACCGACCCCCGGCAAGGAGCGCACCATGTCCGACGTCCTGGAGAGCACCCGCCCGACGCCCGAGGTGCTGTCGGCGTTCGAGGCGGCGACCGGGTTCATGCCGGTGGACGAGGGCCTGGCGCTGTACGCGGCGGCGGTGACGGCGGCCCGCCGGACCGGTCTGCCGGTGCTGGAGATCGGCACGTACTGCGGCCGCTCGGCGATCCTGCTGGCCGCCGCCGCCCGGGAGACCGGCACGGTGGCGCTGACCGTCGACCACCACCGCGGCTCCGAGGAGCAGCAGCCCGGCTGGGAGTACCACGACCCGACGCTGGTGGACCGGGAGGTGGGCCGGATGGACACGCTCCCCCGGTTCCGCCGCACCCTGCACGCGGCCGGGCTGGAGGAGCACGTGGTCGCCCTGGTCGGCCGCTCCCCGCAGATCGCGGCGCTCTGGGGCGGCCGGCTCGGCCTGGTCTTCATCGACGGCGGCCACACCGACGAGCACGCCACCGGCGACTACGAGGGCTGGGCGCCGCATCTGGCGCCCGGGGGCCTGCTGGTGGTGCACGACGTCTTCCCCGACCCGGCGGACGGCGGCCAGGCGCCGTACCGGGTGTATCTGCGGGCGCTCGCCGAGGGGTTCGAGGAGGTCTCGGTGACGGGCTCGCTGCGGGTGCTGCGGCGCGCCGCGGGCTGAGGCCGCGGGCATCCGCCGGGGTCCCAGGATCGACGGACCGTCCCACGGGCGGCGGCGGATGCTCTAACGTCGTGCCGGGGCTGTCGGGCGGGGGCTCGAACGGTACGGTGTCCGCGCGGCGTACGGGGCGCCCGCGGCAGCGGCAGCGGCAGCGGCAGCGGCACCAGACAGAGCATCGGGCAGACGGTGGGGGCTAGCGCAATGACGGATCGGCACAACACCGCGCCGGCGGTCTGGGATCCCACCGCGCGCGGCGGCGCCGGCGGCTGGGTGCGCGGCCCGCAGCAGCAGCCCGCACCCCCGGCAGCCACACCCCCGCCCGCCGCGCCGCCCGCCGCACCGCCACAGCCGGCCGGCCCGCACCCGGGCCCGGTGGACGGCGGCTACGACGCCCCGACCGCCCCCCTCCACCTCGGGGCCACCCCGCCCGCCACGGGCTTCCCCGGCCACGCGGCCCCCCAGGCCTCCGGCGGCTACGGCTACCCGCAGCCCCCGGCCCCGCCCGCCGGCCCGCCGCAGCCCCCGTACGGCTACGGCCCGTACCCCGGGCAGCCGCAGCCGGACTACCCGGCCGGCTACGAGGACCTCGACGACGAGGACAGCGGCCGCAACAAGCGGGCGCCGCTGCTGATCGGCTTCGCGCTGCTGGTCGTCCTGGCACTCGGCGGCGGCCTCTTCTGGGCGGTGCGGGACGACGGCTCCACGAAGGACCAGGCCGCCCCGCCCGCCGCCACCGACACCACGCCCGCCGGGAACCCGCCGGCGCCCGCACCGGGCGGGGCGGCCACCACGCCGCCGGGCCCCACCGACTCCGCCTCGGCGAGCCCGGGCGCGAGCCCCACCGCCGGTGCGGCCGGCCCCGGCGCGCAGGCCCAGGCCAAGGCGCTGGACGACCTGCTGGCCCAGGGCGAGAGCGCGAAGGCGCCGATCGGCAGCGCGGTCGCCAAGGTGAGCAGCTGCCCGTCCAAGGCCGACATCGAGAGCGCGGCGCAGGTCTTCGACACCGGCGCCAAGCAGCGCGACGAACTGCTCCGCAAGCTCGGCGCCCTGACCGTCACCGACCTGCCCGGCGGCGCGGACGCGACGCAGTCGCTGAAGTCCGCCTGGCAGCTCTCCGCCGACATCGACCGGGCGTACGCGAGCTGGGCGCGCACGGTCGCGGCCCAGGGCTGTTCCGGAACGGCCCCGGCCACCGCCGACAAGAAGCACGCCGACGAGCTCAACCCGCAGGCCACCCAGGCGAAGAAGGACTTCGTGACGAAGTGGAAGGCGATCGCCGACACCTTCGGTCTGACCCCGCGGACCCAGGACAGGATCTGACCCGCCAGTGACCCGCACCACCCGCACCACCCCCGATCGCACCGGCCCGAACGGGGAGCCGCCCCGCCGCTCCGCCCTGCTGCGCGCCACCACCGTGGCCGGGGCGGTGGTGCCGCTCTGCCTGGCCGGCTGGCTGGGCTGGCGGGCCGTCCACCACGACACCCCGGCGGGCGCCGCCGCACCGGCGGTCACCTCTCCGGAGGCCGCACCGCCGGACCCGTCCGCCACCGAGGCGACCCCGAGCCCCTCGGACACCCCGGCCGCCGCCGAGACCCCGGCGGCACCAACGGCACCGACGACACAGGCAGCGTCAACGGCCCCCACCTCGCTGACCGGCCGCACCGTCCTGCTCGACCCGGGCCACAACCCCGGCAACTTCACCCATCCCACCGAGATCAACCGCCAGGTCGACGTCGGCAACGCCCGCAAGGAGTGCGACACCACCGGCACCTCCACCGACGCCGGCTACACCGAGGCCGAGTACACCCTGGACGTGACCCGCCGGGCCCGCGCGATCCTGACCGCCCGGGGCGCCACCGTGGTCCTGGCCCACGAGGGCGACCGCCCGTGGGGGCCGTGCGTCGACGAGCGCGCCCGGGCCGGCGCCCAGGCGCACGCCGACGTGGCGGTCTCCGTGCACGGGGACGGCGGCCCGGCCGGCGGCAGCGGCTTCCACGTGATCATGCCCGCCCGGGTGGTCGCCGGTAAGGCGGACAACTCCGCGATCGTCGCCCCCTCGCACCGGCTCGGCCTGCTGCTGCGCGACTCCTTCCGCACGGCGACCGGTGAGCCGTACGCCGACTACATCGCGAGCGAGGGCCTGGACACCCGCTCCGACCTCGGCGGACTGAACCTCTCGGCCGTGCCGAAGGTGTTCATCGAGTGCGGTAACATGCGCAACCCGACGGACGCCGAACGGATGACGGACCCTCAGTGGCGCCAGCAGGCCGCCCAGGGCATCGCGGACGCGCTGACCACGTTTCTGACCGCGCGTTAGCAGGCCCGCGCGCCGGTCCGGACCGCGTGGTTTGCAACGACTTCGCCCCATTCCCGAGCCCGCTGTGCGCCCGCGGGGCGGTTGGCCCTAGGCTCTTGGTCCGTTCGGCAGTTTTCCGGCCGGTCGGACGGCCGCCCAACCGGGCCGTCCACGACAACACCACGAGGGGAACGTTAGTGAATCTGCGCGCTCTCAGCAGGGGAGACGCCGCCGTCGCAGGTGCGGCCGTCCTGCTCGCCATCTCATCCTTCCTGCCGTACTGGACCGTGGACTGCAAGGGTCGGTACTGCGGGGACACGTCCAAGAACGCGTGGGACACCATCCTGTTCCCCGTCCTGCCCTCCGTCTTCCTGCTCGGCATCCTCGCCGCGGTGCTGATCCTGGTGCAGCGTTTCCAGGGTGCCGCCGCGACCAGCCGCCAGGTGCTCGGCCTGCGGCTGGACCAGTGGGGCATCGCCTTCGCCGTCTCCGCGCTCTGGGCCGGAATCTGGGGCCTGGGCGGTGGCCCGGACGGCGTGAACCACGGCATCGGCGCCTGGCTCGCCGTCATCTCACTGGTGGTCCTCGCCGGCGCCGCCGCGGCCGGTCCGCTGGTGCCCGCGCTGAAGGTCCCGCTGGTCACCGACCGCCCGGCCCCGGTGCAGGGCTACCCGGGCGGCTACCCGGCCCCGCAGGCCGGCCAGCCCGGCCAGTACGGCTACCCCGCGCCCGGCCAGGACGCGCACCAGGCGCCGGCCCCGGCGTTCGGCGGCCAGCCCGCCGGCTACGGCTACCCGCAGGACGCCGCCGCGCAGCAGGCGGCCCAGCAGGCTCCGGCGCCCGCCCAGACCGCCCAGGCCCAGGCCGCCCCGGTGCCGGCCCCGGCCCCGGCGTCCGACTTCGCGCCGTTCTGGTTCGCCGTCCCGGCGCCGCGTCCGCTGGCCCCGAAGGACAACCCGGTCGGCGCCCCGGTCGGCGAGCTGGTTCCCGGCACCTGGTACCTGGCGGTCGAGCAGCGCGGCGCCGCGCTGGTCGCGCAGCTCCAGGACGGCGCCCAGGGCGTGCTGGCCGACACCTCGGGCATCCAGCGCGGCTGACCCCGCCGTACCCGCACGACGCCGAAGGGGCGGGACCGGAGTGATCCGGTCCCGCCCCTTCGGCGTGTGCGCGCGGGCTCAGCAGCAGTCCTGGACCACCAGCCCGGCGGGGAGCTGCTCGCCGCCGAAGACCGCCACCGTCGCCGGGTCGCCGCCGAGCGCGGCGACCGCCAGCAGCAGCGCCCCGGCGGTCCAGGTGGTGCGCTCCTCGGGCCAGACGGCGTCGTCCTCGAAGACGTAGCCGGTCCAGTAGGAGCCGTCGCTGTGCCGCAGCCGCTGGATCCAGCGCAGGATGTCCACCGCCCGGTCGGACTCGCCGACCGCCCAGAGCGCCATGGCCAGCTCGGCGCTCTCGCCGCCGGTCACCCACGGCCGGTCGCTGACGCAGCGCACCCCGAGGCCGGGGACGACGAAGCGGTCCCAGTCCCGTTCGATCCGCGCCACTGCGGCCGGGCCGCGCAGCGCGGTGCCGAGCACCGGGTAGTACCAGTCCATCGAGTAGCGGTCCTTGTCCAGGAACCGCTCGGGGTGGTGGGCGACGGCGTGCCGCAGCCGCCCGGCCGCGAGCTCCCAGTCGGGCTGCGGCTCCTCCAGGTAGTCGGCGAGGGCGAGGCCGCAGCGGAGCGCGTGCAGGATGCTGGACGAGCCGGTGAGCAGCGCCTCGTCGGTCGCCGCGCCGTGCTCGTCGAGCCGCCAGGGGATCGGGCCGCCGGGCAGCCGCAGCGAGACGATGAAGTCCAGGGCGCGTCTGACGACCGGCCAGATCCACTCCAGGAAGGTGTCGTCGCCGGTGCTGAGGTGGTGGTGCCAGACGCCGACGGCGATGTAGGCGCAGAAGTTGGTCTCCTTGGACGGGTTGGAGACCAGCCCGTCGGTGCCGCCGGGGCCGTAGCCGTACGCGGCGTACCAGGAGCCGTCGGGGTTCTGGTTGGCGGCCAGCCAGCGGTAGGCGGCCTCGGCGGCGGCGTGCTCGCCGGCCGTGTCCAGGGCCATCGCGGCCTCGGTGTGGTCCCACGGGTCGAGGTGGTGACCGGTGAACCACGGTATGGCGCCGTCGGGGCGCTGCTCGGCGAGGATGGAGCGGACGGTCCCGGCGGCCTGCTCGGCGTCGAGCACCCCGTCGAGCAGCAGCACCTCGGGGACGGCCGCGGTCACGCGTCGGCCCGGTTCGGCTCGGCGCGGTTCGGCTTGGCCGCGTAGGCGACGAAGCTCTTGCCGATGACGGGGTTGAGGGCCTTCTCGGCCGCCTTGGTGAGGGTGCTGATCACCGGGGTACCGACGATGTCCCAGACCAGCAGCTGGTGGTAGGCCTTGACCGGCAGCGCCTTGTCGTTGTCCACGCCGACGGCGCACTTGATCCACCAGTACGGCGAGTGCAGCGCGTGCGCGTGGTGGGTGCCGTACGGCTCCAGGCCGGCGTCCTTCAGCCGGTCGAGCAGTTCGTCGCCCCGGTAGATCCGGATGTGGCCGCCCTCGACCTCGTGGTACTCGTCGGAGAGCGCCCAGCAGATCTTCTCGGGCAGCCAGCGCGGCACGGTGACGGCGAGCAGGCCACCGGGCTTGAGGACCCGGAACATCTCGTTGAGCACGCCCTTGTCGTCGGGGATGTGCTCCATCACCTCGGAGATGATGATCTTGTCGAAGTACTCGTCCTCGAACGGCAGGGCCAGCGCGTTGCCCTCGACGGCGACCGCCGACGCGCCCTCGGGCGCCTCACCGGCCTGCTCCATGGCGGCGAACCACTTCCTGACCTCGGCGATCTCCTCGGCGTTCTGGTCGAGGGCGGTCACCCGGGCGCCGCGCCGGTAGCACTCGAACGCGTGCCGGCCCCCGCCGCAGCCCAGGTCGAGCACCCGGTCGCCGGGGGCGAGCGGGAAGCGCGAGAAATCGACGGTCAGCACTGCGGGCTCCCATTCCTTTGGTACCACACGTTCTTGACGCTTCGTCAGGTGAATCCGACGGGCCGCCGGTGGTGCGGCGCGGGCCGCCCGGCGGGCCGCTCAGGGGACGTACCGCCAGCCCGGTCCCGACCGGGCGCGCCGCCCGGCTCCGGTGGCGATCGCCGCCCGGTAGCCCTCGGCGGTCAGTTCGGCGGCCCGCTCCCAGGTGAACCGGGCGAGCACCCGCTCGCGTCCGGCCGCACCGAGCGCCGAGCGCAGGCCCGGGTCGTCCAGCAGCCGCCCCAGCGCCGCCGCCAGCGCGTACGCGTCGCCCGGCGGCACCGCGAGGCAGGTCTCGCCGTCCGGCCCGGCCACCTCGGGGATCGCCCCGCCGGTGGTGGCGACCAGCGGGGTGCCGGTGGCCATCGCCTCGGCGGCGGGCAGCGAGAAGCCCTCGTACAGCGACGGCACACAGGCCACCTCGGCCGAGCGGTAGAGGTCGACCAGCTCCTGGTCGGTCAGGCCGCTGCGGAACTCGATGTGCCCCTCCAGGCCGAACCGGCGCACCGCCTCGGCGACCGGCCCGTCCTCCTTCTGCGGCTTGCCGACCACCACCAGGTGCGCGTCCCGCTCGGTGCGGACCTTGGCCAGCGCCTCGACCAGGTGGACCAGGCCCTTGAGCGGGACGTCCGCACTGGAGGTGGTGACGATCCGGCCGGGCACCCGGGCGGCCCGCTCGGACGGGGACCAGAGCCGGGTGTCGGCGCCGATCGGCACCACCGAGATCGCGCCCGGCGCGGCGCCGAGGTGCTCGGCGATCTCGCGCCCGGAGGTCTCGGAGACGGTGATGATGTGGTCCAGCCGGGCGGCGACCCGGCGCTGCATCCGGGTGAAGGCGTACCAGCGGCGCAGCGAGAGCCGCTTGAGCCGGTCGGGGGCCGCGGCCAGCTCCAGCCGCCGGTCCACGGTGATCGGGTGATGGACCGTGGTGACCAGCGGGAAGCCGTGCCGGGCCAGGCCCAGCAGGCCGTAACCGAGGGTCTGGTTGTCGTGCACCACGTCGTAGCGGCCCTTGTGCAGGGCGAGGTACCGGCGGGCGCGCAACGAGAAGGTCAGCGGCTCGGGGAAGCCGCCGGTGCGCATGGTGGCGAACTCCAGCACGTCCACCGGCCCGCGGTACTCGGCGAGCGCCGGGGTGCGGAAGGGGTCGTCGGCGCGGTACAGGTCCAGGCTGGGCAGCTCGACCAGCCGGACCGAGCCCGGCCCCTCGACCTCGTCCAGCACGGGGTACGGCTGGGCCCCGATCACGTCCACGTGGTGGCCGAGTCTGGCCAGCTCCCGGGAGAGGTGCCGTACGTACACGCCCTGGCCGCCGCAGAACGGGTCGCCGCGGTAGGACAGCAGGGCAATCCGCAGCGGCTGCGCGGTCATCCTCGGCCCCCATATCTCTGCTGCTGTCTGTGCTGCCGGTCGCTAAAGTAGATCAGGTTTCAGTGTGGCGCGGAGCCTGCCGTCGACCATATGAACAATGAGAGACCTCGAAGATACCGGCCCGTAGCTTCCCGTCAGAAGCCAGGGCCGGTGATTCACGCCACGCCGGAACCCCGGCCGGCGAACGGCGCCGGGACCCGCCCGGAACCCGTCGGACCGGCTGAACCCGTTCACCCCCGCTGGACCCGTTGGACCTGCTGGATCCGTTGGAGCAGACCGCCACTACCGCGCCCCGGGAGCACCCCTTGCCCTCGCCCGTGACCCCCGCGACACCCGCGGCCGCCACCCCGTCCGCCGACCCCCCGCTGACCGCCCGCCAGACCGAACGCCGACGGCGGATCCTGCGGGCCGCGACCGCGCTGGCCGCCCGGGGCGGGTACGAGGCGGTGCAGATGCGGGAGGTGGCGGAGGGCGCCCAGGTGGCGCTCGGCACCCTGTACCGGTACTTCCCGTCCAAGGTGCACCTGCTGGTCGCGGTCATGCTGGAGCAGTTGCAGGGCCTCCAGGAGCAGGTCAGGCGGCATCCGCCGAGCGAGCGGGAGCCCGCGCCGCGGGTCGCCGAGACGCTGACCCGGGCGTTCCACGCGCTCCAGCGCGAGCCGCTGCTGGCCGAGGCGATGGTGCGGGCGCTGTCCTTCGCCGACCGGTCGGTGAGCACCGAGGTGGACCGGGTGAGCATGGCCACCGGCCAGCTGATCCTGGACGCGATCGGCCAGTCCGGGCCGCCCACCGAGAGCCAGCGCGCCGCCGTCCGGGTGATCGAGCACACCTGGCACTCGGCCCTGGTCTCCTGGCTCTCCGGCCGCTCCTCGATCGCCGAGGTCCGCGCCGATCTGCACACCGCGGCCCGGCTGCTCTCCCTGCCCTGACTGGAACGTGTTCCAGCCGCCGGCTTTCCGGCCGCCCCGGCCCGGCGGCTACAGTCGTCGGGAAGCACAACTCCATCCGCCTCTCCTCCGGGGAAAGCCGGTGCGACTCCGGCACTGACCCCGCAGCCGTGAGCCCGCGCAGGACGGCCGGGCGAGTCGGAGCGCCCGGGGTGAGGCGAGCGGCCGACCCGGGCACACCACCGCCCGGCACCGTCGAGGACTACGGAACGGCCCACCCGGGCCACCACACCGCTCACCGAAAGGCGCTCCCCCCACCATGCTCACCGCCGCCCGCCTGGGCGCCGCCGCCCTGTCCGCCGCGCTGCTGACCGGCGCCGCCGCCGCGCCGGCCCTCGCCGACAGTCCCTCGCCGACCCCCGTCGCGGCCCCCGACGGCCTGTACGGCAAGGGCGACCCGACGTACGACGGGGTGTGGCGGCAGTCGCTGGCCCTGACCGCGCTGGCGGGCGCCAGGGTGACCCCGGCCGACTCCGCCGTCTCCTGGCTGACCGGCCAGCAGTGCGCGGACGGGGGCTGGCCGTCGTTCCGCGCGGACACCGCCGCCGCCTGCGACGCCAGGACCGAGGACAGCAACGCGACCGCCGTCGCGATCCAGGCGCTGGTCGCCCTCGGCGGCCACCAGGACGCCGTCGACAAGGGCGTCCAGTGGCTCAAGGCCACCCAGAACACGGACGGCAGCTGGGCGTACAACCCCGGCAGCCCCGGTGACGCCAACTCCACCGGCCTGGCCGTGAACGCGCTGTTCGCCGCCAAGGCGGACCCGGCGCAGGTCGCCAAGGACGGCCGGAGCGCCTTCGACGGGCTGGCCCTGTTCCAGCTCGGCTGCGCCGCGCCCGCCGACCAGCGCGGCGCCTTCGCCTACCAGCCCGACCCGGCCGGCGCGCTCGCCCCGAACGCCCTGGCCACCGCCCAGACCGCGCCGGCGGCGGCGGGCGGGCGGCTGCCGGTCGCCAACACCAACCGGACGGATGCCGCGCCCAAGGCCCTGACCTGCGCCGACGGCTCCACCGAGAAGACCGTGCCGCGCGCCGACTCCGCCGAGGCGGCCGGCGCCTACCTCACCGCGCAGCTCACGGCGGGCGGCGGGTACCTGGCCCTGACCACCCCCGGTGCCGCCCCCACCCCCGACTACACCGCCACCGCCTGGGCCGCGCTCGGCCTGATCCAGGGCGGCCACCCGCAGCAGGCCGCCGGCGCGGTGGACTGGCTGGCCAAGGAGGGCGGCACCTGGTCCAAGGGCGGCACCGACGCCTCCGCCACCGCCACCCTGCTGCTGGTCGCCCAGGCCGCCCAGCGCGACCCGGCCGCCTTCGGCGCCGACCTGGTCGCGCAGCTGACCGCCCTCGGCCCGGCGCCCAAGGCCGCCACCGCCGCGCCCTCGGCGTCCGCCTCGGCCGCGAAGAAGGACGGGAAGAAGGACGGCGGCATGGGCCAGTACTGGCTGATCGGCGTCGGCCTGCTGATCGGCGTCGGCGGCGGTCTGATCCTCAGCCTCCAGCGCAAGCGCGGCCTGAAGCCGTGACCACCCGGCCGGACCACCCGCCCGTCATCACCACTACCGGCACCGCCCGGCGGCCGGCCGCCCTGGTGGCCCTGGTCGCCGCGCTCACCGCCGGGCTGCTGCTCACGCTCGGCGCCGCGCCCGCCCAGGCCGCGGGGTACCGGTACTGGTCGTTCTGGAAGTGGTCCGGCACCGGCTGGGCGTACCAGCAGCAGGGCCCCGCCGTGTACGTCCCGCCGGACGGGAGCGTGGACGGCTGGCGGTTCGCCGTCAGCCCCGACGGCGGACAGGACGCCGCCCGGCCCGGCACCCCCGGGGACTTCGCCACCGCCTGCGCCGGGACACCCGGGCAGGCGGGGCGCAAGCGGGTCGCCGTGGTGCTGGACTTCGGCACCGCCGCCGACGCCGCCTCCGGCGAGACCCCGCCGGAGCCCCGCACCGCCTGCGCCGCCGTCCCGACGAGCGCGAGCTCGGCCGAGGTGCTGGCCGCCGTCGTGCCACCGCTGCGCTACGACACCAACGGCATGCTCTGCGCCATCGCCGGCTACCCGAAGGCCGGCTGCGGCGAGCAGCTCGGCGCGGCGCACCAGCCGTCCGGGGGCGGCGGCTCCGGGGGCAGCGGCCCCGGGGGCGGCGGCACCGGCGGCAGCGGCCCCGAGCTCGGCCTGATCGCGGGCGGCGCGCTCGTCGCCGCACTGGCCGCCGGCGCCGTCCGGCAGGCGCGCCGGCGCCGCTGAACCGCCCGAGCCCGCACGGCGCCCCTCCGCAGCCCCCTCCGCACCGCCGCCTCCCCCTGGACCTCCCGTGACCACAGCCCGCGCCACCCGACCGCCCACCGGCCCCCGCCAACTGCACCCCGGGGCCTGGTGGTTGTGGGCGCTCGGGCTGGGCGCGGCGGCCACCCGCACCACCAACCCGGTACTGCTGCTCCTGCTCGCCGCCGTCGCCGGCTACGTGGTGGCCGCCCGGCGCGGTGACGCGCCCTGGTCCCGCTCCTACGGCGCCTTCCTGCGGCTCGGGTTGATCGTGCTCGGCATCCGCCTGGTCTTCGCCGTGCTGCTCGGCTCGCCCGTCCCCGGGACGCACGTCCTGTTCACCCTCCCCGAAGTCCCGCTGCCCGCCTGGGCCCAGGGCGTGCGGATCGGCGGCCGGGTCACCGTCGAGGGGCTGCTCGCCGCGGTCTACGACGGCCTGCGGCTGACCACCCTGCTGGTCTGCGTCGGCGCCGCCAACGCCCTGGCCAGCCCGGCCCGTCTGCTGCGTGCCCTGCCCGGCGCGCTCTACGAGGCGGGCGTGGCGGTCGTGGTGGCGATGACCTTCGCGCCCAACCTGGTCGCCGACGTCCAGCGGCTGCGCGCCGCCCGCCGGCTGCGCGGGCGCACCGACCGGGGCATCGCCGCCGTGCTGAGCGTCGGACTGCCCGTCCTGGAGGGCGCGCTGGAGCGCTCGGTGGCGCTGGCCGCCGCGATGGACACCCGGGGCTTCGGCCGCACCGCCGACGTCCCGCCACGCCTCGCCCGGGCCACCGCCGCCCTCACCCTGGCCGGACTGCTCGGCATCTGCCTCGCCGCGTACGGGCTGCTGACCGCCGACGGCACCGGCTGGGCGCTGCCCGTCCTGCTGCTGGGCCTGGCCGCCGCCTTCGCCGGACTGCTGCTCGGCAGCCGACGCTCCGTCAGGACCCGCTACCGGCCTGACCCGTGGTCACTGCCCGAGTGGCTGACGGCCGGCTCGGGAGCCGCCGTGGCCGGCTCGCTGATCTGGCTGTCCACCCGCGACCCGGCCGCGTTCGCCCCCACCGTCGTCCCGCCGACCGCCCCCGCGCTGCCGCTGGCCGCCGTGCTCGCCGTCCTCGTCGGTCTGATACCGGCGTTCGCCACCCCGACCCCGCCCCGGAGGGCCTCGTGATCACCTTCGAGCAGGTCTCCGTCCAGTACGCCGACACCGCCGCCCCCGCGCTCGACGGCGTCGACCTGACCGTCCCCGAGGGCGAACTCTGCCTGCTGGTGGGCCCGTCCGGCTCCGGCAAGTCCACCCTGCTGGGCACCGTCAGCGGGCTGGTGCCGCACTTCACCGGCGGCGTGCTGCACGGCCGGGTCACCGTCGGCGGGCGCGACACCCGCACCCACCGCCCGCGCGAACTCGCCGACCTGGTCGGCACGGTGGGCCAGGACCCGCAGGCGCACTTCGTCACCGACACGGTCGAGGACGAACTCGCCTACGGCATGGAGTCCCTGGGCCTGCCGACGGACGTGATGCGGCGCCGCGTCGAGGAGACCCTCGACCTGCTCGGCCTGGCCGAACTCCGCGACCGGGCGCTCACCTCGCTCTCCGGCGGCCAGCAGCAGCGTGTCGCCATCGGCTCGGTGCTCACCGTCCACCCGCGCGTACTCGTCCTGGACGAACCCACCTCCGCCCTCGACCCCGGCGCCGCCGAGGAGGTGCTGGCCGTCCTGCAGCGGCTCGTCCACGACCTCGGCACCACCGTGCTGATGGCCGAGCACCGGCTGGAGCGGGTGGTCCAGTACGCCGACCAGGTGCTGCTGCTCACCCCCGGCTCGGCGCCCGTCCTGGGCGGGCCGGCCGAGGTGATGGCGCACTCGCCCGTCCACCCGCCGGTCGTCGGCCTCGGCCGGCTGGCGGGCTGGCACCCGCTGCCGCTCTCCGTCCGCGACGCCCGCCGCAGGGCCGCTCCGCTGCGCACCCGGCTGGACGGCCGGCGGCCCGCCGCCGCGCCCTCCCCCGCCGGGCCCCCCGCCGCCGTGGCCGAGCGCCTCGCGGTGAAGCGCGGGCCCGTACCGGCCCTGCGCGGGGTCGACCTCGCCCTGCACCCCGGCGAGATCACGGCGCTGATGGGCCGCAACGGCGCCGGCAAGTCCACCCTGCTCGGCACTCTGGTCGGCCTGCACCCACCCGCCTCCGGCACCGTCCGGGTCGGCGGCCGCACCCCTCACCGCACCCGGCCCGCCGAGCTGATCCGGCAGGTCGGACTCGTCCCGCAGGACCCGCGCGACCTGCTGTACGGGGAGAGCGTCGCCGCCGAGTGCGCCGCCGCCGACACCGACGCGGGCGCCGACCCCGGCACCTGCCGGGCGCTGGTCGAACGGCTGCTGCCCGGGATCGCCGACACCGCCCACCCGCGCGACCTCTCCGAGGGCCAGCGGCTCACCCTCGCCCTCGCCGTCGTCCTCACCGCGCGGCCCCCGCTGCTGCTGCTCGACGAGCCGACCCGCGGCCTGGACTACGCCGCCAAGGCCCGCCTGGTGGAGATCCTGCGCGCCCTCGCCGCCGAGGGGCACGCCGTCCTGCTGGCCACCCACGACGTCGAGCTGGCCGCCGAACTCGCCCACCGCACGGCCGTCCTGGCCGACGGCGAGATCGTCGCGGACGGCCCGACGCCCGATGTGGTGGTCTCCTCCCCCGCCTTCGCCCCGCAGGTCGCCAAGATCCTCGCGCCCTCTCCCTGGCTCACCGTCCACCAGGTCGAGCGGGCCCTCGCCGGGGGCGCACCGGCATGAACCGCCCCGTCCCGCTCGGCCGCCGCTCCGTCGCCGTCCTGCTGCTCACCTCCGCCGTCGGCGTGGTCGCCTTCGGCTGGCCACTGCTCGCCTCGGCCCGGTCCGCCCTGGTCGGCCACGCCACCGACGCCCCCTGGCTGTTCGCCCTGCTCCTCCCGCTGCTGCTCGCCGTGGTGATCGCCCAGATCTCCGAGGGCCGTACGGCGGGCGGCGGCGCACCCGGCCTGGACGCCAAGTCCGTCGCCCTGCTCGGTGTGCTCGCCGCGGCCGGCGCGGCGCTGCGGCCGCTCGGCGCGGGCACCGCCGGGCTGGAGCCGATGTTCTTCCTGATGGTCCTCTCCGGATGGGTACTCGGCCCGGGCTTCGGCTTCGTCCTCGGCTCCCTGTCGATGTTCGCCTCGGCGCTGCTGACCGGCGGGGTCGGCCCCTGGCTGCCGTTCCAGATGCTCGCCATGGGCTGGGTCTGCCTCGGCGCGGGCCTGCTGCCCGGCGCGGCCACCCTGCGCGGCCGCCGCGAACTCGCCCTGCTCGCCGGCTACGGGGCGGTCGCCTCCCTGCTCTACGGCACGGTCATGAACCTCCAGGGCTGGCCCTACATCGCCGGCCTCTCCGGCTCCATCTCCTTCGTCCCCGGCGACCCGCTCTCCGCCAACCTGGTCCGCTTCGCCGCCTACTGCCTCACCACCTCGCTCGGCTGGGACCTCCCCCGTGCCGCCCTCACCGTCGTCCTCTGCCTCACCCTGGGCACCCCCCTGCTGCGCGCCCTCCGCCGGGCCACCCGCCGCGCCGCCTTCGCCGCCCCGGCGGCCTTCCGCCCGCCGGAGGAGCCGGCGGACCGGGTTCCGCCGCCGTCCGGGAGCGGCGGACCGGCCTGAACCCGGCGCCACCGGCCGGGCGGGGCCCGTGGGCCGGTGGCGCCGGATCGGTGTCAGGACCGGGACTGGCGTCAGAGTCGGGGCCGGGGCGGGGGCCGGGGCCGGGGCCGGGGCCGGGGCGGGGGCTGGTGTCAGGGCCGCTGGAAGACGACCTCCGGGTACGCCGCCGAGGGGCCGTCGAGCAGGCGCTGCGGAGTGCCCTTCAACTGAAGGTCGAAGAAGGCGGCGACAAGGTCACGGGTGACCTTCTCGGCCCGCAGCGGGGCGATCGTCGTCCCTTCGGGGTCGGGAAAGCCCGCCCGCGCCGCGATGACGGGCGAGTCGGTGAAGCTGCTGTGGTCGGAACCGGTGACGGTCAGCCAGCGCTTCCAGCCGTCCAGGCGCGTCCAGGTCTCGGGCCAGCTGGTGTCCCAGCCCGTCGTGCTGTGGACGGCCTGGGTGCCGAGCATCAGGAAGGGGCGGCCACCGAGCCCGGCCGACGGCACCGGGTCGAAGAACTTGCCGTCCATGTTCACGCCCGCGCGGATCCGGCGGTCGGCGGTCATCGCGGAGGCGGCGGCGTTGCCGCCGATGGAGTGCCCGGCCATACCGATCCGGTCCCGGTCGATCATGCGGGCGTACGGCCAGGCCGGCCGGCGGCCGGTCAGCTGGTCGAGCACGAAGGAGACGTCCTTGGCCCGGCTCGGGGGCACCAGCGCGGTCCGGTCCGTCTCCGGGTAGTCGCAGATGGCGCAGGCGAGGGTCCGGCCGTCGGGGAACGTCGTCCCGGAGGTCTCGTAGGTGTGGTCGACCGCGGCGACGACGTACCCGCGGCTGGCCAGGTCCTCGGCGAGGCCGGTGAGTGTGGCGCGCGGCAGCGTGAATCCGGGCGAGAGGACCACCAGCGGGAACCTGCCCGACGCCGGACGCGCGTCCGTGCGCGCCCACGGGTGCAGGCCGGTGACCACCTCGGGCGGAATGCCCTCGCCCGGCACCTGGTCGCCGAGCAGCAGCCGGGCCTCCTCCGCGGTCAGGTAGGGCGTGGCGGGCCCACCCGTCCCCGGCCTGGCCGGGTAGTACATCGACACCATCAGCTGCCGCGGGCCCGCGGACGGCACCCACGGGTCCTGGCGGTTCCGGTCGACGAGGTGCAGCGTGCTGCGGCCGACCGCGTGCCGGCCGGTCGGGCGGGGCAGATCGAGCCGCCCGGCGGACGGGCCCACGGCAGCGGTGTCGGCAACGGACGCGACGGGCGCGGGCGCGGCGAAGGCCGAACCCGCCCCGGCGATCGGTAACGGCAGAGCGAGCGCGAGCAGGACGGCAACGGCGGTACGTCGGAGTCTGGTCATGCCGAGCATGGTAGATCCGCGGGAGCACATCTGACGTCGCCTCAGAGTGTGAACTTGTGTCGTCCCCCCGCCGTATCCGGGCCTCCCACCCGAGGAGGAGGGAGAAGCGCGCGCGTACTGCGGCCGGCCGAGGCCGGGGCCGGCCCGTCATCGCGCGATGAGGGCCGACACCCCTGCCAGTAGCGTCAGTTGTCGTTGTTGACGTTGGTGAGGGCCGCGCTGTAACCGTTCGGACAGTAGAGCTTGTCGCTCCCGTCCCCGGTGTGCCAGAGGCCCGTGACCGTCTGCCGGATCCCCTTGACGGTGTTGCTCTCGCAGACCAGCACCAGCTGCCAGTGGTTCTTCGGAGCCGTGGTCTGGCAGCTCACCGAGCCCCAGTTGGTGCCCTGGTCCGTGAAGCAGTACGAGGTCGCCGACGCCTGCGGCGCCGCCATCACTCCCGCCGCCACGAGCAGCGCCGCTCCGGTGCCCAGGGCTGCTATTCGACGCATGACCTTCTCCTTGTCCCAGTACCGACAACTTGTGCGGACAGCATGCCGCAGCCGGGGACGAATGCATCCGCGCGTGACACAACTGGCCGAAACCGATCCTTCCGCTTCCGGTTCCCGGCCGCCCGAACGCCACCGAGGGCCACCCGCGTTCGGCATGCACGACGGCGCCGAAGGGGACCAGAGGACGGAACCGGCGGCAGCCTGTCGCTTCGGCGCCTCGCTCTCGGTGGCTCTCTCCGGATCGCTCATCAGCCGGACTGCTCCGTCACCACGAACTGGCACCGTTGATGGTCCGGCCGTCCTCCGTGGGGTTACGGACGGCCGGACCGGCCCAGGGGTTGGCGGCAGTTCGGGGCCGCCGTTCTCACGCCCCGCTCATCGCCGGGGCGTAGCGTTCCAGCCAGGTGGTGGGGTTGGTGATCTCGCCGAGGGTGGGCAGGAGGTCTTCGTTCCTGAGCAGGCGTTCGATCAGGGGGTGTCCGCCGGTGTCGTGGAGGGCGCTGATGAAGGCGTCGCCCTGGTCGTAGATGCTGATCAGGGGTGATTGCGTTTTGAGGCGGCGGAATCGTTTGGTGGGTTTCGGTTCGCCGTCCAGCCGGAGCTGTGCGGTGGCCACGCCGCACAGTTCCTGGACCGTTTGGCGCTGGACCCATTGGGCGTGGCCTTCGATGACGTGGTGGGTGGTGCGGCGCTGCTCGGGTGGGAGGCCGTCGGCGTCGGCTTGGAGGGCGATTCGTATGTGGGCGTAGGGCATGGCGGGCCAGACCTTGTTCTGGGCGAGGTGGGTCCACTCGTGTGCGAACGCGCCGGTGAGGTAGCGGTCTGTGGCGCGGCTTTCGGCGTGCCCTTCGGGCATGGTGATCATTTCCGGGTCTCCGGCGGTGGACCGGCAGACAACGGCGGCCGTGACCATCGGCCAGCTCTGTGCGGCCGCCTGCTCGAAGCCGTCCCGGCACGCCTGGACCTCGGCGAGCGCCCGGTCACGCGATCCGGAGCCGGCGGGGAACGCGTCGGCGGCCTGTCGCATGGTGTACTCACCGTGGTCGGCCGTCAAGGAGACGAACTGCTCCGTGGAGACGATGCGGACGCTCGCCCGGTCGGGCAGGCTCAGCCGGGAGTGGCGGTCGGCCAGCGGCGCGGCCCTGGCCAGGAGTCGGCTGATGCGGTCGTAGGTGCCGCTGTCGACCCCGGCGTCATTGTGGAGCGTGAAGGCGGTCATGAACTCTGTTCTCTTGTAGGTACGTCAGGTGGTCAGGGGGCTGTGCGCGGCATGAGCAGCACTGCGATGAACGCGGCGATGCCGGCCAGCGACACCGCGTAGGCGGCGGTGAGCCGGCGGGGGTCACGCAGTCCCCGCCGGGCCTGTTCCGCGGCGGAGCGGTAGTCCTCCAGGCCGTCGTCCATCACCGGTGTGTTTCGTCTCGGTGACGGCGCATCCGTACCCGGGCGTCGGTGCCCGCGGAGTAGTCGTATACGTCGATGGCGTCCCGCTCCTGTTGTGCGAGACGTGCGCACTCGGCGCATCCGGAATCCGGCCTCGGCAGGCGGCCGGCTCCGGCCTTCTTCGGAATGCTCACAGGCTGGGTTCCTCCGCCGGCACCATCAACCACGGTGTCACGGCCACGTGTTCGTAGCTCCGGTGATCCTGGTGAACCTTGAGGTGCCGGTACGCCCAGCGCTGCGCTTCCGCGAAGTCGTCGCAGACCGGTCCCTCCTCCTCGCACGGCTGACCGTCCTCGTACTCCCCCGCGCACCGGAACCGGTGGCGGACAGGAGGCCGGTCCGGCGCGACATCGGCCTGAAGCGTCCACTCCAGGAACCGCCACGGCCCGCGCCCCCGGCGCTCGGCGGGCGGAACCGGCAGGAAGGCACTCACGCCGACCTCCCCACAGTGCAGTTGACGCACTCGCAGTGCGCGAGGACAGCAGCCTTGCTCAGCGCCTCGGCAGTGCTGTCGAAGGCGCTGGGACGCCGGGCGTTCAGGTAGTCGTCCAACGGCACCCAGGACTTCGGCGCTATACCGCTCTGCCGCTTGGGAATTGGCCTGACCGGGTTGCCGTGCCGCCGCGTCTCCGATGCCATCAGTACTCCCTCATGCCAAGAGCCCGTAACGTCAGTCGACGCTACGGGCTCTTGGGGAAGGGAACGGCCCCAGAGCGGGGCCCCTCATTAATGATCTTCAGGCAGCCACTCCCACGGCTTCCGCGAGAGCAACCGCCTCCCCCCGAAGGGGGCCTGATGCGGTGCGGGTAAGTTCAACCACGAGTGCCCGTGCTGGCGGGACGTAGCGCACCGCCTCCGGGCTCGTGTCGAATGCGCGCCGGATGTAGTGCAGCGCCCCGGCGGACTCCCGTCGCGCATACTCACTCCGTGCCGCGTCGACGAACAGTCGGCTCCGTCGCTCGGTCGATGGGATGGCTTCTGGCTGCACATCCGTCAGCCGACGGAGCGCCGCCCCTGGCGTCCGCAGCTCGACACCCAGGGTGACCCCGTGCACCGCCACGTTCCCGGCACCAAACATCGTGAACGGATGTGCGTAGTCGGCTAGTTGTCGAGCAGTGCGGTCGGCCTCATCCCACCATCGCCACGCATCACCCTCGCGACCTTCCTTCGCGCTCGTGACGGCCGCGTGGAGGCAGAGCGAGCCAAACGTACCCCGCAGCAGCGACGGGCCGTTCTCCAGCATCGGACGAAGGGAGTCCGCCGCGTCAGTCACCAGCCGCAGAGCCTCGTCAGCATGCCCGGAGTCGCGCAGCCCGTTCCCGACGATCCACGCAGCTATGGCCAGCATCACCGGCTCGTCAGCCTCCTCTGCAGCCATGCGCGCGCGGTCGACGGTCAGCCAGTACAGCTCCGGCTCCGTCGTGTGCGCGGCGTACTGCTGTGCGAGTGCGTACGTCTCCGCCATTACGCGGTACGCGTGTCGCCGCTCGGTCCCCTCACGCCCCCTCACCAACGCGTGACAAGCCGTGATCAGTTCGGGAAGCAGCGCGCCAACCTCAGTGCGCTGGTGGGGAGATGTATGCCAAACAGCCCACGTCTGACGGACACGTCCGGCCAGTTCCTCCGTGGTCGTGGGCAGGTCGGTCGGACGACGGTAGATGCTCGCGTGAACCGCCTCCCGCAGCGCCGGCACGGAAGCGTGCGAGAGCTTCCCCCACGATCCCACGGGGACAGCGCCCGGCGTTCCGGTGAGCACGCCTACATCGTCAAGGCGAAGCACCTGCGCCAGCCGCACCAACATGGTGACGTTGCTGAGGTTCCGCTCTCCCAGCTCGATCTTCTTCAGCCAGCCCTCAGACCGACCCACGAGGCCGGAGAGGACGGCGCGAGTCAGACCCACCCGTTCGCGGTGGAACCGAATCCGCTCGCCTGTCGTCAGTTCCGCTGGCAGTTCGCTCATGGTTGCTCCCCGACGGTGTCACGTCTAGTCGGAGAGTACGCCCTGCGCGTGCGTTCGGGGAGCCTGGACCGTCCGGTGTGCTATTGCGGACGGCACTCCGAGCACAGTCGGTCCGCGCTCGGGACCGGCCGACGGCACAGGCCGTCGTCGCCCTGGCACTCGGGAGACGCCTGGCGAGGCGCCGGAGCAGCCTCGGACGGTGCCGGCCGGTGGGCGGATGGGAACGGGGGCACCTTCGTCAGCCGGGCTGCCAGGACGGCGCCGACACTTCGGGTGATCTTCTCCGGGAGCGGGGCGGACAGGATGCCCGTCAGCGCGTCCCGGGTCCAGCCGCCCGCGAGCAGCCCCTCCACCCGGGCGGCCTGATCCGCCAGGGGCTTGCCCGCGAGCGCCATGCGCGGTTCACAGCGGCCCAGTTCGAGCAGCAGCTCCATGCCCTCCGTCGAACGCGACAGAATCGGCACCCGCGGGCTCCCGACGGACAGCTCCGCGTCCGGGCCGACCGGCCGGGACGGAAAGACGGAAGGGAATTCAACTTCCCTCCGAACCAAAGTCCTTACCCTCAGGGGTTGGCGGAAGCTCGGGGCCGCCGTTCTCACACCCCGTTCATCGCCGGGGCGTAGCGCTTCAGCCAGGAGGTGGGGTTGGTGATCTCACTGAGGGTGGGCAGGAGGTCTTCGTTCTTGAGCAGGCGTTCGATCAAGGGGTGTCCGCCGGCTTCCAGGAGGGTGCTGATGAAGGTGTCGCCCTGGCTGTAGGTGTTGAGCCGGGCCTGTTCCGCGGCGGAGCGGTAGTCCTCCAGGCCGTCGTCCGTCACCGGTGTGTTTCGTCTCGGTGACGGCGCATCCGTACCCGGGCGTCGGTGCCCGCGGAGTAGTCGTATACGTCGCTGGCGTCCCGCTCCTGTTGTGCGAGACGCGCGCACTCGGCGCACCCGGCGCCCGCGTTCGACACGCGTTTGGCGACGGCCTTGTTCGCAGTACTCATCAGCTGGGTTCCTCCGCCGGAATCATCAACCACGGTGTCACGGCCACGTGTTCGTAGCTCCGGTGGTCCTGGTGGACCTTGAGGTGGGATGCCGTCCAGCGCTGCGCTTCCGCGAAGTCGTCACAGACCGGTCCCTCCTCCTCGCACGGCTGACCGTCCTCGTACTCCCCCGCGCACCGGAACCGGTGGCGGACAGGAGGCCGGTCCGGCGCGACATCGGCCTGAAGCGTCCACTCAAGGAACCGCCACGGCCCGCGCCCCCGGCGCTCGGCGGGCGGAACCGGCAGGAAGGCACTCACGCCGACCTCCCCACAGTGCAGTTGACGCACTCGCAGTGCGCGAGGACAGCAGCCTTGCTCAGCGCCTCGGCAGTGCTGTCGAAGGCGCTGGGACGCCGGGCGTTCAGGTAGTCGTCCAACGGGCTGCCCTGGGGGGTCCGCGCGTGTCTCGTCGAGTACGTGACCTGCACCGCCTGCACGGTGCGCCGTGTATTTGCACGGTTGGACGGCATGAAACGATCCCCTCACTCTCAGTCAGTGAAGGGATCGTTCCACGTAGGTTCGCGGCGCTCCGCACAAACTGTCCGGAGTAAATTCCTCCGGAGCTATTGACAGACCGTTACACGCCTGCCCACTTTGCGAAGGCGGTGATCTCGTCAGTGGCGTGCCGGTCCACCCGAACCAACGTCGCGGCTGTTGCGCGGACGGAGGGGTGGAAGCGTGTGTGGTTCGGCGCCGCCCGGCGGGCGCTCTTCAACGACGCGAACGCCCTAACACGGTCGCCTTCAGCCAGCCGCGCAGAGGCCACATCGATGTGATGGTGCGACACCCGTTCGGCGGCCAGCCCTGTCGGCAATGCCCACTCCTCCTTGCCCTGCGGATCACCCCATTCCCGAAGGCGCGCTAGAGCCTGCTCGGTATCCCCCGTGTCAATGAGTGCTGCAACCTCGTGGATCCCGACGTTGCTCGGACCGAACGAGAGTTCCATGACGTCGGTGTCCCCGCCAACCCAGCGTGCAAGCACCCGGGCCTCTGCAAGGTAGTGAGCTGAACGGTCCGGCTGCCTGTCACGGGCCTCCAGGACGGCGAGCTTCAGGTACAGCGCACCAGTGACGGCGTTGTGTGCCGTGGTCGGGCACTGTTCCGGGGCCAGCCGTTCGACCTCGTCCACCAACGCGGTGAGGATCCGACGGGCGGACGAGAACGAACCCGTGCGAAGCATGGCGCCGGCCCTCAGGTACGCCGCCGTCACCTGGAGCAGAGACTCCCCAGACCGGTCAGCCGCCCAGTGCACACGGTCGATCGCCGTCAGCGACAGGTCGTGGTAGCCGAGCTTGTGCGACAAGGAGTTCGCCGCCCGGTACCCGCGTGCGAGCCAGCCGAACGCCTCCGCCTGGTCACGGCCCGACGTGGAGAGGGCTACGTGGGTCAGCTCCGACAGCAACGAGGGCAGCAACGGCGCCATGGGAACGTATGCCCCGTCCTGCCGCATCTGGGCAACCTGCCTCGTCTCCGCAGCTAGCACCGGGAGGGGCCGTGGTGCTGCGTCCAGGTCGTCAGGGCTGTTGTAAGTCAGCATGATTCGCCGGAGTTCAGGGATAATGGCCTGCACCTGCTCGTCGGACTCCGCCCCGTTGACAAAGGGCTGGCCAGTCAACCGCTCCGGTCCGACGGCCAATGCCTTTGCGAGTCGCACGAGCAGCCCAGAGGACGGGTTTCGGCTGCCAGCCTCGTACTTCTCCAGCGTTGACGGCGAGATGTTGACCTTCCCGGCCAGCTCTCGGACGGTCATGTGTCGGATCTTGCGGTGCTCGCGGATGCGGTCGCCAATAGCGCTCATGATGCCCCCAGCAGTGGGTTTCCTAGACGCAGGGTAGGCCTTCGTGGCAGGGCGTGACATGCCTGCCATGTGAATTGCCGGTCTCACATTGGTCAGCTCCGACACGCCGAGCACAACTTCCCGACCGCCGAGACGTATCGACCACACATTCCGTCCCGACCAGCGCACTCCGGCTTCGATGGGCGAGGCACCGGAGCGGGGGCAGTTGCTTCGGCCGGCCGGTGGGCGGATGGGAACGGGGGCACCTTCAACAGCCGTGCCGCCAGGACGGCACCGACACTTCGGGTGATCTTCTCCGGGAGCGGGGCGGACAGGATGCCCGTCAGCGCGTCCCGGGTCCAGCCGCCCGCGAGCAGCCCCTCCACCCGGGCGGCCTGATCCGCCAGGGGCTTGCCCGCGAGCGCCATGCGCGGTTCACAGCGGCCCAGTTCGAGCAGCAGCTCCATGCCCTCCGTCGAACGCGGCGGGCTCGGCACCCTCGGACTTCCCGGGCTCCCGACGGACAGCTCCGCGTCCGGGCCGACCGGCCGGGACGGAAGGACGGAAGGTCCTTCAACTTCCTTCCGAATCAGATTCCTTACCCTCCCGGAGGGGTTTCCCGTCTTCCCGGCCGCCGCTGTTCCGGCTCCGGGGAGACCGGCGGCCGGGGACACGGGAAGCGGCGGCACCGTGTGCACCGCCTTGCCCGTGACCGGGACCTCGTGGACGGACACCGTGGTCCGCACCTGTCCCGTCAGCGGGTCCCGCTCGGTCCGCCGGATGTAGTGGCCGGCCTGCTCAAGCTCACGGAGCGCACGACCTACGGTCGTTCGGCCCTCGACACTCTTCGCCGCCAGGGTCCGCACGTCCTCCCGGGCCCCGTCGGGGAGGCTGAGAAGGTAACTCAGCAGCCCACGGGCCGCCCAGCTGAGCGAGTGCTTCCGGACGACGTGGCCGTTGTCGAGGATCGTGTACCCGGGCGCATGCTTCGGGATACGATGAATCTGCATAGGGAGCCCTACTTCTCCTGGTGCCGAGCCCCGGGGTGTTGGCGCACCGCCGGGGACCATCTTTTGGCACTGCTCATCAGATTAATTGCGCCAACAGGTCGGCATGACACCACCGTTGGCCGCAAGGATCACCGTAGACGCGGCGGACGGACACCAGCGCCGGAACCAGATAATCCCCTCTCCGGATCACCCGAACAGACGGCGCGCGAACAACCCCCCTGGCGCAACACAAAACAGCGCGCCGTCACAGACACCGCAACCAGTCAAACCTTCAGACCGGCCAACTGCACCACCCCGAAGGGCCACAGAGCGGAGCCGCTGCCAGCTGGCCGGTTGCGGGTTCGACTGCTCGAACACCGGCCCCAACTAGCGATCGATACCTGAAGGTTGTGCTCAGCTGGCATGCTGGCGGCCATGGACGAGACGACCATCCCGCTGGATGCTCCCCAGTGGCTGCTCCAGCACATCGACGCCGAACGCGCCGTGGCAGCCGGTTGGGCCCATCCCTCCGAGTTGATCTCCGTGTTCCCTGCGGAGGGCAAGCAGTACAACCACGTGGTGGGCGCGTCACCCACGGACTGGGTGCACTGGGTACGCCTCCCTCGGCAGGGACCGGTACCGAAGAAGCGGCACACCGGGCATCAACACCCGGGGACGGCGAGACACTCGACACGGTCGAGTACATGAGCCCCCAGCAGCGGAAGCGCCCGCAGGCGGCCTGATACCCGATCCGGGTGAGCAGCCAACGGCCTGGGGTGCCTCGCGGGACCGATAAACCCCCTGGCACAACAGAAAACAGCGCCGCTACGACGCCGTCCCGAACGCGATCGTCGAGGAGCTGAGCAGCGAGCTGATCATCTTCTGCCCCGCCACCACACTCGCCTGATCACACCCCCAGGTCCGGCAGAAGAGCCCGCATTACCTTGCCAGGTGGTCGAACTCGCCCGCCTTGACGCCGAGTACGAAGGCACGGAGGTTGTCAGGGGTGGTGGTGATGACGGTGCCGGGGTCGTCGCTCTCGCGGAGCTTGATGGTGCCGTCGGGGGTCGCGGCGACATAGATGCAGTTCGCCGCGTCGCCGCTGTACGAGGACTTCTGCCAGTTGTGAACGGTCATGGTCGTTCCCCTCTCAGGTGCTCTGGCCGATACGGCGGATGAGGTCGCGGGAGGCGTCCGGCTTGAGCGCATTCATCTCCAGCCGATCCATGACAGCCCGATACTTGATCAGCTGTGGCTCGGTGTCGATGAACTCCGACCTGTCCCCGTCGACCTGGACACTGTCCAATCGTGTCACCGCGGCATTGAAGTACACGATGCCGGCGCCGGAGCTGGGATAACTACCGGTGCCGAACGGGATCACCCGCAGGTCGATGTGAGGGTACTCGCTTGTGGTCAGGAGGTGTTCCAGCTGATCACGGGCAACCTCTGGACCGCCGAAGCCCATCCGCAAGGCGGCCTCGTGGACGATGGCCAACAGCGGGATCGGCCGCTCGCCGTAGAGCACTGCCTGTCGCTTGATGCGATGGGAGACGAGGTGTTCCACTTCGGGTGGCGACAGGGGCGGGACCACGTCCCGGAAGAGCGCGCGAGCGTGTTCCGGGGTCTGGAGGAGTCCAGGGATGTGAATCGCGGAGGCGATCCTCAGCGACTGTGCATGGTGTTCGAGTTCGGCCAGGTCGAGGGCTCCGGACGGGAGGATCTCGCGGTACTCCTCCCACCAGCCCCGGGTGCGGCCGCCGGTCATGTGGGTCAGCGCATCGATCAGGGCATCGTCCGAACAGCCGTAGAGGCGTGACAGGGCCCGCACCCGGTCCGCGCTCACCGGATATCCCCCTGACTCGATGTTGCTGACCCGGGACTGCGTGGCGCCGTGCAACTCCCCGGCGCGCGTGACCGACAGGCCTGCCCGCTCGCGCAGCCGGCGCAACTCCGCGCCGAGTCGCCGCTGCCGGATACTCGGCGGAACCTTGCTGGGCGGCATCCGCTGTTTCCTTCCCTCGCTCGCCATGGCCGGCGCCGTTCACCCTTTGGAGTGGTGGTGCTATGAATTCCCCAAGGAAGGTGGACTGCATGCTACCCACTGGCTACTTTGATCCTGCGTCAGGGCCGGTCGCTGCCCGCAGTAGCGGCGGCGCGGCGCCCAACTCCCTTTCACGTAGGAGACTTCCATGACCGCTGCGCCCTCGCAAAACCCCCGCCCGGCCACCCGCCTGTGGGCGACGCCTGTACCCTTCGACCAGGAGCTGTGCGGGCTCGTGCTCGACACCGCGCCCCAACTGTTCGCCGTCGTCCAGGTGTACGGCGACGGCCGCGAGGGCACCGACGGATGGGTCGTGGCCTGGGGGCTCGCCAACGGTGACGGGCCGACGCACGTGGTCGGCGTCGACGGGCGAACGCGGTTGACCCTCGCGTCGCCCGAACGTGCCGTGCACCTGTTCACCGGGCAGCCGGGCATCACCGCGAGACTGGTGTGGCTCGCGCAACCGGGCGCTGCCACGCTGGACCGGACCCAAGCCGCTTGACCCCTCGCCCTGCTGGCGTACCTGTCGATGCCGGGCCCCAGGGTATTCGCACCGCCAGGGACCATCTTTCGGCACCATTCATCAGACTACGTGCGCCAACAGGTAGGTATGACACCACCATTGGCCGCAAGGATCACCGTAGACGCGGCAGACGAACACCAGCGCCGGAACCAGATAATCCCCGCTCCGGATCACCCGAACAGACGGCGCGCGAACAAACCCCCTGGCGCAACACAAAACAGCGCGCCCCCGAACGAATCCAGGGCCGCGCCACGGTAGGTGGGCTACTGCTGCGGTGGTCCGGCAAGCGTCTCGATGCGCAGCGGCGAGCACACGTCAGGGGTGCGAGTGAGGTCCATCAGTTCCTCCGGAGGGTCTCCTCCATCGAGCATCACCATGACGTACTCCTTTGCCTCCGACAGTCCAAGGGCCGGGGCGTGCTTACGCAGGTGGCGCATTGCGGTCACGGTTCCGTCAGCCTGCAGAAGTGCCCGGACGGTGGCCATCAAAGGTTCTGGTCGCCTGACGCCCTTGACCTGCCAGAGGTAGAGCTCCTCCCAGTCCTCGACCACGAACGTGACGACGGGGATGTGGTGGATGCTCCCGTCCTGCCGGTCCACCAGGTAGGGGCCACTCCCTACCAGCATGTTCAATGGGTCGCGGCTACGGATGTACTCCACCGACTGCCAGCCGACCAGCCACCCCAGGGCGTGTTCCTCCACGCTGAGGACGACAACTTCCGGCGACTTCCCGTACTTGGCCAGCGCCTCCTGGCGCTTTTTCGACAGCAGGGCCTCAACCAGCTTGACGGCACGCTCCTCGGTGACCATGCCACTCATCATTCACCCGGACGCAATTGGGTTTCGGCAATCAGACCGCGGCCCGCCGCAAGACACAACAGGCTGTCGGACTTGCCCGCGCCGCCCAACGGTCACCCAGCGCTACCCCGCCTATCCGGGCCCTGGCCGCCGGGCCAAGTTCGACGAGGCCCACGAGCTTGCCACAACACCGGACGACGAACACGGCGATGACGCGCTCGGCATGGCCTACTGCACCCCGACCTACATCGAGATGCAGCGCGCGAACTGCCTGGCTGAGAACGGCCGCTCCGGAAACACTTCGGGCCCCACCCCGTCAGGTGCGCCGCGACCTGCGGTGGAAGGCCGCATGCGGGCTGGGTTCGGCTCAGGCCGTGACTGCCTCGACGACGTCGGCGTAGACGTCGAACAGGCGCGGTGCGCCCGGCCGGCGGTCGGCCAGCAGCAGCGCCCAGCAGCGGGCGACGAGGGCACGGGCCGCGGTGCCCGGCCAGGGCTGCGGCAGGAGTTCGGGGGGCAGGAGCGGGTCCGGTTCCAGGGCCTCGGTGAACGCGGCGGCGAGTTCGATGGCGATGGTGAGCTGCTCGGTGTCGGACGGGTGGGCGGCCAGCCTGGCGAGCCGGTCGGCGGCCAGGGCGCCGAGCCGCTCGTGCCCCTCGGCGAGTTCCGCCAGCGGCCACCACCGCCGGGCGAGCGCGCGCGGGTCGTCGGCGTCACCGGTGTGCAGGTCCCGGCTGGTGAGGAGGGTGAGATTGCCGAGGACGCCAAGGGCGGCGGCCTCGGCCCTGAGCGGCTCCTCCCAGGCGTGCGGCGACACGTACAGCCCGTTCTGGACCGGGGCGCCGCCCAGCCCGGTGATCGCCTCGCGCAGTGCGTCCCGGGCGGGGCGGGCGTGTTCGGGGACGGCGAAGCCGGCCAGGTGCCAGATCCCGTCCCAGGGGGCCTCGCCGCGGTCCTGCGCGTACATCAGCGCGATGTATCCGGCGGTCGGCTCGATCGTGCGCCGGGTTTCGGCCGTGGCCCGCAGGACGGCCCGCCGCCCGCGCCCCTCCTGGACGAACCGTCCGTCGGCGGCGAGCCGCTTGATCGTCAGGCGGACCTGCTGATCGGTCATGCCGAGCAGGCCCGCGACGGCGTACAGCTCACCGCAGTCCACGGTCCCGTCCGCGCGGACCATCGCCTCCACCAGCACCCGGGTCGGAATCTCCAGCATGGTCATCATCATAGTACGATCGAATCAAATACGGTCGTTCATAGATTGATAGATTGGTGGCCGGCAGGATGCGCAGACGCTGGTGGCTCTGGGGTTCGCTGCTGACCGTGGTGGTCCTGCCGCTCGGCGCGGGCGGCTGGGTCGTGTACCAGAACGAGTACGACCTGAAGGAGGAGCGGGTGACGATCACCGGCGGCAGGCAGCCGCTGAACGGCGTCCTCGCCCGCCCGACCGGCGGCCACGGCCCGGTCGGGCTGGTCGTCTTCGTGCACGGCGACGGTGCGCAGAACGCCACCCACGACACCTTCTACCGGCCGATGTGGGAGGCGATGGCCAAGGCCGGCTACGCCTCGCTGTCCTGGGACAAGCCCGGCGTCAACGGCGCCCCCGGCAACTGGCTGGACCAGAGCATGCAGGACCGGGCCGACGAGACCGTCGCGGCCATCGGCTGGGCCAAGACCCAGCCCGGCATCGACCCCGCCAGGATCGGCCTCTGGGGCGCCAGCCAGGCCGGCTGGGTGATGCCCAAGGCCGCGCGGCAGTCCGCCGACGTCAAGTTCGTCATCGCCGTCGCACCCGCCGTCAACTGGCTTCAGCAAGGCCGCTACAACCTGCTCGCCGAGCTCAAGAAGCGACACGCCACCCCGGCCGAGACCGAGGCGGCGATCGCCAGGAGCGACCGAACCCTCGACGCGCTGCGAACCGGCCGGACCTTCGAGCAGTACCAGGCCGCCGGCGGCGACGTCACCGGCCTCACCCCCGACCGGTGGGAGTTCAACCGCCGCAACCACACCTCGGACGTCACCGAGGACCTCTCCGCGGTCCGGGTACCGGTCCTCCTGATCCTCGGCGGGCGCGACGTCAACGTCGACAGCGACGACACCGAGGCCCACTACCGCCGGATCCTCACCACCCCCGGCCAGCTCCAGGTCAAGCGCCACCCCGACGCGACCCACAACATCGTCCCCGAGGCGATCGAGGACTCGGAGCTCAGAAGCACCTTCCTCGCGATCGCCGCACCGCGCTCGCTCTTCAGCCCGGGTTACCTCGACGAACAGCGGCACTTCGTGGCCGCGATCGGCCGGTGAAAGGACAGCCGGAGGTGAAGGGCGGCGGACCGGACACGATGGGCCGGGCCGCCGCCCTCAACCCGCGAACGCCGATCGATCCCGAACTCACCCGCACCAGCGACGCCCGGCACCTCACCCCGGCCACCGCACAGCCGAAGGGGCCGCCCGGCCTACCGCCGGACAGCCCCTCGACAAGATCTTCATGAGCCGGCTAGGCGCTCTTGGGCCCAGCCTGCTGGACGACATCGAAGGACCAGACGGTAGAGCCGGAGGCTGCGGGCTTGGGCCGCTCGCCCCCCTCCCCGGTGCCCTGGTGCGCCGCCTTCATCGGGCCCTCCATCCAGGCCTGGAACGACTCCTCGTCGCGCCACCGCGTGTAGACGAGGTAGTTGTCAGTGCCTTCAACCGGGCGGAGGAGCTCGAACCACTCGAAGCCGTCGGAACTCTCCACCGCACCGGCCCGCGAGGCGAACCGCTTCTCCAGCACCTCGCGCTGCTCGGCGGGGACGGCCAGTACATTGATCTTGACTACGCTCATGGCCCTATCCTGCCTCAAAGGTCAACGCCAGGTGCGGACCCGGCGGTCCCGACACCTCAGAGGTGCATCAACGAATCTGTCGCGGACGCAGCAGCTCGAACCACTCGAAACCATCGCCCGCGGTGCTCCCGGCGTCGCCTCCGCAACGAGGACGGCCCGCCGGTGGTGACCGTCGACCTGTGAGCTCCCCGGTTGTGGCGCCCTCTGCCCCGTCTGGCCCTTCACCGGGCCGGGCGGGGACTTTCGGTTGTGCCGGGAGAATATGCGGGACGCTGCCTGGCACTTCGCCACTCCGCACCGCGAGTTCGGCGCTGAGGTACCGTCCGGCATGTGAGCACCGACTTCCAGCAAGCCAGAATCGCCCTCGGTCTGCGGCTCCGCGAGCTGCGTGCCGAGGGCG
Organism: Kitasatospora sp. NPDC092286; assembly: GCF_044755565.1. NCBI lineage: Bacteria > Bacillati > Actinomycetota > Actinomycetes > Kitasatosporales > Streptomycetaceae > Kitasatospora > Kitasatospora sp. NPDC092286. The sequence continues at coordinate 79,930 of NZ_JBIVRD010000016.1, read as the reverse complement.
ATCTCACAGGCCGGCAACTGGCCGAGCGTCTGGACTGGACGCAGTCCAAGGTCAGCAAGCTGGAGACCGGTCGGCAGACGGCCACCCACGACGACCTCAAGGCCTGGGCCGAGGGCGTCGGACAACCCCACGTGGCAGCCGAGTTGGCTGCCAGGCTGCGAGCCTTCGAGTCAGGGTCCCGCTCCTGGCGGCGGCAGTTGGCCGCCGGGCACAAGCCGGTGCAGGACACGCTGACCGCCGAGAACGACCGTTCGGCTGTCCTGCGCGCGTGGCAAAGTTCCATGATCGTCGGCATGCTCCAGACACCCGACTACGCCCGGCACATCTTCAGCGCGTACGTCGACCTCCACCAGTCGCCGCGCGATGTCGAGGACGCCGTACGGGCCCGGGTCCGACGGCAGGAGAGCTTGTACCAGCCGGGCAAGCAGTACCGCATCATCATGTGGGAGTCCGCGCTGCGCGCTCTGGTCTGCCCACCGGCCGTGATGGTCGCGCAACTTGACCGGCTCAGCGGCGTGATCGGGCTCGACACCGTCTCCCTGGGCATTGTGCCGTTCGAAGCTTCGCTCAAGTTGCCTCCTGCCAACGGATTTTGGATTCATGACGAACGGCTCGTCATTGTCGAGGACTGGCACGCAGAGCTGTGGTTGGACCAACAGGACAACGTGGCGCTGTACCTGCGGGTGTGGGAGACGTTGGCCGGCGCAGCCGTCTACGGCGCGGATGCCCACAAGGTCATCACCCGGTGCCGTAGGGCACTCGGAGCCTGCTGAGAATCCTCACGCGCCTCGACCGTGAGCACTGGAATATTCGAGAATCACGCGCCCCGTCAGCAATTCTCGTGCGCTTAACGTGCTGACCGATGACGTCGATCGGCGCGGGAGTTGAGCCATGACCACCAATTCACAGCAGTGGGCGGCTGGTCCGTACCCCGGAAGGGTCAGCACTGCCGACCGGAAGCAGAGCCGGAAGGCGGTCGGTCATGTCGCTTCGTGAGATCGGGCTGAGGCAGCCCGCCCCGGACGCCGACGTGTGCCCAACGTGCCTGCGGCTGGACGACATGGCGCAGGAAGCCCTTCAGGACCCGGAAGGGTGCAATCACTCGGCGCTGACGGACGTACGGGTACTGCGCCGACGCCATGCCGAGTCGGGGAAGTGCCTGAACCCGGACGGTGCCGAATGAGTGACATTCGGGACCGCCCACAGGTTCCCGCCTGCGGCGAGCCGGCCACAGATGCGCGGTTGTGAAATCCCCTCTTACACATGCTGGTTGGGACCGAACAAGAGCTAGGAGAGTCCGCGTGACTTCGATCAGCACGGAACGGATCACCGGCCCGACCCCGAAGGACCCGACGATGGGTTACACCTGGAACGGCCTGCCGGACGAGTTGCGCGCGAGCATCGAAGGGCAGACCGGCACGGTGACTTGCGCCGTACCGCCAACAGCCGGAACCGTGTCCGACTTCGCCGCCACACTGGAGACGACCGGCGGGCAGGTGTTCTGCAAGGCCGTCCGGGACGACAACCCCCTGGCATGGATGCACCGGCGTGAGTCGGTCGTGAACACCGCCCTCCCCCCAGGCATCGCCCCCCGCATGCTGTGGAAGGTCGAGGCCGGCGGATGGCTGGCCCTCGGATTCGAGTGCGTTCCCGGCAGGCACGCAGACCTCTCACCGGGGTCGGCCGACCTGCCGATGGTCGCCCGGACGCTGGAAACGCTCGCCGAGACGCTGACCCCGGCCCCTCCCCTGCGGACGTTCAGCCTGGCCAAGAGGTGGTCCGATCAGGACTTCTGGCACAAGCTCGGCGGCCGGCACCGCGACCGGCTCGACCCGTGGACCATGGAACGGCTGGAGAGGCTGATCCTGGCCGAACGGGAAGCACCCGGTCTGGTCGACGGCAGGACCCTGGTGCACACCGACCTGACCGGCCCCAACCTCCTGGTGGACGGCGACTCCGTACACGTCGTCGACTGGGCGTTCCCCGCCCCCGGCGCCGCCTGGGTCGACACGGCGTACATGGTCATCCGGCTGATCGAGGCCGGACACACGCCCGAGGAAGCCGAGCAATGGGCCGACGGCGTGCCCATGTGGCATGAGGCCTCCCCCTGGGCCGTGACCGCCTTCGGCACGATCCTCACCGGAATGCGGACCCTGCGCGCCGTCGAGGCCCCCGGCCGGCAGTGGGACGCGCTGAGCGGCCACGGGCTTGCCTGGCTGCGCCACCGGCTCAGGTAGCCACCCCGGACCGGCCCCGAGGTCTTCCGGCAAGCAGTCTGCTACTGCGCCCCGGCGGCCCGTCAGGCGCGGCTCGGCGCTGGCGCCGGCTCCGGCTCGGAGAGATCCGCTGCCGCGCGGCGAGGAAGCAGCAGCGGAGTCGCCAGCAGGAGCACGCCGGCCAGGCCGATGGCCGTACGAAGGCCGAGCAGGGCGCCCAGCACGCCCCAGAGGACCGTCAGGAGCGCGGTCGAGGCCTTGGCCGTCACCGCCCAGGCGGACAGCGTGCGGGCGACCCGGTCGGTCGCGGTGCGCTGGAGACGGTAGGTGGCGTGGACGGGGTTGAAGACCCCGCAGCAGAAGATGAGCCCGAGCTCGACGCCCATCACCAGCAGCAGCCCTCCGGTGCCCGGCCCGATGAAGGCCAGGCCGACGGGCCAGATCGCGCGCAGCGTCCCGACCACGACCAGGACCTGGTGCTGCCCGAACCGGGTGACGAGCGGCCGGGCCAGCCGTGAGCCGAGCAGCCCGCCGATCGAGGGCGCGGCGAAGGCCAGGCCGTACTGCCACGGTGCGAAGCCGAGTCGGTCGAGCATCAGGACGGCCAGCAGCGGCTGGGTGGCCATCACCAGGCCGTTGAACAGGGCGGTGTTGAAGAACAGCGGGCGCAGCGTCGCGTCGGCGAGGATGTACCGCCAGCCGTCGAGCAGGTCCCCGGCCCGCATGCGCGCGGCCTCCCGGCGCTCGGGCCGGGGCTCGTGCCCGCCCATCGCGCGGATGCCCAGGGCCGAGAGCAGGTAGCTGGCCGCGTCGGCCACCACCGTCGCCACCGGACCGAGGAGCCCGATCGCGGCGCCGCCCAGTGGTGGTCCGATGATCGTGGTCGTCCAGGCCGTGGACTCGAATCGGGCGTTGGCGACGAGCAGGTCCTCGGCCGGCAGCAGCGTCTTCAGGTAAGCGCCGGAGGCGGCGCGGAAGGCGATGTCGGCCGCCGCGACGACGACCGAGACCAGCAGGAGCTGAAGGAAGGTGAGCGCGCCGAGCGCGAACGCGGCGGGGATCGTCAGCAGCGCCGCGAACCGCACCAGGTCCATCGCGATCAGCACCGGCCGTTTGCGGCGGAACTCCACCCACGGGCCGAGCGGCACCGCCACGGCCGCGCCCGCCGCGGCCCCCACGGAGGAGAGCGCGGCGACCTCGGCCGGTCCGGCGTGCAGCACCTGGATGGCGATCAGCGGGAACGCGCCGAAGGCGAGCCACGTGCCGAGCGCGCTGGTCCCGTACGCTCCCCAGAGCCACCCGAACCGCCGCCCCAGCCGGTGTCCGAGCAGATGTCCCCACAGATGTCCCAGCCGGTGCCCGCTCCTCATGCCTGCCGCCCTCTCGCCACTCACCCGCACAACCGATCCGCGATCGGAAGCATCAAAGCGAGCACCACACCCGGGGATCAAACAACCGCAGGACCGCCTGGCCACAACCAGCGGTTGTACCCATAGGGTGTCAGCATGGACCTCGACACCGTCCGGACCTTCGTCGCCGCCGCCGACGCGGGGCAGTTCCAGGAGGCCGCCGCCGAGCTGGCGGTCACCCAGCAGGCCGTCTCCAAGCGCATCGCCGCGCTGGAGCGCAACCTCGGCGTTCGGCTGTTCACCCGCACCGCGCGCGGCGCCGAACTCACCATCGACGGGCAGGCGTTCCTGCCCCACGCGCGCGAGCTGCTACGCGTCGCCGAGCGCGCGGCCACGTCCGTACGCACCGGCCACCGTCCACTGCGCGTCGACGTGATCGCCTCGCGCAGCGCGCAGTCGGGCCTGATGCGCGGCTTCCACCGCGCGCACCCCGACATCGAGCTCGACGTGGTGATGCTGTTCGACATCGAGACGGCCGTCGCCGCCATCCGGTCCGGTGCGATCGACGCGTCCTTCCGCGCCGTCGCCGCACCCGGCCGGCCCCTTCCCCCGGACATCGAGTCCGTCCGGGTCCTCGACGAACCGCTCCAGCTCCTCACCGGCCCGGCCCACGCGCTGGCGGGCGCCCGGTCGGTGCCCCTCGCCCAGCTCGCCGGGCACCGGATCTGGATGCCCGGCATCGTCCCCGGTACCGAGTGGACCGCCTACTACGACGACCTCGTCGCCGAGTTCGGCCTCACCATCGAGGCGACCGGCCCCAACTTCGGCTCCGACGCACTCCTGGACACCATCGCCGACACCCCGGCCCTGGCCACCTTCATGGGCGAGCACACCCGCCTCATCTGGCCCGCCGACCACGGTCTGCGCCGCATCCCGGTGACCGACCCGACGCCCGTCTACCCCCACTCGCTCCTCTGGCACCGCGACAACCCCCACCCGGCGCTGGCCACCCTCCGCGCCCACCTCGCCGCCGCAGCGGCCGGCCACGACGCCGCCGGGACCTGGACACCGGGCTGGGTGATTCCACGCTGAACGCCGCCGCACCTTCGGGCATCGCGGCCGGCACGACGGTCATCGACACCGGCGGCCGACCAGCGATCTGAACCGCCGCCCGGACCGTCGCGACCGGCTGGGCGAACCGCCCGTCCGGCCACGACGGTTCAGGCCATCCACGGCGGAACGATCCGCTCGGCGGCCTTCGGCGCCAGCTCGCAGGCGTGCTCCGGGGTCACCCGGTCCGGGTTGTAGACGCGGCACGGCGCCGGGGCGACCGCGACGGCGGTGAAGCCGGTGTCGGTGGCCACCCGGCGGGCCAGACCGGCGGGCAGGACGAGGGTGTCGCCGGGACCGACGGTGAGCACGTCACCGGCGAGGTCGACGGTGGCGCCGCCGGTCAGGAAGGTCCAGATCTGCTCGGCGTCGGCGGCGTGCGGCGGGCCCTGGCGGCCCGGGGCCATCTCGACGTGCCACATCGACAGGCCGGTGCCGCCCTGGGTGGGCGAGGCGAAGGTGGTCATCACCCCGTTGGGGGTCTCGGTGCGGCGGGTTTCGGTGCGGCGGACGACAGACATGCGGGTGCCCCCTAAGATGGACAATCGAGTTGTCTATATGGTCAATGAGGTTGTCTATCAATGTCAAGCGAACCCGCTCCCCCGGGCTTCGAGCTGCCACTGCGCCTGCTGCTCGCGTTCCGGATGATCATCGATGAGCTGCACGAGCGGATCGCCCGCGAGGGCCACCCCGACCTGCGGCCGATGCACGGCTTCGTCTTCCAGGCGATCGGCCCGGACGGCACCACCGCCGTCGAACTCGGCCGCCGGCTCGGCGTCTCCAAGCAGGCCGCCGGAAAGACCGTCGAACAGCTCGAACAGCTCGGCTACGTCGAGCGCGGCTCCGACCCCGGCGACGCCCGGCGCAAGGTGGTCCGGCTGACCGCGCGCGGCGTCGACTGCCTGGTCCGTTCGGCGCGGATCTTCGACGAACTGCGCGCCGAGTGGGCCGACATGCTCGGCGAGGAGCAACTGCGCGCCCTGGAGTCCGGTCTGCGCACGCTCGCCCCCGGCAACCCGTTCCGGCTCGACACCCCGCGCTGGTTCGGCGGCCCTTGAGGAAAGACCGGAGTTCACCCGCAAAGGGAAGAACATGAGAGAGATCGACTGTAACACCGGAACGGACCCGGGACGCATGCGAGCAGAGCGCGGTAAGGCGTCGACGTAGACTGTGGAGGTGGATCACATAAACCCATCGCTACCGATCCCGGAACTTCCGCTACGGGAACTTGAGTGCTTTTCCGTCCTGGTCCACCATCTTCATTTCGGCCGCACCGCCGAAACGCTCGGCATTTCCCAGGGGCGGGTCTCCCAGCTGATAAAGCGCCTGGAAAGCCGGGTGGGCACCCCGCTGTTCGAACGCACCAGCCGTCGCGTCGAGCCGACCACCCTGGGGCGGGAATTGGCGGATCAGGTCGTCCCGGCCTTCGACCGGCTTCGCCCGTCGGCAAGTCTCGGGCCCAGCCCCGCGGCAAGCCCCCAGACCACCCCCATCGAAATGCCGAGGACCGTCCGGGCGAAGGCCAGCACCGGGAAACCGGGCGCGACCGCGGTCAGCGCGTTCGCCAGGGACAGCAGAATCATGAAGGCCACGAGCACCCTCTTGCGGTCACGGCGTCCGATGAGCGCCGGCACGAAGGGAGACACGGCCGCGGCGATGAGCCCGGTGATCGTGAGGGAAAGGCCGGTAACACCGTCGGACACGGAAAGCGTGTCCGAGATGGGGGTCAGCAGGCCTACCGGCATCATTTCGGAAGACACCACCGTGAATGTGCTCAGCGCCACGGCGATGACCGGCGACCAGTGGTAATCGACGCCGTCCGCCGTCCCGGATGCCGGAGTTTTCGCATTTCTCATAAAGCCAGCTCACCACCCCTTTCGGGGCGGAACAAGATCGATCTCCTCAACAGGCGATTAGCCCCGCTAATCAATGACGGCAAGCCCTAGAACGACCGCCCCTCCCCGTGGTACGGGTGCTCCGGGCCGCTGCGGTCGGGCCGGTCCCGTTGGTCGGCGCAGAGCGCGGAGCTGAGCCGGGTGAGCAGGTCGGCGAGGTCGGCGTGCTGCTTGTCGTCCCAGTCGCCGAGGAGTTCGCAGAGCTGGGTCCGGCGGGCCGCGACCAGCCGGAGCGCCGTCTCCTCGCCCGGCTCGGTCAGCCGCAGCGGCAGACCGCCGGTGCGGGCCGCCAGGCCCCGGCTCTCCACCTCCCGCACGGCCTCCTCGATCACCGAGATCGGGACGATCCGGCGCTCGGCGAGTTCGGCGGGCTCGACCGAACCCTGGTGGTGCATCTGCAGCAGCAGCCAGCTGGAGGCCGGTCCGAGGTCGAGCCCGGCGGTCGCGGTGATCCGCCGGAACAGGTCGCGCCGGGCCTCCCGGGTGTTCAGCACCGAGAGCGCGCGGGCGATCTCGTCCAGCGAGGACCGCTCCACCGGGTTGACGCCGATCGACTCGCCGAGGTCGGGCGCGGTGACGGTGGAGCGCAGCTTCTGTTCGCGCAGGAAGAGCGAGAGCACGAAGGCGACCAGCGCGACCGGCACCGCGTAGAGGAAGACCCGGGTGATCGACTCGGCGTACGCGTGGTGGACCGCGGCCTGCACGGCCGGCGGCAGGGTACCGACCACGCGGGGATCGGCGGTGACGACAGCGGGGTTGAAGCCGGGCGGCAGCGCCACCCCCGCCAGGGCGTCGGCCAGCCGGCTGCCCAGCCCGCTGGCGAAGATCGTGCCGAAGACGGAGACGCCGAACGACGCCCCGATGGAACGGAAGAAGGTGGCCCCGGCGGTGGCCACCCCGAGGTCCTGGTAGCCGACGGAGTTCTGCACGATCAGCACCAGGACCTGCATCACCAGGCCCAGCCCGAGGCCGAAGACCAGGAAGTAGAAGCTCATCTCGGTGGTGCTGCTGTGCTCGTCCATCCGGGACAGCAGCAGCAGGCCGACGGTGGTGACGGCCGTCCCGGCGATCGGGAAGACCCGGTAGCGGCCGGTGCGGGCGACGATCTGGCCGGCGCCGATCGAGGTGACCAGCATGCCGAGCACCATCGGCAGCATGTGGATGCCGGAGAAGGTCGGCGAGACCTGCATGACCACCTGGAGGAAGGTCGGCAGATAGGTGAGCGCGCCGAACATCGCGAAGCCGACCACGAAGGAGATGACGGCGACCAGGCTGAACGTCCGCGAGCGGAACAGCCGTAGCGGCAGCACCGGCTCGGCGGCCGCCCGCTCGACCGCGACGAAGGCGACCAGCAGGACCACGCCGAGCACGCCCAGCCCGATGATCTGCCAGGAGCGCCAGGGCCAGGTGGTGCCGCCGAGTGAGGTCATCAGGACCAGGCAGGTGGCCACCGAGGCGATCAGCACGGTCCCCAGGTAGTCGATCCGGTGCTTCCGCTTCACCTCCTGCCCGTGCAGCACCGAGGCGATCACCACCAGGGCGACCGCCCCGACCGGCAGGTTGATGTAGAAGACCCAGCGCCAGCTGAGGTTGTCCACGAAGACGCCGCCGAGCAGCGGCCCGAGCACGCTGGTGACGCCGAAGACGGCCCCGAAGAGGCCCTGGTACTTGCCGCGGTCCCGGGGTGAGACCAGGTCGCCGACGATGGCCTGGGAGAGCACCATCAGCCCGCCGCCACCGAGGCCCTGGAGGGCGCGGAAGGCGATCAGCTCGCCCATGCTCTGGGCGATGCCGCAGAGCACCGAGCCCAGCAGGAAGATCACGATCGAGGCCTGGAAGAAGCGCTTCCGGCCGTACATGTCGCCGAGCTTGCCCCAGAGCGGGGTGGCCGCCGTCGAGGCCAGCAGATAGGCGGTGACGACCCAGGAGAGGTGTTCCAGACCTCCGAGGTCGCTGACGATGGTCGGCAGCGCCGTGGAGACGATGGTCTGGTCGAGCGCCGCGAGCAGCATCGCCAGCAGCAGGGCCCCGATCGGGACCCAGAGGTTGGGGGCGGTGACCTCCGGCGGCCCCGGCTGGTGCGCCGGGCCGCGGTCGGACGCCGCGGTCGGATCCGTCATGGCGTCTCCGTAGGGGTCGCGGCCCCCGGCCGGGCCGGGGGCCGTGCGAATGATCACTCCCGGCTCACCATGCTGTCAGAAATGCCCGGATATGCGGCATTCGATTGAGCCGAACGCAAGAACGACGGCCGGTAGCGGGCCCGGCCCCGAGCCCCGTCCCGTTCACCGGCTCCCCAACCGCCACCAACCGGCACAACACCCCCACGGCGGGCCGGACGCCCCTGTCCCCCCTTGGGGACGGTCCTGCATAATCAGGCGCGTACGGGAGTGCCCGGGCGCGTTCGCCAACCCGAGAAACATCCGAGTACCGAGCGAGAACCGAGGAGGGCCGGTCGATGCCGGACCAGCACTGCCCGACGTGCGGCACCGCGCGCTCCGCCGGGTGCAGGTGCCTCCCGGATCTCCCGGATCCGAGCCTCGCCGAGACCGCCGTCCTGCCGCATCTGGAGGGCCCGCCGCTGGTGCGCCCGTACGTGCCGCAGGCGGTCGGCCAGATCGTGGACGGCCCGTCGGCGGGCGCGCCCGCCGATCCGTTCGCCACCACCGTGCTCCCCCCGGTGGCCCCGCCGCCCGGGCCCGACGCGGACGCCTACGCGACGACCGTGCTGCCGCCGGTGATGTCGGTACCCCCGCCGGCCCCGCCCCGGCACCCCCAGCACCCGCAGCACTCCCAGCACCCGCAGGAGCAGCCGGAGCCGGCCGACGACGAGATCGGCTTCTTCCCGTTCGCCCACTCGGCACCCGGCGCACCCGAACCGGCCGGTGGTGGCCGGGCCGCCCGCCGGGCCGCGGAACAGGCCGAACAGGGCCCGCTCGCCCGCCGCAAGGGACTGCTGGTGGCGGCCGGCGCCGGGCTGCTGGCGGTCACCATCGGTCTGGCGTACGCGGTGACGCCCTCCAAGGAGCCGGACCACCAGGCGCGGCCCGCCCCCTCCACCACCCTGGCGCCCGCACCGGTGGACCCGACCACCCCGGCGGACCCGAGCCCGAGCGCTCCGCCGTCCACCACGGAGGCGGAGGCCCCGAGCCCGTCCCCCAGCCGGACGACGGCCAAGGCGAGCCCCACCAAGGCGGCCACCCCGCCCCCGATGGCCCCCACTCCGCCCCCGGCCGCTCCCCCGGCCCCGGCCGACCCGCCCCCCGCCCCGCCGAGCCCGACGACCACCCCGACGCCGACACCGACGACGAGCGCGAGCCCGACGACCACCCCGCAGACCCTCACGTTCGGTATGACGGGCGCGAGTGTGAAGGACATGCAACTGCGGCTGGTGGCCGCCTCCTGCGGCACCGTCGACAAGTCGCTGGCCACCGGCTTCTTCGACTGGTGGACCCGCAATACGGTGCTGAACTTCCAGCAGGCGAACAAGATCAAGGGCGAGAACGGGGAGTACGGCCCCAAGACCCGCGCGGCCTTGGAGCAGAGCCCCCCGAGCTGCTGACCCCGGCGTCAGCCGGTGATCGCCTGGAAGATGCTGAACCCGGCCATCAGCACCATCACACCGGCCGCCACCCGGACGATCATCTTCATCGGCACGTGCTTCAGCAGCTTCTGCCCGCCCACGATCGCGATCCCCGCGACGGCGCAGAGCGCCAGCCAGGCGCCCAGGCCCACGGCCAGCGGATCGGCGTACTTGGCGGCCAGGTTGGCGGTCATGATCTGGGTCAGGTCGCCGAACTCGGCGATCGCGACGACCACGAAGCTGGCCCCGGCGACCTTCCAGAAGCTGTTCGCGGACGGTTCCTTGGCGGCGTGGCCGTCCTCGTCGTCACCGCCGTGGAAGAGCAGCATCGCGGCCCCGGCCAGGAAGAGCGCGCCGGTGACGCCCTCCACCCAGCGGTGCGGCAGCAGGGAGAGCAGGTGCCCGGCGACCAGGGCGATACCGACCTGGAGGGCGAAGGCGGCGGCGATGCCGGCGAAGACGTGACTCGCGCGGTAGCGGGCGCCGAGCATCAGGCTTGCCAGGGCGGTCTTGTCCGGCAGTTCGGCCAGGAAGACGATGCCGAAGGTGATTGCGGCTACGGTCAGGCTCATCGGGGGTCTGGATTCCCTCGGTCGGGCTGCCCGGCCTCGGCGGCTCCGTCGGGGGAGGCTTCGGCCCGACAGCGCTGGTCATGGTTCACAGCACTGCGGCCGAAGGTCTCGCCGGCACCGGAACGGATCGCGGTGCCCCGGGCGCCGGGCCCCTGGGGGCCAGTATGTCGACGGTCCGGTGGAGGGCTACTCCCCTTCAACGCGCCCAAGCCTACCCGATGACGCGGGGCTCCCCCGGGCCCACCAGCCCGCGGGCGACGAGCTCCAGCACCACCACGATCGCCACCGTCTCCACCGCCAGCAGGCCGACCAGGACGAACAGCTGCACCGCGCCCGCCTGGACCGGCGACGCCCCGCCGAGCAGCATGCCGACGAACGCGCCGGGCAGCGTCACCAGGCCGACCGTCCGGGTCTGGTCGAGGGCGGGGACGAGCGAGGTGGCTGCCGCGGTGCGGCAGATCTCCAGCCGGGCGTCGCGCTCCTCGAAGCCCAGGGCGAGCGCCGCCTCCACCTCCCCGTGCCGCTGCCGCAGCTCGTCCAGGGCCCGCCGGCCGGCCAGCGAGGTCGCGCTGAGCCCGCCGCCGATCAGGATGCCGGCCACCGGGATGACGGACAGGCCCTTCGGCGGCAGCAGCCCGACGGCCAACAGCAGCCCGAGGACGGGCAGCACCCCGGCGCCGATCGGGGCGGCCGCCCAGACCCAGTCCGGGCCCGGGGTCATCCGCCGTCCCGCGGTGCGGACGGCGACCGCGAACATCAGCAGGACGAACAGCGCCGACCACCAGAGCGAGGAGACCACCCAGGTGATCACCAGCGCGACGGCGGCCAGCTGCACCACCGCGCGCAGTCCGGCCCGCAGCACCGCGTGCCCGTGCCCGAGCAGGCCCCACCCGGCCACCGCCACGGCGGCGGCCAGCAGCACCGCGGTGACCACCCCGAGCACGGGGGTGACGGGGAGCAGCTGGGACTGCCCGGCCGCCAGAACCGTCATCCGTCAGATCCAGCTGGTGAACCACATCCGGTCCTGCCAGGACGTCATCGGGATCACCTCCGCCGTGTAGAGCGGGTAGAAGAAGGCGAAGCAGGCCACGATGGCCAGCACGATCAGCCCGGCCCCGGCCGCGCCGATCCGGCGCCGCTCGGGCGAGCAGCCCGCCGGACCGACCATGGCTCCGAGCATCTGGGCGACGGCCAGGCAGAGGAACGGCACCAGCACGACCATGTAGAAGGAGAAGACCGTCCGCTCCTGGTACTGGAACCACGGCAGGTAGACGCCGGCGACGCCGCAGAGCACCGCGCCCGAGCGCCAGTCCCGGCGGAAGAACCAGCGCCACAGCAGGTAGACCAGGGCGGCGCAGGCCGTCCACCAGAGCAGCGGGGTGCCGAGGCCGAGGATCTGCGCGGCGCAGCCGCCGGAGGCCGTGCAGCCCTGCTGCCCGTTGGGCACCTGCTCCCAGTACATGGAGACCGGGCGGCCCTGGACCAGCCAGCTGAACGGGTTGGACTGGTAGGTGTGCGGGGTGCTCAGCCCGGTATTGAAGTCGTACATCTGCGAGTGGTAGTGCCAGAGGCTGCGCAGCGGCGCGGGCACCCAGCTCATCGAGACCTGCGGCAGGCCGATGCCGAGGAGGCTGTCCGGGGAGAGCCCGGCCCGGCCGTCCGCCCAGTGCCGGTCGTACCCGCCGCCGGTGGCGAGCCAGCCGCCCCAGGCACCGACGTACACCACCAGGGCGGAGCCGACGGTGGCGAGGAAGGCGGGCAGCGCGTCCCGGCGCAGCATCGAGCGCCAGGGGCGGCGGGCACCGGCCCAGCGGCGGCCGGACTGGTCCCAGAGCACGGTGAGCAGGCCGAAGGCGGCGAGCACCATGATGCCGTTCCACTTGACCGCGCAGGCGGCGCCGAGGGCCACGCCGGCGGCGATCCGCCAGGGGCGCGGGCCGAGGCGGACCAGGTCGCCGTCGGGGTAGGCGGCGGCGAGCCGGGCGCGGGTGCGGTCGCGGTCGATCAGCAGGCTGCCGAAGGCGGCGAGGACGAAGAACATCTGGACGCCGTCCAGCAGGCCGACCCGGCTCATCACCAGCTGGAGGCCGTCCACGGACATCAGCAGGGCGGCGGTGCAGCCGATCAGGGTCGAGCCGAAGAGCCGGCGGCCGATCCGGGCCAGCATCAGCACGGTGACGGTGCCGAGCAGGGCCGTCATGAAGCGCCAGCCGAAGGGGTGAAGCCCGAAGGCGTACTCGCCGATCGCGATCACCCACTTGCCGAGCGGCGGGTGGGCGATGAACTCGGGCGCGGAGGTCAGCGGGACGTGCTGCGGGACGGCCAGGATGTCGGCGTTGGCGCTCTCCGGCCAGGTGCCCTCGTAGCCCTGCTGGAGCAACGACCAGGCGTCCTTGGGGTAGTACGTCTCGTCGAAGACGAAGGAGTCGGGATAGCCGAGGTTCCAGAACCGGAGCAGGCCGGCGAAGACCGCCACACCGATCGGCCCGAGCCAGCCGGCCCGGTCGGCCGCCCAGCGCAGCGGCCCCCGCGGAGCCGGTGCGGGGGCTGCGGGGGCCGGGGGTGCTGCCGGTGGGTGCGTGAGCGCCGCTTGCGTCATAGCCTCGCCGATTTCGCCTGTCTCGCCTGTGCCGGGCCTGGGCCGGGCGTTCAACAGCCACTGACACTATGTGCCGGTGGTCGTGAATCCAAGCGCGACGGGCGCCGACCAGGTGACCCTGGCGGCGCCCGTCGGGCGGTGTCGTCAGGCGGCGGTCTGCAGTTCCCGGACGGGGACGGGGGTGCGGACCACGACCGGGGCGGCGTTGTCCTGGGCCGCGGTGAGGTGCGGGCGCAGCCGGATCGACATGACGACGATCAGCAGGGTGGAGCCGGCCATCGCCGCGAGGTAGAGCGGCCAGGTGCCGGAGCCGACCAGCAGCACGCCGACGGCCGGGCCGACCGCGATCGCGATCTGCTTCACCAGGGCGTACCCGGCGTTGTAGGTGCCGAGCAGCCGGGCCGGGGCGAGCTCGGCGACCATCGGGCCCATGGTGGGGGCGAGCAGCGACTCGCCGACACCGAACAGGGCGTAGATCGAGACGATCGCGACCGTGGCGGCCATGGTCTCGGTCCGGATCAGGCCGGCGACCAGGGCCATCGCCCAGGCGCCGAGCCAGACCACACCGGCCGCGGCCATCGCGGTGGTGCGGCGGCGGCGGGCGGTGATCCGCACCACGAACATCTGCAGCACCACGATGGTGACGGCGTTGGCGCCGATCGCCAGGCCCAGGGTGGAGGGCGCGGTGCCGACGGTGTCGGTGGCGAAGGCCGCGACGCCGGACTCGAACTGGCCGTAGCAGGCGAAGAAGATCAGCCCGGCGAGCACGCAGAGCCGCAGCATCGCCTTGTCGGTGACCAGGGCGCGCAGGCCCTGGGGGCCGTCCGTCCGCTCCTGGACCGACACCGGGGCCGGCGCCGGGATCCGGGCGGAGCCGGTGACCAGGGCCAGGCCGAGGAAGGTCACGGCCTCGATGGTGAACAGCCGGGTCAGGCTGGCCGGGTCGGCGACGTCGACGATCTGGCCGCCGACCAGCGCGCCGATGCCCATGCCCAGGTTGATCAGGGTGAACTGCAGCGCGAACGCGTGCGACCTGGTCGCGGTGGTCGAGCAGCGGACGATCATCGTGGCGAGCGCCGGCTGGCAGGTGGTGACACCCGCGCCGAACAGGAAGGACGAGACCAGCAGGGCCGGGGTGCCGGTGGCGTGACCGAAGGCGAACGCGCCGGTGGCGGCGAGCGTCGCGCCGGCCAGCAGCACCGGGCGCGGGCCGTACCTGTCGATGCCGCGGCCGGTGAACGGGAGCACGGCCAGCGCGGCCAGCGCGAAGACGGTGAACACCATCCCGGCGGCCAGCGAGCCCAGGCCCCGCACCTGGTCCACGTACACGAACATGTACGGCATCGTGAATCCGCTGCCGAACGCGCTGAGCGCGTTGCCGATCTGGACGCGGCGCAGCGGGCCGCCCGCCCCATGACGCCGCTGCCTCTGCTGCTTCACCGTGCCGGTCACCGTGCACACCCCTTCACTAGTTTCGCTGGATACTCTTAAGTCCAGAAGATTTCAGAGCTAAAGTCTTAGCATCCGGAAGAGTGTGGAGTCAAAGGCTTAAGGAGTGCACCGCTTCATGCGACACTGGTCCGCATGACTGCAGAGAAGCCCGCCCCGGCCACCGCCAACGAGCTGGGAGTCGCCGAGCAGGTGGCCGTCTACCAGCGGGAATTCCCCACCGTGGACCCACAGGTGGAGACCATCGTGCAGACCCTCTCGCGGGTCGCCCGGCGGATGGGCGTGGCGTACGGCCGGCAGCTGAATGTGCTCGGGATCACCTCCGCCGAGTGGGAGGTGCTCAAGGCCCTGGTGGTCGCGGGCAGCCCGTACCGGCTCGGCCCGGGCGAGCTGGCCAAGCGGCTCGGACTCACCCCGGCCGCGATGACCCACCGGATCGACCGGATGGTCGCCGAGGACCTGGTCACCCGGGAACGGGACGAGGCCAACCGGGTCCGGGTGATCATCGAGCTGACCGAGAACGGCCGCGACAAGTGGCTGGAGTCGATGCGGATGGCCGCCGGCTTCGAGGAGGAGCTGCTCCAGGACCTCGCCGGGGAGGAGCGCACCGAGCTGTCCGCGCTGCTGGCCCGGATGCTGCGGCGGATCGAGGAGACCCAGCCCGACGCGCTGGGGCGCACCGACGACCTGGCCTGACCCGGCCCGCACACCTGCCCGCACACGCGGAAGTCCGGCCCGCCGGGGGAGCTCCCCCGGCGGGCCGGACTCGTGGTGCGAGGGTCCGTCAGGCCCTCAGATGTACGGGCGGGTCAGCCGCCCGGTGGTACCGGCCTCAGCAGGGGCCGTTGTCGGTCCAGACGCCCCACGCACCGCTGGCGGCCGGGTCGTCGCCCTTGGTCCACCACTTGTTGGTGTAGAAGTGGCCCTTCCAGGACACCTTGGTCGAGGTGGCGTAGGTGGCGGCCGCGTCCCAGCTCGGGGCGCCCGAGCAGCCGGCCGGGGTGGTCGGCGGCGTGGTGGGCGGCGTGGTCGGCGGGGTCGTGGGCGGAGTGGTGGGCGGCGTGGTCGGCGGGGTGGTCGGCGGCGTCGTGGTCGGCGGGGCCGGGCAGGACGCGGACGAGCCGTTGGTGGCCTGGACCATCTTGTCGAACAGCGCGGTCTTGGTGCCCAGGTCGTACAGCGAGAAGGCGAAGGAGCCGCCGAGGCCGTTGCAGTGGGCGTAGTCCACCTTGGCCTGGATCGACTTGGCGTCCTCGCCGGACCAGAAGGTGTTGCCGTCGTAGAAGTACGTGGCCTTCGCCGTGTCGTCCCAGAAGGTCTTGGACGGGTTGTCGACGAAGCCCGTGAGCTCCTTGTACATCTGGATGCCGGGCATGTTGCCGGACATCGCGGCGCCGGTGGCGGGCGCGGCGGCGGGCTGGAACAGGCCGTTCTGGCCGTTGTTCGCGACGCCGGTCCAGCCGCGGTAGTAGAACGGCACACCCATGTTGATCTTGTTGGCGGGGAAGCCGCCGGGGATGCCGTACTCCTTGTCACCGACCGTGTACGCCTTGATGGCGCTGTCGATCGAGTACTTGCCGCTGCCCGGCTTGACGGGGGTGCTCGGGTCGTTCGGACCGGAGTACAGCGGGGCCTGGTGGTTGGTCGGGCCCTTGGCGTCCCAGCCACCGTGCATGTCGTAGGTCATGACATCGAGGAAGGTGAGGTACGGAGCGATCTTGTCCGTCTCGATGTTCATGATCTTGTCCTGGCCGGCGCCGACCGCCGCCGCCGTGGCGTAGGTCCTGCCGTCGGCCTTGCCCTGCGCGTCGAGCTGCGTGCGCAGCTCCTTCAGCAGCAGGGTGAAGTTCTGCTTGTCGGCCGGGCTGGAACCGTTGCCGGTGTGGCCGCCGCCGCCCGGGTACTCCCAGTCGATGTCGATGCCGTCGAAGATGCCGGCCGCCGAGCCCGGGCCGCCGTAGCCGGCGTCGACCGGCAGGTTGCCCTTGATGAACATGTCGATGCAGGACGAGACCAGGTGCTTGCGCGAGGCGTCGGTGGCGGACGCCGCCGAGAAGTACTTGGAGTAGGTCCAGCCACCGATCGAGAGCAGGATCTTGAGGTTGGGGTTCTTCGCCTTCAGCTTCTTCAGCTGGTTGAAGTTGCCCGCGATCGGCTGGCCCCAGGCGTCGCCGACGCCGTCGACCGAGATGTCCGGGCCGAAGCTCTTCTGGTAGTCGGCGAACGCGTCGGCCGCGCCGTCACCCGCGTTCGGGTTGTTGTCGTCCTGGCTGGCGGCCTTGGTCGCCTGGAAACAGCCCAGGTCGGTCGGGCTGATGTTGGCGAACGAGTAGATCAGGTAGTCCAGGTTCCCGGCCACGCCGGTGTCCTGGATCGTCTTGGGGTAGTACGCGTTGCCGTAGATCGACCACTGGTCGAAGTAGGCCACCTTGAGGCCGCCGCTGGTGGCGGGCGCGCCGGTGCTGTTGGTGACGGCGGCGTTGGCCGCGGCGCCACCGCTGAGCGCGAGGCCCGTGCCGAGCAGCAGCGAGGCGGTCGTGCCGGCCGCGAGGGCGGCCAGGCTCTTCGGGCGGCGTCGACGGCCGCCCTGCTGGGCCGGCGCCCCGGCCCTTTCGATACGTGAACGGAGCATGGGTGCGTGACTCCTTGTTGTGGGGGATTCCGCCGCCCTGGCGAACCCGTACGGGGTGGGGCCGTACGACCAGGGCATGACAGAACGGGGGAGGGAATCGAGCGGAAACATGCCTGACGGACACCGGGATATGCCGAACCGGCGCCAGCGGTACGGACCGCTGACGCCGGTTCAGGGGCTCCCTGCACCTGGGGATTAAAATGGACTAGACCAACTCCCCCGTCAAGGGGTGATGTTGACGCTTGAGCCGCCGTTAAGGTTCACCCGCTCCGGCCGCACCGCCGCTGACCTGCGGGTGAGCGGCGGTGCGGGACCGGGTGACGCGGGTCAGTACCGGACGGCGTTGGACACGACCGCCTTGACCGTGCCGGTGAGGTCCCGGTTGCTGCGCGCGGTGGCCTGGGCGCTCTGCCCGGCGGCGACATCCGACACGGTGACCGCCGTCGCGTCCAGCACGTTGCCGGAGGCGTCCGTGAAGTTGATCTGGATGACGTACCGGTTGGCCTGCTGCTCGGGGTTGGTGACGGTGAGCGGCACCTCCGCCTTGCCGTCCGGGGTCGTGGTCACCGCCCCCGCGGCGACGTCCGCCTTGGCGTCCAGGCCGCCCTTGACGCCCGCGATCGCCGAGGAGGCCGCCGCCTCCGCGGAGGCCACGGCCGAGGAGAGCCCGCCGGCCGCGGCGCCGGCCGCCGAGGAGAGCCCACCCGCGGCCGAGCCGACCGCGGAGGCCGCGGCGGAGGCGGCGGCGGAGGCCGCGGCGGAGGCACCCTTCTCCACCGCGGAGGCGATGGCACCGTTCGGCTTGCCGCTGGACGAGCAGCCGGCCAGTGCCGCCGCGCCGAGCACGGCCGCGGCCAGGGCGGCGGCCACGGCCCGGCTCCGGTGCCGGACCGCGGGGGCGGTGACGTCCTGCGCGGTCACCCGCACCGGGGCGGTCGGCCGGCCGGTGGCGGTCGTCCTGGTGGGCGGCTGGCGATCCATGGGGTCCTCGATTCTGCCCGGCGCCGGGCTGCCCGGCACACTCCACGCCCACCCTCCGAGCCCCGGACCGGGTCCGCCAGCAGGGCTGATACGTACGGGTGAGGGCCCGACGGCTTGCTGACATAGCGGTAGAACTATTAATTTTCTGGATTATCGGACTTGTTGATCTCTCCCAGCCCCCCAGGAGCCTCAGCGCATGGGCCAGCACCGCCTCCCGAAAACCCGCAACCGGCAACGCATTTCCGCCCTCACCCTGACCGCCGGGGGTGCCTTACTGCTCTCCGGCACCGTCGCCCACGCGGCGCCCTCCACCCCGGCCCCCGGGGCCAAACCGTCCCTGGAACAGGTACAGCGCGAGGTCGACGCCCTGTACGAGGAGGTGGAGGTCGCCACCGAGCAGCAGAACGGACTCCAGGAGCGCCAGCAGCAGCTGGAGGCCCAGGCCGGCACCTTCCAGCAGCAACTGGCCGACCAGCAGGCGAAGATCAACACCGTGCACGAGTCGCTCGCCACGGTGGCCGGGGAGCAGTACCGCACCGGCGGCATCGACCCCACGGTCAAGCTGATGCTCAGCTCCAGCCCCGAGGACTACCTCGGCCGGGCCGGCCTCCAGGAGGCCGCCACCGCCGACCAGTCCGCCACCCTGGTCCGGCTCCAGGCCGACCAGCGCAAGATCGACCAGCTGCGCACCGAGACCGCCGCCCGGCTCGCCGAACTCGACGGCAACCGGGCCCAGTTGGCGGCCAAGAAGACCGAGGTGCAGGCCAAGCTCGCCAAGGTGCAGGGCATCCTGAACGGCCTCAAGGCGGACGAGCGGGCCAAGGTCCTGCGCGAGAACCAGCAGGCTGCCGCCGCCGCACAGCAGGCCGCCTCCCGCGGCACCAACCGTTCCGACGCCCCGGGCAGCAACGGCGAGGGCGCCTCCGGCACCCCGCAGTCCGCCCCGGCGGCCCCGTCCGCCGGCCGGGCCAAGGACATCCTGGCGTTCGGCTACGCCCAGCTCGGCAAGCCGTACGTCCGGGGTGGCGTCGGCCCGAGCGGCTTCGACTGCTCCGGACTGACCGTCACCGCGTACGCGGCGGCCAATATCAAGATCCCGCGCACCTCACAGGACCAGTACCGGATCGGCACCAAGATCTCCCGGGACCAGCTGCAACCCGGTGACCTGGTGTTCTACTACCCGGACATCCACCACGTGGGCATCTACGCGGGCGACGGCAAGCTGCTGCACGCCCCCCGTACCGGCAAGAACGTCGAGGTCGTCCCGCTCGACAGCATGCCGTACGCGGGCGCGGTCCGGGTCTGACCCGGGCCCCGGCCGGAGCGGGACGTCGGCCGGTCCGACGTACCGCTCCGGCCGGGTGGCCGTACGGAGGCGGGGCCGGTCCTCAGGACAGCCCCGAACCCTCCTCGCGCGCCGCCTCCTCCGCCTCCACGGCGGACCGCTCCTCGCGCAGCCGCACCACGTGCCGGCGGCGGGCCACCACGCAGTACGCCGAGGCCGCGCTCGCCACGAACGACACCGCGCCGATCCACGGCCGGTCGAGGACGTGCCCGGCCAGATGGTCCAGCGAGTACCGCCCCGCACCGGACACGCCCAGCGCCAGCCCGGTCGCGCCGAGGAACGCCGGGTACTCGTAGCCGCCGGACGTCATGAAGAAGCCCGCCGGGGCGTGCACCGCCACCGCCCCCGCCATGGTGCCGGCCACCACCGCACCGGCCGCCGGCGTCGCCAGCCCGGCCACCAGCAGCGCGCCGCCACCCGCTTCGCCGAGGCCCGCCGCCAGGGCGTTCTGCCGCCCCGGGTGGAAGCCCATGTGCTCCATCGCCTTGGCGGTGCCCTCCAGGCCGGCGCCGCCGAACCAGCCGAACAGTTTCTGGGTGCCGTGCGCGATCAGCACCCCGCCCACAGCGCCGCGCAGGGCCAGCAGACCGAGATCCTTGCGGTTCAGACACATGTCGAATCCTCGTTCCAGCGGAGGGTGGTCCGGCTTCCATCCCAGCCGAAAGGGCGAGCCGGCTCGACTCGGGACCGCCATCCGGGCGAATATCGAAGCAGTGAGGAGTGGAGTCCCGATGACCCGGCGGCAACCCGAGTACCGGCTGGACGGCGGCACGATCACCGACCGCGAGGCCTTCTACACCGCCCTGGGGGCGGCCCTGAACGGCCCCGGCGGCTACTACGGCGGGAACCTCGACGCGCTCGCCGACTGCCTGCGCGGCGGCTTCGGCCCCACGCCCCCGTTCACCCTGGTCTGGCGGGACGCCGGCATCGCCCGCAGCCACCTGACCGGCACGGTCTTCCTCGGCGAACGCGCCCTGAGCTACTTCGACGCGATCCTCGACACACTCCGCGCCGGAGGCGTGGCGGTCGATCTGCGGTAAATCGCCCCGGTCATGCTTGCCCCTATGTTCGTCTTCAACCTGAGCAGCGCTTTCATCGCCTTCTTCGCCGTCGTCGGTCCGCCCAAGGTCCTGCTGTCCTTCGCCCGGCTCGCCTCCACCCGCACCACCGGGGAGCTGCGCAGGCTGGCCGCCTGGAGCACGATCATCTCCGCCGTCGTCGGCCTGCTGCTCGCCTTCAGCGCGGACTTCGTCACCTCGCTGTTCCACATCTCCGACCAGTCCCTGCAACTGGCCGGCGGCGCGATCTTCTTCATCTACGCCCTCGCGCTGGTCCTGGGCATCCACCTCGGCGGCGGCGACGAGGACACCGAGCACCTGCCCAACCCGCTGGTGGACGGCATCCGCGAGCTGCTGCTGCCCTACATCGCGAGCCCGCTCGCGGTGACGGCGGTGCTGGTGGGCTCGCTCGCCAAGAACGACTGGGGCTGGCGCGTCACCGTCGCCGGGGCGTACATCGCCGTCGTGGTGATCAACTACGTCTGTGTGGCGCTGCTCGCCCCGCTGATGCAGCGCACCCACCGCACCTCGCTGGAGGTGCTCTCCCGGCTGCTCGGCCTGCTGCTGGCGGCGGTCGGCGTGGAGCTGTTCCTGACCGGCCTGGCGGGCCTGGGCCTGCACCTGCCCGACGGGCACTGAGCCCGCCCGGCGGGCGCCGCGGCGGTCCGGCTCAGCCGGCGGCCAGCAGCTCCAGGACCTCGCCGATCCGCGCCCGGACCAGCGGGTCGGCGGCCAGGCCGTCCGGGCCGACGTCCTTGCGGTCCAGCGGGACCCGGACGCAGGCGTCCGCCACGAGGGCGGCGCCGGTGTGGCGGAGCACGGCGCCCAGCGCGGCCTCGGCACCCTGGCCCCGGCCCGGTGCGGCGGCGTTGATCCAGCCGACCGGCTTGTCCGAGATCTCGATCCCGCCGACCGTCCAGTCCAGCAGGTTCTTGAACGAGCCCGGCAGCGTGCCGGCGTACTCGGGGGTACAGATCAGCAGCGCGTCGGCGGCCTCGATGGCGGCCCGCAGCTCGACGACCGGCTCCGGCAGCGGGTCGGTGTCGTGGTCGGGGTTGAAGTGCGGCAGTCCGGCCAGCCCGGTGTAGTACGTCGTGGTGACGGACTCCGGCGCCACTGCGGCGGCGGTGCGCAGCACGGTCTCGTTGGTGGAGCCCGCGCGCAGGCTGCCGGGGATCAGGAGGACGTGACGGTTGATCGGCATGGCGATGAACCTACCGGCCGCTGCCGGAGCGTGTCCCACCACGTGCGTGCCCGGTCCAGGCCCTACGGCGCGACCACCGGCCGCCAGGGCACCGGGCTGGAGAGGATCATCGAGCTGGCCGGCTGGCCGTAGCCGCCGAGGCGGTCGATCAGCGCCTCGAAATCGGCCATCGCGGGCACCGCGACCAGCAGCACGCAGCAGGCCCCGCCGGTGACCCGGTGCAGTTGGAGCACCTCGGGCCAGCGGGCCACCGCCGGATCGCGCAGCACGCAGCGGGGGCCGTAGCACTGGAGCTGGACCAGCGCGGTGATCGGCAGCCCGGCCCGGGCGAGGTCGACGTGGGCGTGGTACCCGGTGATCACCCCGTCGGCCTCCAGCCGGCGCACCCGCTCGGCGACGGCGGGTGCGGACAGGCTCACCCGGCGGGAGAGTTCGTTGTAGGAGAGCCGGGCATCGGCCTGCAGCTCGGCGAGCAGGCGGCGGTCGACGGCGTCCATGGCGGCTCCCGGCGGGTGGGTCGAGTGGCTGGATCCCGCTGTTTTGCGATCGTAAGGAGGACCGACGGAAAGACCTCTTGAACGATAAGCACGGATGCGGTTGCCGTGCCCGAAGCCCATTCAAGAACGGGCAGGGACCGCCGCACAATGGGGCCCCCGGCGGCGTCCGGGTCACCAGGAGGGATCACGATGGGGCACGACACGGTGGAAACACCCAACCTGTCGTTCGGTCGGGACGGGGAGCCGGGTCGAGGCACCCCGTACGCCCGCTACGTACGGCTGGAGGAGCTGCACAGCCTGCAGCACCCGCGCAGCGAGGTGCCGGCCGAGCTGTCGTTCATCGTCACCACCCAGGTGATGGAACTGCTCTTCGACCTGCTGCGGCACGAGTGGACGCTCGCCCAGCGGGCGCTGCGCGAGGACGACCTGCCGGCCGCGCTGGCCGCGCTGCGGCGCGGCACCCACGTCCAGGACGTGCTGGTGGAGTCCTGGGACCTGCTGGCGACCATGACCCCGCAGGAGTTCAACGCCTTCCGCCCGGTGTTCGGCGAGGCCTCGGGCTTCCAGTCCTCGGCCTTCCTGCACCTGGAGTTCCTGCTGGGCAACAAGAACGCCGCCCTGCTGCGGATGTACGACGAGGCGCCGGGGACGCACGCCGAACTGACCGCGGCGCTGCGCTCCCCCGGCCTCTACGACGACGCGCTGGCGCTGCTCGCCCGGCGCGGCCTGGCGCTGCCGGTCGGGCCCGCCGAACCGTCCGAGCAGCGGTACCGGGCCGAGCCTGCGGTGGAGGCGGCCTGGCGGCGGGTCTACACCGAGCCCGGGTTCGCCGACCTGAAGGCGCTCGCCGAGGCGCTGCTGGACGTCGCCGAGCGGGTGACCCGCTGGCGCCGGCGCCACCTGGCGGCGGTGAAGCGCTCGATGGGCGCCAAGCCGGGCTCGGGCGGCTCCAGCGGCCTCGCCTGGCTGCGCAGGTCCGCCGAGCAGGACGTGTTCCCGGAGCTGTGGACCGTCCGGGACGAGCTGTGACGACGGAACCGACGGTGCTGCCGGGGCTGACGGAGCCGGAGAGAAAGGGACCCGCCGTGATCACGCGCGAGGAGTGCGCGGCGCTGGACGCCGCCGACCCGCTGGCGGGCTTCCGCCGGGAGTTCGCCCTGCCCGAGGGCGTCGTCTACCTGGACGGCAACTCGCTCGGCGCGCTGCCGGCCGGCACCCCCGAGCGGGTGCGGCGGGTGGTCGAGCAGGAGTGGGGCCGGGAGCTGATCCGCAGCTGGAACGACGCGGGCTGGTTCGAGCAGCCGTACCGGCTGGGCCGGCGGATCGCGCCGCTGGTCGGGGCCGAACCGGACGAGGTGGTGGTCTGCGACACCACCTCGGTGAACCTGTTCAAGGTGCTCGCGGCGGCGCTGCGGCTGCGCCCCGGCCGCCGCACCGTGCTCGGCGACGGCGCGGCCTTCCCGACCGACCTGTACATCGCCGAGGGCGTGACCGGCCTGGTCGAGGGCGCCCGCAGCGTGCTGGTCGCGCCGGAGGAACTGGACCGGCACCTGGACGGCGAGGTCGCCGCCGTCGTCCTCTCCCATGTGGACTACCGGACCGGCGAGTTGCTGGACCTGCCCGGGATCACCGCCCGGGTGCGGGCCGCGGGCGCCCTGATGATCTGGGACGTCTGCCACTCGGTGGGCGCACTGCCGGTCGAACTCGGCGCCGGCGGCGCGGACTTCGCGGTCGGCTGCACCTACAAGTACCTGAACGGCGGCCCCGGCTCGCCCGCCTTCCTGTACGTGGCGCGGCGGCACCAGGCCGCCGCCGCCCAGCCGTTGAGCGGCTGGTTCGGGCACGCCCGCCCGTTCGCCTTCGAGCCCGGGTACGACGCCAGGGCGGGCATCGGGCGGTTCCTGACCAGCTCGCCCTCGCTGCTCGGCCAGGCCGCGCTGGAGGCGAGCCTGGACGTCTGGGAGCGCGCCGACCTGGGCGCGGTGCGGGCGAAGAGCCTGGCGCTGACCGATCTGTTCGTCGCCCTGGTGGAGGGGCTGGACGGGATCGAGGTGGCCACCCCGCGCGAGCACGCCCGGCGCGGCAGCCAGATCGCCCTCCGGCACGCCGACGGCTACCCGGTGGTGCAGGCGCTGATCGCACGCGGGGTGATCGGGGACTTCCGCGCCCCGGACCTGATGCGCTTCGGCTTCACCCCGCTCTATCTCACGTACACGGACGTCTGGGACGCGGCCCGGCACCTGGCCGGGGTACTGGAGTCCGGCGAGTGGCGGCAGGAGCGGTTCGGCCGGCGCGGCGAGGTCACCTGAGGGCGGGATCACCCTCGCCGCCCGCACCCTGGGCCCGGCCGGGCCGGTGGCCTGCCGCGCGTGGGCGGGGCTGGTGCGACTCCGGCCGGGGTTCGGCGGCGGTGAACCTGGGCAGGCTGATATTTGACTGGTCATCACACTGTGGGAGGGACGCATGGACCTGGAACTCGGCCCGCTGATGCCCGGACCTGCCGAGCTGATCGTCGGTCTGGTCTGCTTCTTCCTGCTGTTCTGGCTGCTGGGCAGGCTGCTGCTACCGCGGGCGGAACGGGTGCTGGCCGAGCGGCGGGATGCCATCGAGGGGCGCACGGAGCGGGCCGAGGCCATCCGGGCAGAGGCCGAGCGGACCCTGGACACCTGCCGGCAGGAGCTGGCGGACGCCCGGCACGAGGCCGCGCGGATCCGCCAGGAGGCCACCGGGCAAGGTGCGGCGATCATCGCGGCGGCCCGCGAGGAGGGCATCCGCGAGCGCGACCGGCTGGTCGCGGAGGCGGGCGCCCGGATCTCCGTGGACCAGGCGCTCGCGGCGGTCTCGCTCCAGGCGGAGGTCGGCGAGCTGGCGGTCGAGCTGGCCGGACGGGTGGTCGGCGAGCCGCTGGCCGCCGTCGCCGCCCGGCGCGGCACCGTGGAGCGGTTCTTCGACGAGCGCTGAGCCGGAGCCTCGGCGCCCCTCGGGTACCTGCCGCGAGGACCGGCGTCCCGTCGTCGCGGGGTATGGGTCCTCGCCCCGCCGGGCAGAAGGCGGCTCCGGCGGGGCGCAGGGAACTCAGCGGTCCGTCAACACACGGGCTTGGGCCTCGACGGCATGCTCTGCATGTCGCACACCGCCTTCGGGTTGTAGTAGGCGGCGGCGCTGCCCGCCGTGCCGGCGCCGATCCCGATCAGCGCGACGAGGACGCCGGCCGCGACGGCCGCCCGGTGCTTGCGGGTGCGGGTGGTGGTACGAGCCACAGACGGTCCCTCTCCATGGGCCGGCGCCGGATCGATCGGCGCCGACAAGCGGTGAAGCGGCCCCTCCGGTGAGGGGCGACGGACCGAGGATCACCCGTCCGGACCGAGAGCGGGAGGTCATGCCGCGCCCTTGCCGACCCGGCGAATCCATGCCGCGGGCCGACAGGCTCGACCGACCCCTGGTGATCGCGCGACACCACGATGAACAATCGTTGACGTGGACCCCTCCGGCGCTCTCCGTGACTTCCTGCTCTCCCGCCGGGCCCGGCTGCGGCCCGACGACGTCGGGTTGTCCGGCCACGGGCCGAGGAGAGTCGCCGGGCTGCGCCGCGAGGAGGTAGCCGAACTGGCGGCCGTCAGCCTGGAGCACTACATCCGGCTCGAACGCGGCCACGCCTCACAGGTGTCGGACGCCGTCCTCGACGCCGTCGCCGACGCCCTCCGGCTGAGTCCGGGCGAACGCCGGTACCTGCACAGCCTCGCGCGGCCGCCCGCCGGACACGAGAAGACGAGCCGCCCCGGCGTCCGGCCCAGTGTGCAGCACGTCCTCGACTCGATGATCGACACACCCGCCTACCTGGTCGGCCCGGGCGGCACCGTGCTGGCCTGGAACCGGCTGGCGGCCGCGGTCTTCGCCGACTTCTCCCGGATCCCCGCCGGGCAGCGGACCGTCGGGCGGCTGGTCTTCACCCACCCCCGCGCCCGACGCCTCTACGCCGACTGGGAGGCGAAGGCCCGCGAAGCCGTCTCCTACCTGCGGACCGAGACCGGAAAGCGGCCGCATGACCCGGCCCTCGCCGACGAGATCCGGCAGCTGACCGCCCGGAGCGAGGACTTCCGCCGGCTCTGGTCCGAACAGCTCGTCCTCGAAACCACGCACTCGACCGTCCGTCTGATCTGCCCGCCGTTCGGCCGGCTGGAGCTCTCCTGGGAGACCCTCCAACTGACCGACAGCCCCGACGAGGTCGTACTCGTCTACACGGCCGCCCCCGGATCCCCCTCCGCCGAGGCGCTGCGCACACTGTCCCGCGCCGCCGGCATCACCCCGGCACCGGCCGACCGGCGCCCGCGGGGATGCTGAGCGCCGGGCCCGGCCGGATACGGCGACGGTCAGGCGGCCCGGTTCGGGAACCGGGCCGCCTGACCGTCGTTCAGTACTGTCGAGCCGCCGGACAAGCCCTAGCTGTGGCGTCCGCGGCGACGGGCGGCCAGGACGGCCAGACCGCCGAGGCCCAGCAGGCCGACACCGGCCAGGCCGAAGACGACCGGCGTGTTGCCCGCTCCGGTCGACGGAAGCTCACCGCCACCACCGGGGTGGTGGCTGTTCGAGTGGTGGCCGCTTGGGTGGTGGCTGGTCGGCGCGGGGCTCGACGAGGTCGGCGACGCGCTGTGGGACGGGCTGTGGGACGCGCTGGGCGAGGTGGGTGACGCGCTCGGCGAGGTCGGGGAGGACGACGGCGAGGTCGGCGACGAACTGGGCGAGGTCGGGGAGGACGACGGCGAGGTCGGCGACGAACTGGGCGAGGTCGGGGAGGACGACGGCGAGGTCGGCGACGCGCTCGGCGACGTCGTGCAGTCCGGCAGGTCCCCGTCGAACGGGTAGCTGTGGATCTCGTAGCCGCCGCTGCCGGTCTGGATCAGGTTGCCCGCCAGGTACACCCGCCCGTTGAGACCGGGGGTGGCGATCGTGGTCGTGCCGCCCACGTTGCCCGCCATGACCGAGCCCTGGAACTGCGCGCTCCCAAGGATCTGCGCGTTGGTGGAGGTGGGGAAGTTCCACATCAGCTTGGAGCGCATGTCGGTGGTCGGGTCGCCCGGCAGACCGGTACCGGTGTAGGTGTTGATGATGGCGTTGTCCGACAGCATGTTGACGACGACGGTGGCGCCGGCCGGGATGTTGTTGAAGACCAGCCCGATCTGCTGGGTGGCCGTGCCCAGGTTTCCGGTGACGTTGAAGACCTGCCGCATGCTGGTCCCGTCACCGGTGAAGGTCGCCTCGCTGTTGGTGACCGCGACCGTGCCGGTCGCGGTGGCCTGGCCCGCGCAGGTGGAGGCCTCCTCGATCTGGGAGAGCACCGCCTGGTAGGGCGCGGCGGCGTTCGGGTCCTTGATCGCCTGACCGGTGGGGTCGATGTTGACGATCCCGGAGAGCGTGCCGGCGTAGCGGAGGTTGCCGAACGCCGGGCCGGTGGAGTCGCTGCCGCCGATCAGGATCTGGTTGCCGGTGACCACGTCGACGTTACCGCCGACGGTGACGAAGTCGCTGCCGTTGGGCGGCACGACGCGCGAGCCGACGCCCACGACGCCCATGTTGAAGGCGCCGCCGCCCTGGCTCTTGTCGACGGTCAGGTTCCCCAGGGTGACGATCTTGCCCTCGGCCTCGGCGGCGCGGCCGTTCACGGTGTAGTTGCCACCGGTGAAGATGTTGATCGTGGAGTCCCGGCCGGTGAAGTCGCCGTTGTTCGGCGGCGGCCAGGTGGCCGGGCAGTCGGGCCCGGTGCAGGCGCCCAGCGGCGGCGCCAGCGGGGCGGCCGAACCGACCGTCAGCACCGCGGCCATCGGCAGCACGGCGAGCGTGGTGGCCACCGCCACCCGAACGGCCCGACGCCTGCGGGCCGTCGGCGGACTTTTCACGGCGGTCGTTCTGTGATCCGGCGTACCGGTGCCCTGACCCATCGACACATTCCTCCGCACATGGAAAAGGGCAGGCCTCACAACTCCTGCCACGTTTTCGTCCGATCACCGGGTAATCCCGGCCGATCCGGGACATCCAACCCCAAATCGGACTATCTATACCCTACAGACCATCAGGCGTGATATGGAAATCATCCGGCCGGCGCAGCGGCCCCGTCCTTTCGCCGACCCCGCTAGGTTGGGAAGCATGACTTCCGAGGACCTGGACCAGAACGCCCCGCTCGCCGCCGTCGCGGCCAGCGCCGACGTCCTGCGGCACCCCGAGGCCGGCGAGCACCTGCTCACCGCCGTCGAGCTCGAGCGCGCCGCGCGCTTCCGGCACGAGTCGGGACGGGTGGACTTCACCGCCGCGCACATCCTCGTCCGGCTCTGCGCCGCCCGGCTGCTCGGCGTCCCGGCCGCCGGGCTGACCCTGGCCCAGAACTGCCCGGACTGCGGGAAGGGCGACCACGGCAAGCCGTACCTGCCGGACCACCCGGGCGTGGAGGTGAGCCTCTCGCACACCAAGGGCGTGGTCGCGGCCGCCGCCGGACATCAGCCGGTCGGCGTCGACGTCGAGCTGTCGACGCGCGGCGGATCGCTTCTCCCGGTCGCCCAACGGGTACTCGCCCCGGCAGAGTTGCGCCTGGTCGAGGCGCACCCGGAGCCGGATCGGGCGTTCCTGCGGCTCTGGGTACGGAAGGAGTCGCTGATCAAACTCGGCCGGACCAGCCTGGACACCCTCGCCGCCGTCGACCTCTCCGCCCTGCCGCTCGACGTCCCTCCGGGTACGCCGCTGCGCAGCCGCTACCAGGACCTCCACCTGCTCGACTGGGCCGACGAGGACCTGGGCGGCGCGGCCGTCTCGGCCGTGAGCACCGTCGCGCCGCGGGTGGTCGCGCTGACGCCGCCGACGGCCCGCTGAACAGCCCGCTGAACAGCCCGCGAAGGACGGCCACCCGACCGGCGGGGCCCCGGATAAGCGGTGTTAGCGTGCGTGCTCAGGGCTTCGGAACCGGACGCCCCGGCTGCCCGCGCCGGGTGTGCCCGTCGCGCAGCCCGACGTCGGATTAAGGGTGTCCCCGCCATGGCCAAGTTCCTGCTGAGCCTGCACGTCCTCGCCTCGGTGCTGTTCATAGGCCCGGTCGCGGTGGCCGTCAGCATGTTCCCCCGCCGGGCCAGGGCCGCGCTCGCCGGCGGGCCCGACGGGGCGGCCGACGCGGGCGTGCTGCGGGTACTGCACCGGATCACCCAGGTCTACGCGCTGCTGGGGATCGCCGTCCCGGTGATGGGCATCGGCGTCGCCCAGGTGATGGACGTGCTCGGGCAGTCCTGGATGATCGTCTCGATGGTGCTCACGGCCCTCGCCGCACTCTCGCTGCTGCTGTTCGTGCTGCCCGCACAGCAGGCGGCGGTGGACGCGCTCGACCTCGGCGCCGAGGACCCGGAACACGGCAAGGCCGTGCAGGGGCTGCGCCTGCTGCCGATGACGGCCGGGGTGTTCAACCTGCTCTGGGCGGTGGTCGTGGTCCTGATGATCATCCGGCCGGGCTCGACCACGGGCGTCTGAGAACGCCACGGTTCGGCCACTGCGGTCCGGTCTCCCGGTAGTACCGTCCTGGCATGACGACGGCGGAGACCGGAACCGGTACGGGCGTGGGGGCGCTGCTGCGCGGCTGGCGCGAGCGGCGGCAGCTCAGCCAGCTGCGACTGGCCCTGCGGGCCGACTCCTCGGCCCGGCACATCAGCTTCATCGAGACCGGCCGGTCCCGGCCCAGCCAGGAGATGGTGCTGCGGCTCGCCGAGCACCTGGACGTCCCGGTACGGGAGCGCAACACGCTGCTGCTGGCGGCCGGTTACGCCCCGCACTACCCGGAGACCCCGCTCGACGACCCGGCGATGGACGCCCTGCGCGGCGGTATGGAGCGGCTGCTGGCCGCACACGACCCGTACCCCGCCCTGGTCGTCGACGGCGTCTTCCGGGTGCTGGCGGTCAACCGCTCGCTCGGCGTCCTGCTCGACGGGGTCGCCCCCCGGCTGCTGGCACCGCCGCTCAACGCGATGCGGATCACCCTGCACCCCGAGGGGCTGGCACCGCGGATCGCCAACCTGCGGCAGTGGCGGCGGCACCTGCTGGAACGGATGGAACGCCAGATCGAGCTGGTCCGCTCGGCGCCGCTGCGGGCGCTGTACGAGGAGGTCAGCGCCTACCCCGAGCCCGCGAACCGGCTGCTGGACGACACCGACGAGGACATCGCCGAGCTCTTCCCGTTCGCGCTGCCGCTGCGGGTGGCGTACCGGGGGCGGGTGCTGTCGTTCCTCTCCACCGTCGCGACCTTCAACACCCCGATGGACGTGACCGTCTCCGAGCTGGCCATGGAGACCTTCCTGCCGGCCGACGCGCAGACCGCGGCGGTGCTCCGGGAGGCGGCGCCCCGGGAAGCGGTGCCCCGGGCGTAGCGCGGCCTGGTCAGCGGGAGAGCGCACCGGTCCGGCGCAGGGCGGTGAACTGCAGGGCTCCGAACAGGGCCACGACGGCGGCCTGCAGCGGGATCCAGACCAGCCCGGTGGTGGTCGGCTCCAGCCAGGCCGCCATCGCCACCAGGCTGAGCACCACCCAGGCCAGGTTGATGTCGATCACCGCCAGCACGCCGAGCCGCGGCGGTCGCCGGCGGGCGGCCAGGACGCCGGCCGCGGCACCGAACACCGCCAGGACGGCGCCGAGGCCGAGCAGGGTGGCGCGGCCTGCGCCGAGCAGGTCACCGAGCTGTCCGGGAAAGGCCAGATAGGCGAGGCCGTTGCCGCCGCTGACCACCGCGTCCAGGGCCAGGAAGCCGCGCAGGGCCTTCCACGGGGCGTCGACGGGGGTGAGGGCGGTACGGCCGCCGGGCAGGGTGTTCGCGGACATGGCGGATCAACCTCCGGGAGGAGTCGGGGCAGGGGGCCGGGGCCCGGCGCCGCGTTCGGCACCGGGTGCTCCCCACCCTGCCCGGCCGGCCGCCGGCCGTCGATTACCTCCGAGGTCATGCACCTCCGAGGTCATGGCCCACCGGCTCAGGCGTACGGCCCGGTGCGCCGAAGCGGTACGCCCCCCTCGGGCGCCGCCCGGCCCCCGGGGCGGGCCGGGTGGGCCGGGCCTCCGGCGTCCGCCAGGCCGAACAGCCGGGCGGCGTTGTCGTGGCAGACGGCCCGCAGCCACTCCTCCCCCAGGCCCGGCCGGGCCAGCGCGTCCAGCTGGTGAACGTACCGGTACGGAATGTTGGGGAAGTCGCTGCCGAGCAGGACCTGCTCCCGCAGGCCCCGCAGGCGCGGCAGTTCGGCGGCCGGGAACGGGGTGTCGCGCTCGGCGAAGTCGGTGAACGCGATGGTGGTGTCGAGGCGGGCGCCGGGGTGGCGCTCGACGAGGTCGAGGAAGTCGGTGTACTCGGGCATGCCCAGGTGGGCGACCACCAGGTTGAGCCGGGGGTGGCGGGCGAGCACCCGGCCGACCGGACCGGGGCCGGTGTACTTGCCGGGGACGGGACCGGAGCCGCAGTGGGTGACCACGGGGGTGCCGGTCTCGGCGAGCAGGCCCCAGACCTCGTCGAGCAGCCGGTCCGCCGGGTCGTACCCGCCGACCTGGAGGTGCGCCTTGAACACCCTGGCCCCGTCCGCCAGGGCCCGTGCCACATAGCCGGGCGCGCCGGGCTCGGGGAAGAAGGTCGCGGTGTGCAGGCAATCCGGGGTGCGGGCGGCGAAGTCGGCGGCCCAGGCGTTGAGCCAGCCGGCCATGCCCGGCTTGTGCGGGTAGAGCATCGAGGTGAACGCCCGGACGCCGAAGTCCCGCAGCCGCTGGACGCGTTCGGCCTCGTCCTCGCGGTAGGTGATCGGCCAGGGCCGGTCCACCAGCGGGCCGGCCCGGTCGAAGTACGCCCAGACCTTGTCGAGGACGTTCTTCGGCATGAAGTGGGTGTGGACGTCGATCAGGCCGGGCAGGCCGAGGCCCTGCCAGAAGGCGCGGACCTCGGCCGCCTCCGCGCGCCGCCCGCCGGGGCCTTCCGGCCGCCCGGCGGTGGCGGCGCTCACGCGGGTACCGGACGGGCGCGGTCGATGATCGTCCCGACCGCGAGGCCGGCGGGCAGGGTGCCGAAGGCGGCGCCGTGGTCACCGCCGAGGCGGGAGGCGCAGAACGCGTCGGCCACCTCCGGACTGCCGTGGCGGACCAGCAGCGCGCCCTGGAAGGCCAGCGCCATCGACTCGACCAGCCGGCGCGTCCGGTACTCCAGGTCCGCCGTGTCCCCGAGCTGCTTGCGGAGTCCGGCGACGGCCGCGTCGAGCCGGCGGTCCGCACCGGCGGCCGCGTCCAGTTCGCCGAAGAAGGCCTCGACCGTCTCCGGGTGCTTGGCCATGGCCCGCAGCGCGTCCAGGGCGGCGACGTTGCCGGAGCCCTCCCAGATCGAGACCAGCGGCGCCTCCCGGTAGAGCCGGGGCATACCGGACTCCTCGACGTAGCCGTTGCCGCCGAGGCACTCCAGCGCCTCGGCGGCGTGCGCCGGACCGCGCTTGCAGACCCAGTACTTGGCGACGGCCAGCCCCAACCGCCTTACCAGCGACTCGGTTTCGTCCCCGGCGAGGGCCCGGTCGGTGGACTGGGCAAGGCGCATCGCGACGGTGGTGGCCGCCTCGGACTCGACGACCAGGTCGGCGAGCACATTGCGCATCAGCGGCTGGTCGATCAGCTCCTTGCCGAACGCCCGCCGGTGGAGGGCGTGCTGGACCGCCCGGGTGGCGCCGAGGCGCATGCCGGAAGCGGCGCCGATGGTGCAGTCGAGCCTGGTCATGTTGACCATCTCGATGATGGTCCGCACACCCCGGCCCTCCTCACCGACCAGCAGGCCGACCGCGCCGTCGTACTCGATCTCGGCGGAGGCGTTGGACTTGTTGCCCAGCTTGTCCTTGAGCCGCTGGAGGAGCAGGAGGTTGCGTCCGCCGTCCGGGAGCACCCGCGGCAGCATGAAGCAGCTGAGACCGCCCGGCGCCTGGGCCAGCGTCAGGAAGAGGTCCGACATCGGGGCGGAGGTGAACCACTTGTGGCCGGTGAGCCGGTAGGTGCCGTCGGCGTACGGGGTGGCGGTGGTGGTGTTGGTGCGGACGTCCGAGCCGCCCTGCTTCTCCGTCATCGACATGCCGGCGATCAGGCCGCGCTTGCCGTGCGGCTCGCGCAGCCCGAAGTCGTACTCGGTGGCGGCCAGCAACGGCTCCAACTCGCCCGCCAGGGCCGGGTTCGCGCGCAGGGCCGGCACCGAGGCGTAGGTCATCGAGATCGGGCAGGTGTGGCCGGCCTCGACCTGGCTCCAGACGAAGAACTTGGCGGCCCGGGCGGTGTGCGCGCCCGGCCGTTCGTCGCGCCAGGGGGCGGCGTGCAGACCGTGGCCGACGGCGGTGCGCATCAGCTCGTGCCAGGCCGGGTGGAACTCGACCTCGTCGATCCGGTGGCCGAAGCGGTCGTGGGTACGCAGCACGGGCGGGTTCTCGTTGGCCAGCCGGCCCCACTCGGCGGCCTGCTCGGAGCCGGCCAGGCGGCCGAGTTCGCGCAGTTCGGGTTCGGCCCAGCCGGCGCCGGCCCGGTGCAGGGCGGCGAGCAGGGACGGGTCGGCGGCGGTGTCGTGTCCGTACGGCAGGGGCACCTGGTTGGTGACCTCATGCGTCGCTGTCATCGCGTCCTCCCAGGGCACGCAGGGTGAAGGAGACCAGGGCCGGGACCACCTCGGGCACGGTGCCGGAGGTGGCGGCTTCGGGGGTGGCGGCTTCAGCGGCTGCGGGGGCAGCGGCTTCAGGGGCTGCCGCGAGTGGGCCGGCCAGTGCCTCGGCGACCGCGCCGACCAGCGCGGCGGCGGTCAGCTCCGGCTCCTGGCGGGGCAGTTGGCCGGCCGCCACGGCGGCGGCGATCTCGGTGGCGATCACGTCGCGGAAGGCCCGCCGGAACACCAGCCGTTCGGCGTCCACGACGGCGTCGGCCGGCTCGACCAGCAGCGCGTAGGCGAGTACGGGCGCGCGCAGGGCGCGGGTCGCGAAGGTCTCGACCACGGCGGCGATCCGCTGTCGCGGGGTCTCCCGGCAGGCGACGGCGGCGGTGACGGCGGCGATCTCGCGGGTGACCACCCGACGGAACAGTTCGACGGACAGCTCGGCCTTGCCGGCGAAGTGCTGGTACAGGCTCCCGGTGGCGATCCCGGTGCGGTCCGCCACGGCGGCCATCGAGCAGCCGCCGTAGCCGCGCTCGGCGAGCAGCCCGACGGCGGCCTGCAGTACGGCCTCGCGCTGGGCGTCCAGGCGGGCTTGTACGGCGGGCGTGCGACGGTAGGCCATAGAAGTATTGAAGCACTGATTCACCGCTTCGGGGAGGGGTGCGCCCTGTGTGCCCGCGTACGCTCCACCCCGTGCGCCCACGGGAAGGGGCCACCCGCCGGCCCGGTGCCGACGGGTGACCCCTTCGTGTGCGCCGTCCCGCTACGGGCGGTGACGCTCCAGCCTCAGACCCTCCGCGTCCAGCTCACCGAACGGCGGGATCCGGTGGCTCTGGGCGAGGGAGCGGGCGGTGGCCGGGTCGGCCAGCCCGGCCCACTCCAGCACCTTGGCGGTGGCCGCCGCCGAGTCGTCGGCCGTCAGCTTGCCGATGTTGGAGCCGTGGTTGCCGCCGGGCACGGTGTAGACGTAACTGTCCTCGCTGCCCCGGCCGAGGTGGAACGGCTCGGCGCCCCACGGGTCGTTCTGCCCGTAGACGAAGATGATCCGCTCGGCGGAGCGCTTCACCCAGCGGTCGATGTCAGACATCGCGGACGGGTCGAAGCGCATCGGGATGTTCTTCGGCACGTAACTGCGCGGCGAGTACAGCTCCTTGAAGTCGTAGTGCTGCACGCCCTTGAGGTGCGAGACGTCGAAGCCGGGCGAGCCCAGCTCGGTGCCCGCCTGGTAGTAGTACGCGGTGTACTTGGCGAGCGACTGGTCGCTGTTGCCGGTGATGCCGGACTGGGCGTCGAACCAGGCGTACAGCTGGTCGTCGGTCGCGGTGGCCGCCGCCGGGACGGTCGCGCAGTCCGCCTCGGTGCTGTACTGCCAGAACGCCCAGACGACGTCAAGCACGCCCGCCTCGTAGGCCCGGTCGGCGCTGCCGACGGTGGTGAAGGTGGAGCCGGCGGCGGCGTTGTCGGCCACGTAGCGGGCCTCCAGCCGGTCGCGGCGGACCAGGAGTTCGCGCTGGGCGGCGTTGAGCGCGGCGCGGCACTCCGGGGTCCCGACGTTGCGGAAGAACGCGGAGTAGGCGGAGTCCTCGCGGTTGTCGACGTCGTTCGGGGCGACGTACGCGATCGTGGCCGTCACGTCGTCCGGGTAGAAGCGGCGGTGGTAGACGGAGGACATGCCGCCCTTGCTGGCCCCGGTGGAGAGCCAGTCGCGGTGGTAGATCCGCTTCAGCGCGGTGATGATCCGGTGCGAGTCGGCCGCGGCCTGCCGGATCCCGGCCTTGGTCCAGTCGGCGGGCTCCGGGCGGGACGGCGTGAAGTAGCGGTACTCGATGGAGACCTGGTTGCCGTCGGTCAGCCGGGTCGGCTCGGTGCGCGACGGGTTGGTCCCGAGGGTGTACCCGTTGGTGTAGAAGACGGTCGGGCGGTCGTCACCGCGGTGCAGCACGCTGAGCCGCTGCTGGAAGGTGCCCAGCCAGGGCCGGAAGTGGTCGATCGGCTGGGTGTAGGTGAGCAGGAAGTAGCGGTGGCCGGTGGTGGTGGGCTTCTCCTCCGTGACGGTCATCCCGGGGATCGCCGCCAGGCGGTCCTTGATGTCGGCGGAGGGGTTGTCGGCGGTGGCCGAGCCGACGGCGTCCACCGCGGGGGCGTCCACGGCGGGGACGTCCGGGGCTCCCGTGCTCCGCGCGAGCGCGGGCGACGCCAGACCGAGGGCGAGCAGGGGTATCAGCAGGACGGCGACCAGCAGCCTTCTGAGCGTGGTGGACATCAACTCTCCATTGGGTCAACGGAACTGTTCGTCACTCTTCGACAGGTCGAGCGATGGCCGTCCGGTAGACGGCCGAATGGGCCATCCGCCGGTAGCGGATGGCCCATCGGGAAGGGAGTCCTGGTCAGGGGCGCGGCAGGGTGCAGCCGGGGAGGGTGAGGTCGAGGCGGTTGCCGGACGCGAAGCAGGCCGGGATGCCGTAGGTCTGCTGGGCGTAGTTGATTCCCTGCCGGACCGTCACCGAACCGTTCTGGTCCACCTCGCACGGGTTGTTGACGGTGCAGTACTGACCGTCCTCGTTGCCCGTGTTGTTGACGGCCACGACCTGGCCGGTGCCGGCGTCGACCACGGGCGAGCCGGAGGTGCCGCCGATGGTGTTGCAGCTGGAGGTGTAGCGGACCGAGTCCTTGAAGGTCCAGCCGCCCTCCTTCAGCCGGTAGGCGAAGCCGTCGATCGAGCAGGAGTAGATCTTCTTCCAGTACCCGGAGACGACCTTGATCGAGGCGCCCTGCGCGGGGTGGCCGGCGGAGATGGTCAGCGGGGCGATCCCGTACTGCGACTGGATCGACGCATAGGTGGTGTTCAGCTGGTAGATCGACACATCGGTGTCGGTCATGGTGCCGTAGACCACCTTGGTCGCGCGGAGCGTGGCGAGGCTGCCGCCGGTGGAGCTGAGCAGCGAGAAGGTGCGGCTGGAGGCCTTGTTCACGACGACCTGGCCGGGGCCGGGCATACCGGACTCCAGGCAGTGGCCGTTGGACAGGACGAGCGCCGGGTCGTTCGCGGCCGAGCCGGGCAGCCGGACCAGGGAACCGGAACAGTTGCTGAGCGCCACCGTCCCGGCGAAGTTGACGGCGGCGGCGGCCTGCGCCTGCTGCCCCTGCGCGGCCACGGCCTCGACCGCGGCTTCGGTGACGGTGGCGGCCGTGGCGCCGACCGGGGCCGGGGCGCTCGCGGCGGCGGGGGCCGCTCCGGCGAGGGCGGTGGCCCCGGCGAACAGGAGTGCGGTGAGTATGCCAGTGAGCGGCTTCTTCATGAGAGACCTCTCGTTGTGGGGGTGCACCAAAGCTGGCGCGGACATGACGTGTTGTCAAGAGTCCCGCCACAACGCCGAGGCCAGGGGAAGGGCGGGGTCCTACCGGCGCCGCGCACGCCCGCCCCCGCCAGCCATCCCGTCCGTCAACTTCCGTTCCAGCAAAGGCGATCGAGTCCTACCTCAGGCCGGTGACCGCGCTGCGCCGCACCGGTGGCCCACCCCGCGCACCCGCCACACCGCCCCGGCCCGCTCGCGCGACGGCCACTGGAGAACGACTGAAGAAGCGCCGAAGAGACGTCGAACCGGTCAAGCCGATCGAACGACTGATCCAGCCAACCTGCCACGCAAAGCCGGTCGGCCACCGTACTGTGGCGGGATCGGCCGAGTGACCGTATGGGGGCTGGAGTGACGACCGAGTACCGAAGTGACGCACAGTCGGAGCCGACGGGAGGAGCGCGGCAGGGCGCGACCGGCGCCGGCCGCCTGCTCGCCGTGAGCGATCTGCACGTCTCCTACCAGGAGAACCACGACCTGGTGGAGAAGCTGCAACCCTCCTCCCCCGACGACTGGCTGATCGTCGCCGGCGATGTCGCCGAGCTCACCACCTCGATCGAGTGGACCCTGGGCCTGCTCGCCGAACGCTTCGCCCGCGTGGTGTGGGCCCCCGGCAACCACGAACTGTGGACCCACCCCGACGACCCGGTGCAGCTGCGCGGTGTGGCCCGCTACGAGCACCTGGTGGAACTCTGCCGCAGCCTGGGCGTGGAGACCCCCGAGGACCCGTACCCGGTCTGGCGGGGCGCCGGCGGGCCGGTCACCGTCGCCCCCCTGTTCCTGCTCTACGACTACTCCTTCCGCGCGCCCGGCACGACCACCAAGGAGGAGTCCCTGGAGGCCGCCTACACCAGCGGCGTGGTCTGCGCGGACGAGCGGATGCTCCACCCCGACCCGTTCCCCGACCGCGACTCCTGGTGCCGCGAGCGCGTCCGGCTCACCGAGCAGCGGCTGGCGGCCTGCGACCCGGAGCTGCCGCTGGTGCTGGTCAACCACTACCCGCTGGTCCGCCACCCCACCGAGATCCTCTGGTACCCGGAGTTCGCCCAGTGGTGCGGCACCGAGCTGACGGCCGACTGGCACCGCCGCTTCAACACCGCCGCGATGATCTACGGCCATCTGCACATCCCGCGGGTGACCAGCTACGACGGCGTCCGCTTCGAGGAGGTGTCGCTCGGCTACCCGCGGGAGTGGCGCCGCCGCGGTCTGCCGGACCCGCTGCTGCGCCAGGTGTTCCCCGAGGCCGACTGAGCCGCTTCCCGCCGCGCCCGGTGCGGGCGCGGCGGGCGCGGCGGGCGCGGAATCAGGTGTGGGTCACTCCGGCCCGGCCTGCGCCTTGGCCTCCGCCTCCTCGAAGGTCGCCGAGGCCTCCGGCCGGGCCAGCGTGACCACCAGCTCGCCGTCGCTCACCTCGGCGATCAGCGTGTCGCCCTCCTGCACGGTGCCCTCCAGCAGCAGGTTGGAGACCCGGTTGTCCAGCTCCGACTGGATGGTCCGGCGCAGCGGCCGCGCCCCGAACTCCGGCTGGTAACCCCGGTTCACCAGCCACTCCTTGGCCTGCTCGGTGACCTCCAGCCGCACGTCCTGCGCCTTCAGCCGGCGCCTGCTGCGCTCCAGCAGCAGGTCGACCACGGAGAGCAGGTCCTTCCGGGTGAGCGCATGGAAGACGATCACCTCGTCGATCCGGTTGAGGAACTCCGGGCGGAACTGCGAGCGCAGGTCGCGCATCAGCTCGTCCCTGATCTCGTCGACGTTGCCCGAGTGGTCGAGGATCCGCTGCGAGCCGATGTTGCTGGTCATGATGACCACGGTGTTGCGGAAGTCGACCGTACGCCCCTGGGCGTCCGTCAGCCGTCCGTCGTCCAGCACCTGGAGCAGCAGGTTGAAGACGTCCGGGTGGGCCTTCTCCACCTCGTCGAAGAGCAGCACGCAGTACGGCTTGCGGCGGACCGCCTCGGTGAGCTGCCCCGCCTCCTCGTAGCCGACGTACCCGGGCGGGGAGCCGACCAGCCGGGAGACGGTGTGCTTCTCCTGGAACTCGCTCATGTCGAAACGGACCATCCGGTCCGGGTCGCCGAACAGCAGCTCGGCCAGCGCCTTCGCCAGCTCGGTCTTGCCCACACCGGTCGGCCCGAGGAAGAGGAAGCTGCCGGTCGGCCGCTCCGGGTCGCCCATCCCGGCCCGGCCGCGCCGGACCGCCTGGGAGACCGCGGTCACCGCCTGGTCCTGGCCGATCACCTTCTGGTGCAGGTGCTCCTCAAGCTTCAGCAGCCGCTCCCGCTCGGTGGCGTTCAGCTCGGCGACCGGGATGCCGGTCCGCCGGGAGAGCACCTGCGCGATGTCGTCCGCGGTGACCTCGACGACCTCCTCGCGCGACTCCGCCATCGCGGCCAGCTCGTCCTCGGTCTGGCGCAGCTCGGTCTTGAGGTTGGCGGCCCGCACGAACTCCTCGTCCGCGATGGCCTCCTCCAGCTCCCGCCGGAGCTTGGTGATCCGGTCCTGCACCGGCGCCGCCTCCGTCGCGCCGCTCAGGCTGCGCAGCCGGACCCGGGCGCCGGCCTGGTCGAGCAGGTCGATGGCCTTGTCGGGCAGGAAGCGGTCGCTGACGTACCGGTCGGAGAGGGCGGCGGCCGCGTCCAGCGCCTCGTCGGTGAACCGCACCTGGTGGTGCGCCTCGTACGCGTCGCGCAGCCCGTGCAGGATCTCGATCGTCTCCTCGACACTCGGCTCGGGCACCAGCACCGGCTGGAAGCGGCGCTCCAGCGCGGCGTCCTTCTCCACGTGCTTGCGGTACTCGTCCAGGGTGGTGGCGCCGACCACGCTCAACTCGCCCCGGGCCAGGGCCGGTTTGAGGATGTTGCCGGCGTCCATCGAACCCTCGCCGCCGGCGCCCGCGCCGACCACCGTGTGCAGCTCGTCCAGGAAGAGGATCACGCTCTTCTCGGCCTCCGTGACCTCGTCGATCACGGCCTTCAGCCGTTCCTCGAACTCGCCGCGGTACTTGGAGCCGGCCACCAGCGCGGTCAGGTCCAGGGCGACCACCCGCTTCTCCTCGAGGTTCTGCGGCACGTCCCCGGAGACGATCCGCTGCGCCAGGCCCTCGACGATCGCGGTCTTGCCGACGCCCGGCTCACCGATCAGCACCGGGTTGTTCTTGGTCCGGCGGGAGAGGATCTCGACGGTCTGCTCGATCTCCTCGGCCCGCCCGACCACCGGGTCCAGCCGGCCGGCACGGGCCTCCTCGGTCAGATCACGGCCGTACTCGTCCAGGGTGGGCGTCTGGCTGGGGTGCGCGCCCGTGCTGCTGCGCTCACCGCCCACGCCACGCCCGTCCAGGACCGTGCGCAGCGCCTCCTGCGAGGGCGCGGCGTTGCGCAGGGCCGCACCGGCGCCCGAGCGCTCCTCTCCCAGCAGCGCGCCGAGAATGTGCTCCGGCCCGATGTAGGAGGCACCGGCCGCCTGCGAACGGGCGTGCGCGGCCAGCAGCGCGCGCTTGGCGGCCGGGGTCAGCGAGGGCCGCCCTTCCGGCGCGGCCGTCGTGTCCCCGGAGGGCAGCGCCTTGGCCAGGTCGTCCGCGAGCCGGTCCGGGTCGATCCCGGCCCGCTCCAGCATTCGGCGCGACGGGTCCACCCGGGTGGCGGCCCAGGCCAGGTGCGCGGTGTCGAGGTCGCTGCCACCGTCCTCCACCGCACGCTGCGCGGCCAGCGCCAGCAGTTCCTGTGAGGACTCGCTCAGCAGCCGGCCGATCGGCACCCGTTGCACGGCGGGCGGGGACGCCATCGGGCTCATTCCGAAGAACCGGCTGAGCAGATCGGAGAACGGATCGTTCGATCCGAACGGGGGCATCGTCACGGTGGATCACCTCTCCCAAGCGGTTTGGCCCCACACAAACACAGGCGGCGAGCCCCCGCCTGTCGGGACAACCCGCCCGGTTACCCGGTGAAGTGGTCGAGCAGCACACCGCCGCTGTACGTGACCACCATCGCCAGCACGCCGCCCACGATGTTCCGCAGCACCGCCCGCCCGGGCCCGGCCCCACCGAGGCGGGCGCTCACCCAGCCCGACAGCGTCAGCGCCACCAGGACGGCCGCCACCGTCACCACCAGCCGCAGGGAATCCGGCGGCAGCAGCACCGCGAGCAGCGGCACCAGCGCGCCGAGGGTGAACGCGGCGGCACTGGCGACCGCCGCCTGCCAGGGGTTGGTGAGCGCCTTCGGATCGATGCCCAGCTCGGTGTGCGCGTGCGCGGCCAGCGCGTCCCGCTCGGTGAGCGCCACGGCCACCTCCCTGGCCAGGCCGTCCGCCAGGCCGGCGCCGCGGAAGAAGTCGGTCAGCTCGTCCAGCTCGCCCTGCGGGTCCTCCGCCAGCTCGCGCCGCTCCTGCGCCAACGCGGCCTGCTCGGTGTCCCGTTGGGTGCTGACCGAGACGTACTCCCCGGCCGCCATCGACATCGCCCCCGCCAGCAGCCCCGCCACACCCGCCGCCAGCAACGCCGTCCGCGACTCCGCCGCACCCGCGACACCCGTGACGATGCCCGCCGTGGAGACCACCCCGTCGTTCGCCCCGAGCACCGCCGCCCGCAGCCAGTTGAGCCGCGCGGACAGCTCCGCCCGACTCGCCTCCTGCTCACCCATCGGCGCCACTCCCTCGACCACCTCCCCCACCCGATGATCACCCACCCCACCACCCCCCGCACCTCCACCACCCGCCCGGCCGAGGGCCCCCGTCCATGCTCAGGCCGGCTTCGAACCTCCGACGCAGCAGCTATGGATCAGTCAACCGCGACCCAGCGGCCACGGTGATGGCAAACGAATCGAGCGTCGATTCGATGCTTCTGATGAGTCCGGAGAGCCCCTATCTCCTGATGCGTGAGCCCGTCGACAATTCGAAGGTCGTCGGTGAGATATCGCGCCCCGCAGTCGAAAAGAACATGGCAGTTAGGGCAGAGACAAAGGATGTTCTCCGGGACATCCGGACCATGATAAGGGTGGCCGATTGCCTGAATGTGCGCGCCCTCACTATAGAAGGAGCCGCCCGGCACCTGAAGGATCTGGCTACACATCTGACAGTGCCCCTTGTGTAGCCGTTTCACCAGTTGCGTGACGGCACTCTTACGGACAGTCCTCTGGATCGTGACGGACTGCCTGGGCACCGGCCCATGCACGCCTTCGTCGCCGTGAAACGGCTGGACCTCAACCTCATCACGACCCTCCGAATCTGCGGCAACCAGCCGGAACTGCCAAATGCGGTAGCCGTCCGCGCCAAGCTTGCTGTGATGTGATTCCACCCGAAAGAGGCCATCGTAACGAAAACCCGACTCGGGCGAATACTCGGGGTCTCCCTTGGCGCCACGAATGACACGGATCAGATTACCTTCAAGTTCACTCCGAACTAGACCGGCATTGCCAGGATCATCGATATTCTGATCACGGACCTGACGCTTGTTCTCCTGGCCGCCATGCCCGGTATAAATGATCACATCGCCGTAATCTTCATCGTCTCGGTAGCCACCCGATACGACGATTGAGTCTGCCCCTTCCGACGAGTTGCCGTGAATGCCGCTCATCAGCGGCGCGTGCACTCCAGCCTCGCTGAGCTCCCTCCGCCGCTGGTAGTGAGACCCCACCGGGTGACCTTCAATGTGCCCAAAGACCTTAGCCATGACACCAGTTTCGCAAGCGAGTACGACATCGCGGCCCGATTTTTGGAGACGGCAGAGAGTCAGGTCTTGAGGATCCACCGTCGGACGGATCCTTCACGGTGGCGGCTGGGGGGCCGGTTGAGGTGGGCTCGGACGGTTTCAAGCCGCCAACACCCGCTTGATAGGACCCACTTACGCCCGCCCCTCGACGCCCGCGGCCACGTCCCGCCGCCCAGCCCTAACCTGCGCGTTTCACTTGGACCCCTGTCCGGATCATGGCCAGGAACGCGAAAGTGCCTTCTGAACTGGGACGATGAGGCCTGTCTAAGGTCTCCGTCAGCCCAGCAGGAAGGCACTTTCTACGTGCACACTACCGGGTCACGTCCCCGGCTCATCGTCTCCACCAACGGGCGCGGGGTCTGCAGCCACGCCAGGTCGCGCCTGCTGGCCGACCTCGCCGATGCCACCGGCCTCACATAG
This sequence comes from Kitasatospora sp. NPDC092286, assembly GCF_044755565.1. Taxonomy (NCBI): domain Bacteria; kingdom Bacillati; phylum Actinomycetota; class Actinomycetes; order Kitasatosporales; family Streptomycetaceae; genus Kitasatospora; species Kitasatospora sp. NPDC092286. The sequence goes on along the minus strand of NZ_JBIVRD010000016.1, from coordinate 36,310 downwards.
GCCTTCAACGACGCCCTGCGTCGGCTTCGTCCGCGCGGCACCGGCCACGAACCGGGCCGGATCGCCGCCGATCTGGCGGTGATGCTCGCCGACGGCGGCGAAGCGATCGCCGACCTGCCCCTCCTACGTGACCAGCCCGAAGTCTTCGGACCGGTTGCCTCCACCCCGACCGCCTGGCGACTACTGGCTGGCATCGACCTTGCCGCACTCGCAGCGCTGCGCGCGGGCCGCGCCGCCGCCCGCAAGACCGCCTGGCTGCAAGCCGGCGAGACCCGCGACGGCATCCCTGTCGCCCACGCCGGCGGACGTGAACTGCCAGGCCTGGTCCTGGACATCGACGCCACCCTGGTCACCTGCCACTCCGAGAAGGAGAACGCGGCTCCGACCTACAAGCACGCTTCGGCTACTCGCTGTTGCACTGCTGCCATCCATCACCAGAGCGAAGAAGACCGCCAGGTCGGTGAGAACCCGATGCTACGCAGGAGCGGGATACGAAGGATTACCACGGCGACGGTGACATCGACTGCACGTCAGACTTGCACGCTACTGAACTTGAACTGGTGGTGTCGGGTGGGCGAGGGCAGGCTTCGCCTGATGGGGTGCTCGGAAGAACTCGCTGGCTTTGGACGGTGCTGGCTGCGATCGTGAGGATGTGCCAGATGATCTGACGATGCAGCCGCCGATGCCGGATACGAAGTGGTCAGCCGGGTCGTTGCGGATCACAAGCCGCACGATCAGCGCCGCCGACATCTCGGCTCGGCTCGGGATCATCCCAGATCAGCAGTTCGAGCAGGGGAGCCTGACGAGCCCACGCAGTCCGAACAGCCTCCGGCGGGAGGCGAGCGTGTGGATCCGAGGGAGCGGTCTGGGGAACGACCGCTGGCTGGATGAACATGTTGCGGCCCTGCTGAGCTTGGTCGACGGGCACCGTGAAGAGCTGCTGCGGCTATCAGCCGACTGCGATCTAGTGTTGTTTCTCGGCTTCGGGAGTGAGGACGGTCAAGGGGTCTGTGTCTTGCCAGCGCGCATGCTCGCAGAGATCGGCGCTCTGGGAGTCGATGTGATTCTGGATCTTTATCCGCCGGCACCGGAGGTTGCGGCCATCGAGATGTGACCGCCGCAGCCCAATCAGCCGTCCAAGGCGAGGCCGGTGCCGGCGAGGCACCCATCGACCAGGTGCGGGCGATATTGGATCTGCTTGAGCTTGTGCTTGACGGCTCGGGTGAGCTGACCGAGGTTGGCTGCGGCGAGGTTGCCGATGTCGCGCTTGACCAGCGACCAGATGCCCTCCTGCGGGTTGAGGTCCGGGGCGTACGTGGGCAGTTGGAAGACTGTCAGCCAGTGCGCGTTGGCCTCGAAAAACTCCGTGAGCGGCGGCACAAGGTGGATGCGGGCGTTGTCCCAGATGAGGACGATCGGTCCACCGAGCTGGATTCGGGCGCGGACGATCAGATCCCGGAAGTCGCGCCAGGTGAAGCCCTTCGGCTCGCCCTTGCGGCCCCGGTACTCGCGGATCCCGTAGATCAGTCGGGAGCGTTCGCCCGACTTGTAGCAGGCCATGCCCGCCATCGAGACCCGGCCGGAACCGCGACCACGCACGCGGACGACCGGTGTTCGCCCGACGCGGCCCCAGGTCCTGGCGCGCGGCGGCGTCATCGACTGCCCGGCCTCGTCCTCGAAGACGATCCAGGCGCCGCGACCCGCCGCAATGCTTTTACCTGCGGCCACACCTCCTTCCTCCACAACTCCACCGCCGCGTCGTCGCGCTCGATCGCCCGCCGGGCCGGCTGCTGCCATGACCAGCCGTGCCGTTTCAGCAGCCGCCACGTGCCCTCCACCGTGTAGCTCACCTGGAACAGGCGCCCGATCAGCGCCTTCACCCGGGCCAACGTCCATCGCTGATCCGTCCAGCCGTGGACCAGCGGGCCGCGCTCCAACTCCCGCTCCAGCCTGGCGATCTGTCGATCACTGAGTCGCGGCCGCCCCGGAGATCCCTTCGACAGAACCCCAACCTCACCGCGCTCGCGCCACTGCCGACGCCATCGCTCCACCGAGCGCTCGCTCACCCGCAACGCGGCAGCGATCTCCCGGTTCTTCTCTCCGCCCTCGAACCGTTCCACGGCCTGCAACCGGACCCGCTCCCGTGCGGCCCTCCCAGCGTCGGTCAGCCCGCCACCCTGCGCGTATCTCACAGCACAGGGCTACCGAATCCGGCTGGCCGCTGTCAGGCAAACGGCCCCGACATCACCCAATCAAGTTCAGTAGCTGCGGAGTTGCGACCACATTCTCCCGGGGTGGAGCAGGGGAACCCCTTTACACAGCAACTGTCGGCGTACCTGCCCTAACCTGCGGGCGGCCCACGCCCACTGCGCCGTCTCCTCGCCGCCGGCGACGACTCACCGCCACGTACGGCTCGATCTAGCAACCATAGAGGACGCCCTGTGACCACACGAGAGCCAGCACCGGACTCCGCCCTGCAGGCTTCGCCACCCACAACTTGGCGATCAGCGTGCCAAATTTCTCGCTTGGGATGTGGTTCATGGCCAGAAGGGCCTAGACTACCCAGACCTCAATGTTGATCATATAACTGTGAGAGATAGTGCCATGACGACACAGCACAGCCTGACGCGCAGCACGGGCATGCAGTCTGCAGGATGGTTTCTTGACCTGCACTCGGCAGGTCGCCTCGACCTCGACCCTCCATACCAGCGGCGAAGCGTCTGGAACCTCTCCTTCAAACAATTCTTCATCGATTCACTTATTCGCAATTACCCGGCGCCGACCATATTTCTACAGGTTGACGTCTTTGTGGACAAGCCAACCTTGTATCGAGTTATCGACGGCAAGCAGCGACTTTCGGCGCTGTTCGAGTTTCAGAGAGATGAATTCGCAACGCCTGACACTCTCGACGACATCGGCCTGGGCGGGATGTATTTTTCAGAACTCCCCCAACCGGTAAAGCTTCAGATCCTGGAATACATATTCACGGTCGAGCAGATCAAGAACGCCTCCCCGGGTGAACTCAACCAGGCTTTCGATAGGCTCAACCGGAACGTCGCTCGCCTAAACAAGCAAGAGTTGAGACACGCCAAGTTTGAAGGCGAGTTCATCAAAAAGGTTGAGCAACTCGCCGAACACCCCTTCTGGGTTCAGGTCGGCCTTGTTACGCCAGCTCGAATTCGCAGAATGCAGGATGTCGAGTACGTATCGGAGCTGTATGTAGTTTCCTTGGATGGAATCCAAGAGGGCAAAGATTACCTTGACGAAATCTACGCCGGATACGACCGAGAGATTAAAGACGAGCGCGATGCAGACGTTCGATTCTTCTCGGTTCAGGATTACCTGAAGAGTCTTGATGATATTTTTCCGCTTAAGCAAACCCGGTTTTCAAACGTAGCAGACTTCTACTCCCTCTGGGCTGCAGTAACGACGATGCACCGGGATGGAAATCTGCCCGATGTGAAGTTGGCAGCTACCCGCCTAAGCGAGTTCGCCGCAGAGGTCGAGGCCCAGGAGACTAGGCGATCGAATTCTTATCGCGTCGCAGCAGTTCAAGGGTCAAACAAGAAGTCGAACCGAGAATTGCGCTCGAGCTACCTCATCGAAGCTTTGCAGAGGTAGCAATGTCGACGACAATACCGGCATCATTTCGAGGCCTCTACGACAATATCGCCTCAGAGCTTGAAGTAGGCAGGAAATACTTCCTCTCCCGCCTGGAAGCGGAGCTATCAGACCTAAGTCCGGTGGTTATTCAGGTCCGGGTAAAGGCTGCTGCTTCCGTATATGAGAAGCTTCAGAAGGGTGAATCGTCACAGCTTCGAGACCTGGACGACCTTATTGCCGCCCGCGCGGTATTCCTTCATCCAGATCAGGTCTCTAACGCCATCGACAGGTGCCGAAAGACATTCCCAGTTAGGGAGGAAAAGAATACAGAGGCCGGCAAACCGGAAGACTTCAGATACCAACAACCTCACCTTATCGTCGGATTTCCCGAGGATTATTCTGAGCGACGCCCCGAGCTCGGCAATATAAAGGTTGAACTGCAGTTCACAACCTATATCCAGCATGCCCTGCAGGAGTCAACACACGACGTAATCTACAAGGGTGCACGCTTCTCATGGCGAGAACATCGCCTAGATAGCAGGCTTCGCGGGCTCCTTGAGATAGTTGACGATGTCTTGGCAAACCTAGCTGACCTTGCAAAGGTTAATGAGGACCCTTCATACCCACTATTCGACTCGCGCAATCAGATCATCGCTGCAGCGCAGGAAATTTGGAGTGAAGGTCAGCTACCAACAGATCTTCGCAGGTTCGCAATCACAGTCGAAGGCCTTCTCAAAATTTCTGGCCTCACCGTGAGCCAGTGGATCGACCTTGCTGAATCCAACACGGATCTAATTTCCGCCTTCTCCTTGACGCCTATCGACAAGGTCCTTGGGGTAATTCTTCGACACAATTCAACTCAATTCATCAGCTCGCTCAAAAAGCGGAAGATCTTGGTCAGCTCGGAACTTGAGGCTCTCGTTCCAGAGGCCCAGGGAATTCCCCAAGTAAATCGCGTAAATATCTAGATCCCTACTCCGATTCAAGGGCGGGGGAGCGATTTTAGCCGGCGCCTTGCCTGGTCTGGGACCAAGCATGATCGGGGACCGCGAACTGCCCCGCGAATCGGGCAGGCTCCTCGCTTGCCCGCGATCTGACCGAGTTGCCCCCGTTCTTGCTCAACGCGGGTCCCGGACAGGGATGTGGGTAAGACCGTAAGGCCACCCGTCGCCAGCCACAGCCGGTAGAGGCCTGTACCCATCCCTTCCGGTCCGGCGCTTGGCGCGACCGGCCGCCACCCGCCCCCGGGCGAAGACGGGGTGCGAGGCGAGCAGCAAGGCTGGCGCCCTGGCGCGCAACACGCGTCCTTGAATTCGTAGTTGCTCGTCCGCCTGGCTGCCAAGGTATCCCGGCAGCACCTCGGCGACTCCTGCACGCTCCGCGGTCTGGGGGGCGAGCAACTCAAAGCGCCCCTGTGTGGGTCGGCGACAAGATCGTGAACGTCGACCGCAAGGATCAAGGGCCAGTTCGGGAGGATCATTCCTCTTGAACTGGCCCCAAGGACTGGTGGGCGCGGACGGTTTCGAACCGCCGACATCTGCTTTGTAAGAGCAGCGCTCTACCACTGAGCTACGCGCCCCCTGTCGCGGCCTGGTGGGGGCACGACGACTGCCTAGGGTACCTGGTCCGGGGGGTGGTGTCGTGCAGGTGGTCGGGGAGTGGGACGGGTGGGGTGCCGGTGGGGCGGGGTGATCGGGAAGAATGGGTGGCGGATCAGCGGTCGGAGCAGGGAGCGCGCAGTGAGAGTGGCCGACGGGAGCGGGCGAGGGCGGCGGCTGGGGAGTGCGGCGGTCGAGGCGCTGGTGCTGCCGTTGGTGGTCGCGGGTGCGCTGGGGGCTGCCGGGGCGGCGTCGTTCGGGGCCGGCGGCGGCTGGTGGGGGCGGCGCGGCGGCGAGAGCATGCGGGCGGACGCCAAGGCGGCCCGGGACGCGGCGCAACAGGCTTTCTACGAGCTGGACTCGACGCAGCGCGACGTGCGGCTGGCGGTGGAGACGGTGCGCGCGGCGGAGGACGGTGCGACGGCGCGACGGGCGACGGCGGACTTCGAGGCGATCTCCGGCCGGATCGACCAGGTGACCGTGAACTACCTGGCGGCGCTGGACGCGCACGATCTGGACGCGGAGGAGCTGGAGGCGGGTGCGGCGGCCCGGGCGCGGCACCAGTTGGAGGACGTGAAGGGGCAGCTGGGCTCGGCGCAGGCGGAGCTGAACGCCTTCCTGGAGCGGCTGCAGCCGGTGCTGCAGCACGCCGAGTCGCAGCTGATGCGGGTGACCCCGGCGGTGGAGCAGGCGAAGCGTTCACTGCTCGCCGCGACCACCGCGCTGGAGGCGGTGCGCGGGGCCGGGCTGCGGGCGGACGATCTGGCGACGCGGCTGGCGGAGCTGGCGCCGGAGCTGGGGCGGCTGAACGAGGGCGCGGCCCGGCACGGGGTGGCGGCGACGCTGCAGCGCGCCGAGAACGTGCAGGAGCGCGCGGACGCGATCGCGGCGGACGCGGGGCAGTTGCCGGAGCGGGCACGGGAGATCGACCGGCGGGTGGCCAGTCTGCGGACCCGGATCCAGGCGCTGGAGACCAAGGCGGCCACGGTCGAGCCGGCGCTGAGCGAGTTGCGCCGGCGGTTCAGCACGGCGTGCTGGCAGGACCTCCAGCGGGTGCCGGACCAGGTGGCGGAGACGGGGCGCGCGGCCGAGCAGAAGCTCGCGGAGGCGGCGCGGGCGCGCGATGAGCAGCGCTGGGCGGACGCGACGGGCGCGATCGGTACGGTGCGCGCCCTGCTGGACACGGCGGACGGCTCGGTGGTCGCCGTCAACGAGCGGCTGCGGCAGCTGAACGAGGTACAGCACGACCCGAACCGCGAGATCGAGCGGACCAGGTTCGCCCTCCGCGACGCCCAGCGGCTCGCGATGGCGGGCCGGCAGGCTCCGGACCCCCGGCACGCCGGTCCACTGGACGCCGCGGTGGGGCGGCTGGACCGGGCGGTGGCCACGCTGGAGGCGGCCGGGCGGCACCCCGACTACTGGCACTTCCTGACCGAGCTCGCGGCGGTGCGGGAGTCGGCGGCGCGGGTGGTGGAGCTGATCCGGGGCGACCTGGGCAGCCAGCGGTAGCCCGACCGGAGAACCGTAGAAGACGTCGGAGGGGCTGCCGGAGAGCCGTGCCGGGATCCGCGCCCCTCGGACGGCTCATCCGACGGCGGGCTGGGTACGCTGCCGGTATGCCACGCTACGACTTCCGCTGCCGCTCCTGCGGCGCCACCTTCGAACTCCGCCGCGCGATGGCGCAGGCCAACGACCCGGCGGTCTGCCCGCAGGGGCACGAGGACACCGTGAAACTGCTGTCGACCGTCGCCGTCACCGGCGCGGCCTCCGGCGGCGCCCCGCAGCAGGCGCCGTCCGGTGGCGGGGGCGGCTGCTGCGGCGGCGGCTGCTGCGGCTAGCCACGCCGGGCACCCCCAGCCACGAACAGCCGGCACCGAACAGCCGACCCCGCCTACCCGACCGCCACCGCCTCGACCTCGCCCCGCACCCGGCCCAGGAACTGACGGACGATCTCCTCCCCGGCGGCCACCCCGACCTGGTCGAGCGCGGTGACGCCGGGGGCCGTCCAGCCGCTGTCGGCGAGCTCGCCGTGCCCGGGGCGCCAGGCGGCGTCGGCGGCGAGCAGCAGGTCCGCGTCGAGCAGCGAGTCGCCGGCCGCCAGCACGACCGCCCCACCGAGCCGCCGCTCGACCTCCGCGAGCGCCGCGCTCTTGCTCAGCGGCGCCGGGACGGCGTACACCTTGCGGCCCTGGAGCGAGACCGTCCAGCCGCGTTCGGCGCACCAGCCGGTGAGTTCGTCGAGCCAGCCGGCCGGCAGCTCGGCGCGCTCGACGACCAGGTAGGCGAAGAGCTCGTCGGCGACCCGGCGCTTGTGCGTCCACTCCGGGTCCGCGCAGAGCGCCAGGTGCTCGACGACCTCGGCGAGCGGCACCGACGCGGTGGCCAGCCGGCCGGCCACCTCGGCGCGCCAGTCCTCGTCCGGTACGCCGTCGACGATCAGCTGGCCGCCGTTGCTGCAGATCGCGTAGGCCGGCACCCAACCTGGCGTCGGGCCGGGCAGGTTGACGCGTTCGTACTGCGTCCTGGTCCGGGTGGTGGCGGGGACGAGGACGGCCTCCCGGGCGAGTTCGGCCAGCAGCTCGGCGGCCTGCTCGGTCATGAACGAGAGCGCCTTGCCGTCGTGCACCTCCACCGAGAGCAGTCGCGGGGCGAGCCGGTCGGGCACGTCCAGGGCGAGGGCGCGGTTGGAGTAGATCAGGGTGCGGTCGAGGTCGCTGGCGACCAGGAAACGGCTCATCGGGCTCAGGACTCCTTCACCAGAACGGCTGTGCCGGCGGCACCGGTCGCTCCACGACTGTAACGGGGGTGGATGAGGCCGACGCAGGAGTACGGCAGATCGTCGACCTCCTCCACCGGGACGCCGCGCTGCGCGGCGAGCAGGCGGACGTGGTCCAGGTCGGCTCCGCTGCCGCGGCGGGCCAGGACCCGCCAGGGGACACGGCGCAGCATGACCCGGGTGGTCTCGCCGACGCCCGGCTTGACCAGGTTGACGTTGTCGATGCCGTACTCGGCGCTGATCCGCTCGACGGCGGCCCAGCCGGCCCAGTCGGGGTCGCGGTCCCCCGTGCCGAGGCGGCCCTCGGCGACCAGGAGGTCCGCGGCCGCGACGGCCTCCGCCCGGACGTCGGCGAAGTGGTCGGCGACGGTGTCGAGGAAGGCCCCGGAGACGTCGCCGCCGGCCAGCTCGGTGTAGTGCTTGGCTCCGTGGAAGTCGTCGGGGCCGATGAGGTCACCGCGCAGCACGGTGCGCGAAACCAGGCCGGAGACGGTCGAGTTGAGGCAGGCGGAGGGGATGAGGAAGTCGTCCCGGGTGCCGTAGGTGCGCACGCAGCGGCCGGGGTCGGCGAGGACGGCCAGGCCGGGGTTGAACGCGGTGCCGGCGAGGGCGTCGGCGAGTTCGCGGGTGATCGCGCCCTTGCCGGTCCAGCCGTCGAGGAACACCACGTCGGGGGCGTGGTGGTGGGCGTCCAGGTAGCGCACGGCGACGGGGTCGATGCCCCGGCCGCGAATGATCGAGACGGCGTAGTGCGGGGTGTCCAGACCGTGCGCGAAGGCGTACCAGCGGCGGATCAGGATGCCGACGGGCGTGCCGGCCCGGGCCAGCGAGGCGAGTACCAGGCCGCGGCCGCGCTCGCGCAGCAGGGTCTCGGCGACGGTGCCGACGGCGAGCGCGATCCGCCGGGCGGAGACCCGCAGGGCCTGGTGGAACAGCTCCTGGTACTCGGGGCTGGGCTGGTACTCGACCGGCAGTGACTCGGCGTAGTGCGCGCCGCCGTTCTGCACGGCCTCCTCGCGCTCCTCGGTGGGGGCCTCCAGCGGGACGTCGGAGAGGTCCTTGAGCAGCCAGGCCACCTCGTCGGGGCGGTAGGACGAGAACGCGGGGCCGTACAGCGGACGCGGCAGCGCCGGGTCGACGGCCCGGCCCACCGGCCCGGGGTCCGTGGCCCCGGGACCGCCCGGCCGGTGGGACGGCAGCACGGCGAGCACCACCCGGTCGGTGACCTGCCGCAGCTGGGTCAGCAGCGCCCGCTCGCCCTCGTACAGGGCGGGCGTGTCGGCGACGTCGTCCACCACCAGCACGATCGCGTCGAACCGGCGGGCGGGGTCGGCGCCGGGGGCGACGTTGTAGGCGAAGCGCTCGCGCGGGGAGTCGTCGCGCGGGTCGTCGTGGGCGGGGAAGGCCAGCCGGGTGCGGATGGCGTAGCCGGGGTCGTCCACCGCGAGGACGGGCGAGCGGGTGGTGGTGGAGTAGCGGACCCGCTCCTCACCGAGCCGGTCCGCGAGCGCGCCGGCCAGTCGCAGCGGGGCGTACATCAGCTCCTCGAAGCCGAGCACGAGCACCCGGCCGTTCTCCCGGCCATTGTCGAGCCCGTCGAGCCCGTCGGCCAGCTGCCCGGCCAGCCTCGGCAGCACGGCGTCCAGGTGGGCGCGGTGCGCGGTGGTGAAGCCGTGCCGGCCGCCGTCCGGCAGACCGGCGGGCCAGTCGAGGGCGATCCGGACGAGCGGGGCGGGCGTGGCCGGGGGCGGCGCGGGGGCCGGACCGACCTCGGCGATCAGCCGCTCGGCGCGCGTCAGGATGTCGGCGGGCAGGTCGACGCCTCCGCCGGCGGCGGCCACCAGGTCGATCCGGGTGCCGAGTTCGGCGGCGGTTTCGGCGAGCCGCCGCTGGTCGGCCTCGCCGCGCAGGTCGACCAGCGCGACGACGACGTAGTGCTCGCGCGGGTGGCGGGCGTGCAGTTCGCGGATGGTGTTGAGCACGGTGTTGCCGGTCGAGAACTCGTCGTCGACGAGGACCAGCGGGCCGTTCCCGGCGAGCAGCCGGGGGTCTGCGGGCAGCAGCAGGTGGGAGGTGGCGTGCGAGTGCTCCTCCTCGAAGCCGCCGACCGGCTCCACGCCCGCCACCGGGCGACGGGTGGAGTGCAGGTACGGGGCGTCCAGGCCGTCGGCGACACTGTGGCCGAGGCCGGTGGCGGTCTCGGCGTAGCCGAGGACGACGGCGCGCGCGGCCGTCTCCCCGCCCAGCAGTTCGCGCACCCGGCGGCCGAGGTCCAGGCCGGCGCCGTGGACCACGGAGGGCCGCTGCGGGACGTGCTTGCCGAGCACGGTGGAGACCAGCAGGTGGGCGCGTTTCCTGTTCTCCCGCAGGGCCAGGCCGACCAGTTCGGGGAGCCGGTCGGAGCCGGTCAGGCCGACGCCGACCCGGTCGGCGACCCAACGTCCGGTCCACACGTGCTGTGCTGTCACTACTGGCCCTGCTTTCGGTGCTTTCGGTGGTGCGATTGTCCTTGGATACCGGCCGGCCCCCGCCGCCGATCAGCGCCCGGCCTCAGCCGGGCCACGGGCCCGGCCAGATGCCCCCGACCCGGCCACGGCCTCAGCCACAGAGGCAGGCCGAGAGCAGTTCGGCGAAGCTGACGTCCTCCCGGGCCACCCCGAACACCTCGGCCCGCAGCAACACCCGCTCCGCCCAGGCCCGGTGCGGCTTGGCCTCGTTCATCTTGTTGGTGTACGCCGAGCGCAGCACCCCGCCCCCGCCGCGCTCCTGGTCGAGGATGTCCCGCGCGTCGCAGTACTCCTCGTGCGTGACCACCGAGAGCGCGTGCACGGCGGGGACGTGGCTGGGGTGGATGCAGGTCTTGCCCAGCAGGCCGTTGGCCCGGTCGAGTTCGATCTCGCGGATCAGCCCGTCCAGGTCGTGCTCGATGATCCGCTGGCGCACGGCCTCCCCGGAGGGCTCGGCCTCGGCGAACGGGGTGCGGCGCAGCTGCGGCTTGAACATCCGCTCCTGGACCGGGAAGTACTCCCAGACCGGCCCGGTGACGGTGAACCCGGTGCCGTCGGCCCGGCCGAGCACGTTCACCACGTCCCCGATCACCGCCGCGACCAGCGAGACGTCGTACGCGGTGAGGTCCGGCGAGCGGCGCAGCCCGTACGCGGAGCACAGGTCGGTGACGCCGAGGCGGACGGCGAGGACGCGCTCGCGGTACTTGTCGAGCAGGCGGGCGATGCCGAACAGCTGCTCGCGGCGGGTCTCCAGGTGGGCCAGCTCGGGTGACTCCAGGACGGGCATGGCGAACAGCCGCCGGCCGGTGGCGGTCTCGGCGGCGGTCAGCGCCTCCAGGAAGTCGCCGCCGCTCTCCTCGGTGAACTTCGGCAGGACGAACCCGGTGAGCAGCCCGACGGCCGGGCCGAGTCGATCGGCGAGGTCGGTGATCTGGGAGGCCGTGCGAACTCTGATGAAGAGCAACGGGAGGTCATGTGTGCAATCCGTGGAGACCTCCCCGGAATCTCCCCCGAAAACCGCCCCCTCGCCCCCGCCCGCACCCTTTTCGGAGAACCCGCCCGAGAGCTCCCCCGAGCCCCCTCCGGGGAGTTCCCCGGACGCCTTTCCGGAGGCCTCTCCGGACACCTCTCCGAGGAGCTCGCCGAGCTGCGCGACCAGATTGGCCTCGGCGGCGGTCACCTCGTGGTCGGCGATCGCGTCCTCCAGGCAGAGCACCATCGAGACCACGCCCCGGGCGGCCTGCCTGCGGATGTCGGAGCGCAGCGTGGGCCTGGTGGCGGGGCTGTAGAGGGTCGCGCCGAGGGCGGTGGCGAGCACGGCCGCCTCGCTCCCCGCGGAGAAGGACCGGGGCTGTTCGAGGAAGAGCCGGCCGCGTACGTCGTCGGCGAGGTGGCCGAAATGGCGCATGGTGCTCTCCTCAGGGGTGTGCGACCGCCGGTCCGGGCGGGGGAGCGAGGTGTTCGGGTGCGGGGGTCGGAGTGCGGGCCGTCGGGCCCCGTTCCGGGTGCGGGGCAACACCATGGTTAACCGGCCCACCGGGCGCGGTGGTTCCCGGGCACGCGCTGCTGATTACCCCCCGCCGAACCCCCCGGGGGGCTTCCCGCCGCCCATCGTACGGACGGCTTCCGGTCGAATACGGTTCCGAAACATCGAATTCTCGGAAGGTTACCCTCCACTTCACAAAGCGCAAGCGTTGGCAAAGTCCCCTACCATTCCGCCTCCTTCGGTCACGTTGTCCGAAGGGGTGGCGAACAGGCAGGATGGTCGGCTATGACGCACGTGATGGCCAAGGGCGCCAACATCGCACTGCCGGTGGCCGCGGTCCGCGCCGTGCTGCGCTGGAGCGCCACGTCCGGCGCACCGGACGTGGACGCGTCCGCGCTGCTGCTGGGCCCCGACGGCAGGGTCCGTTCCGATGCCGACTTCGTCTTCTACAACCAGCCGCGCCACCCCTCCGGCCTGGTGCGCCACCTGCCGAAGCAGCAGACCGGCGGGGGCGCCGAGATCACCGACACCGTGGAGGTCGAGCTCGGCAAGCTGCCGGCCGAGGTGGACCGGGTGGTGCTGGCCGGCTCCTCCGAGGGCGGCTCGTTCCGCGCGGTGGCGGGGCTGCGCGTGCTGCTCTTCGACGCCGCCACCGGCGAGGGCGCGCCCGCGCTCGCCGAGTTCCCGATGCCCGAGGCCGACGATGTCACCGCGCTGGTCGCGGGCGAGCTCTACCGCAGGGCCGGGGCCTGGAAGTTCCGGGCGGTCGGCCAGGGCTACGCCTCCGGGCTGATCGGGCTGGCCACCGACTTCGGCATCACCGTCGACGACGAGGCGGGCGACGCCCAGGGCACGGCCGCCGACCCGACCGCGCACGCCGCCACCGCCCGCACCACCACCGACCCGGCCCCGGACCCGCGCGGTGTCCTGCCGGACCCGCACCCGGCCTCGCGGGCCGAGCCCGGCACCTACACCCTGACGCCGCCGGTGCCGCAGCCACCCACCGTCGCACCGGTCACCGCCGCACCGGTCCCCCCTCCCCCACCGCCGCTGGCGCCGCCCACCGTGCCGCCGAGCACCCCGCCCGTCCCTCCGGCGCCCCCGACGCAACAGCCCGGGTACGGCTACCCCCAGCAGTCGCCCCAGCAGCAGCCGCAGCACCAGCGCGGCGGCTACGGGTACCCCCAGCAGCCCCCGCAGACCTCCCAGCAGCATTCCTCGCCCGGCTACGGCTACCCACCGCAGCAGCAGGCCGACGGCTACGGCTACCCGCCGAACAGCACCGCACAGCCCCAGCCGCCCCAGCACCAGCCACCGCAGCAGCCCTCGCCCGCCCGGCCCCCGGCCGCCGGGGAGGAGTTCGCGCTGCCGCCGCAGGGCCCGCAGTTCCAGCCCCGTTAGGGTCTGTCGAAACCCCTGCCCGGCCGGACAGGGGCTCCCGTCCCCGCCCGCCGCTACTCCGCCCCCGCCCCGCCCTTGTAACCGCGCTGCCACTGCATCCCGAAGCCGTACAGCCGGTCGATGTCCGCCTGGAAGCCGTTCACGTAACGCACCTCGCGACGCACCGTCAGCTGGTTGTCCCCGACGTTCTCGATCAGCACCACCGCACAGGACCGCGCGGCCGCCGCCCGCTCCTCCAGCTTGATCTCGATCCGCGGCCCGGTCTGCGGCACGATCGTCACGACCGCGTTGGCCTGTTCGAAGGCGGGCGTGCCGTCGTAGATGTAGACGAAGATGAGCAGCCGCTTGAACTGGTCCTTCTTCTCCAGGTTGACGTACATCGTCTCGCCGGACGGCGCCCCGTACTGGTCGTCGCCGCTGAGCTTGATGTACGGCGGGTGCTGCAGGTCCCCGAAGAAGCCACCGAGCGGCTGCACCACTCCCCGGCTGCCGTCGGCCAGTTCGTACATGCAGGCCAGGTCGAGGTCGACGTTGACCTGCCCGCCCGCCTGGGAGTCCGGCTCCATCGGGCTGAGGATGCGCGGGCTGAACCAGCGCTTGACCATGTCCCTGGCGCTCGGCCCCGAAGCCGCTATCCGCGTGGTCCAGTGCAGATTGACGTACAGGTAGCCGGTGGTGGCGGCGGCCCCGGTGATCGCGTGGTGCGGGGTCGACTTGGTGAGCGTGATCTTGTGCTGCCCGCCCGGGTCGAAAGTGTTCCGCTCCCCGCGCAGGTACTCCCAGATCGAGGCCATTCCCGTCCTCCCAAGGTCCGCCAGTCGATCTGACGGTCCGCCGCTCCATGATCGGGCATCAGCCCGGCCGCCGGGTACCCCGACTCCCCTACCCATCCACGTTCCCGGGATGCCGTCGGGGCGGCCATCTCGAGCCACCGGCGGGTCGATTGGCGGGGCCAAGCCCCCCTCCCGTAACATGCCGCCCCTTCGGACGCGATATCGTCTAGCCGCACAGGTGTCCCGTCCGCTCCCGCCCCGGCGCGGCGGGCTCGCCCGACGGCGACGACGCACCGTCAGGCGCGGTTCCTCTTCACGAACCTGACCGCCTGTGTCGCACTGTGACCTGTCCCCTGCGGAAACCCGAGGCCCGACCCGCAATGAACCTGACCTCCATACAGCTGGTCTGGACCGTCGTCGGCGGCGCAGCCCTGCTGTTCACCGCCATCCTGGTGGCGACCCTGCGCTTCAAGAACACCAAGGCCGAGGAGTCGGGTGACTCCTGGGAGCGCAGCGAGGACCGCCGCCGCCGCAAGGAGATGATCTACGGGATCTCCTCCTACGTCCTGCTGTTCTGCTGCGCCGGCGTCGCGGCCGCACTGTCGTTCCACGGTCTGGTGGGCTTCGGCAAGGAGAACCTGGGCCTCTCCAACGGCTGGGAGTACCTCGTCCCGTTCGGTCTGGACGGCGCCGCGATGTTCTGCTCGGTGCTCGCCGTGCGCGAGGCCAGCCACGGTGACGCGGCCCTCGGCTCGCGCCTGCTGGTCTGGGTGTTCGCGATCGCCTCGGCCTGGTTCAACTGGGTGCACGCCCCGCGTGGCATGTCGCACGACGGCGCCCCGGAGTTCTTCTCCGGTATGTCGATCTCGGCCGCGATCCTGTTCGACCGGGCGCTGAAGCAGACCCGTAAGGCCGCCCTCCGCGAGCAGGGCCTCGTCCCGCGCCCGCTGCCGCAGATCCGCATCGTCCGCTGGATGCGGGCTCCCCGCGAGACCTACGCCGCCTGGTCGCTGATGCTGCTGGAGAACGTCCGCAGCCTGGACGAGGCGGTCGAGGAGGTCCGCGAGGAGCGCCAGGCGAAGATGGACGCCAAGCTGCGCGCCCGGAGCGCCGACCGGCGCGAGCGCGCCGAGCTCAAGGCCATCTCGCGCCAGGGCGGCATGCTCGCCCGGGCCCGTGGCGGCCGTCAGGTGCCCGCGCTCACCGCTGCCGGAGACGGCCCGAGCGCTACGGAGCCTGCCCTAGCCGCTGACGCCGACAGCACCTCCCAGACCGGCGCCTCGTCGCTGGAGCCCGCGTCCATGAGCGCCCTGGACGCCGGCCGCCGGCCCCGCGCCGCCGTCGGTTCGTCCTCGGCCGGCTCCGCCGACTCCTCCTACACCGGTTCCTCCTCGTCCTACCGCAGCTCGACCATCGACCTGACGGCCGACGACGACACCCTGTCGATGCCCAAGCTGGACTCCCTGGAGCGCAAGCTGCGCGCCATCGAGCAGCAGCTCGGCTGAGCGCCGGCACCGGGTCTGGTCCGGGCCCGAGCCCGCAGCGAGCCTGAGCCGGGCCCGGACCCGCCCTGCTCAACCACCGAGTACTCCGCGTACTCCGCAGACGCGAGAACGCGCAACGGCCGCCCCCGGGGATGTGGGGGCGGCCGTTGTGCTTGCCGGGGAAGGCGGAAGGGCCGCTACTCGCCGGCGCTCACCAGTTCCCGCTCCTCGCCACCGTCTCCGCCCTCGGCGGCCTCGCGGCGGTTGCGCAGGACCGACGAGCCGAGCGCCAGACCGATGAAGGCGACACCGATCAGGCCGGTGACGATCTCCGGGATGTGGTACTTGATGCCGACCAGCAGGATCGCCGAGAGCGCGCCGATCGCGTAGTGCGCGCCGTGCTCCAGGTAGACGTAGTCGTCCAGGGTGCCCTTGCGGACCAGGAAGACGGTCAGCGAACGGATGTACATGGCGCCGATACCGAGGCCCAGCGTGATCATGAAGATGTCACTGGAGATGGCGAACGCGCCGACCACACCGTCGAAGGAGAACGAGGCGTCCAGGACCTCCAGGTAGAGGAAGAGGAAGAACGCGGCCTTGCCGCCCACCTGGATGATGGACTTCCCGGACTTCTCGGCCTCCGCCTCCTTCTCCTCCTCTTCCTCCAGGCCCGACTCGAAGATCGAGGACAGGCCGTTCACGACGAGGTAGGTGACCAGGCCCAGGATGCCGGCGAGCAGCACCGTCTCGGCGTGCTCCTCGGCGAAGAAGTTGGCCGCCAGCAGGAGCGCGACCAGCGCGACGACCGACGAGAAGGCCTCCAGCTTGCCGACCTTCTCCAGCGGGCGCTCGATCCAGGCCAGCCAGTTGTAGTCCTTCTCCTCGAAGATGAAGTCGAGGAAGATCATCAGCAGGAAGACGCCACCGAAGGCCGCGATGGCCGGGTTGGCCGCCTCCAGGTACTGGCCGTACGTGGAGCCGTTGAACGTCTTGTCCGAGTTGAGCGCGAGGTCGACGACCGTCGCGGGGTTGAGGTGCGCGGTGAGGCCGACCACCAGCAGCGGGAAGACCAGCCGCATACCGAAGACGGCGATCAGCACGCCGACGGTGAGGAAGATCTTCTGCCAGTACGGGTTCATCCGCTTCAACACCGTGGCGTTGACCACCGCGTTGTCGAACGACAGGGAGATCTCCAGGATGGAGAGGATCAGCACGATGCCGAATCCTTCTGCCCCCCAGAGCAGACCGGCTGCGATCAGGCCGATGACGGTGATCGCGAATGACCAGCCGAATGTGCGGAGGAACACGGGATTTGATTACCTTTCGGGCTCAGGGCGTGCCACGGGTGCGGCGTCGTCCTGAGACGCCCTGACCGGGCCGGGCCCGGTCAGGTCACCCCCGCACTGCCCTCTGTTCTTTTAATCGTTGAACGGGCTCGTCGAATGCGATTTTCCGACCTTTACTGTACGTTTACGCCGAAATCGAGGGCAATGCCACGCAGGCCGGAGGCGTACCCCTGGCCCACCGCGCGGAACTTCCACTCCCCCGCGTAGCGGTACAGCTCGCCGAAGATCATCGCGGTCTCGCTGGACGCGTCCTCGGTCAGGTCGTAACGGGCGATCTCCTGCTGGTCCACCGAGTTGACCACCCGGATGTACGCGTTGCGCACCTGGCCGAAGTTCTGCAGCCGGGACTCGGCGTCGTAGATCGACACCGCGAAGACCACCTTGTCCACCTGGACCGGAACCAGCTCCAGGTTGACCAGAACGACCTCGTCGTCGCCCTCGCCCTCACCGGTGAGGTTGTCACCGGTGTGCTCGACCGAGCCCTCGGGGCTCTTGAGGTTGTTGTAGAAGACGAAGTACTCGTCGCCGAGCACCCGTCCGCCCGAGCAGAGCAGGGCGCTCGCGTCGAGGTCGAACGGCGCACCCGTGGTCGAGCGGGCGTCCCAGCCCAGACCGATCTGCACCTGCGTCAGGTTCGGTGCGGCCTTGGTGAGCGAGACATTGCCGCCCTTGGCGAGCGTGACACTCATGTCTGTCCTTCCTCCTTGCCTCCGGGGCGCATCTCAGGTGTATTCCCCCGCGGCCCCGTCCGGCCGCTTTTGGCCGGCTGAACTTCCTGAACTCCCATCCTTCCAGTGCGTCGGGGCAGCACGGAGCCGGGGCGGCCGCCGACGCCTCGCGTCCGCGGCCGCCCCGGCCGGTGGTGCTCCGTCAGGCCACGAAGGGCCCGCGCCCGACTCAGACGTTGACGCCGAAGTCCTGGGCGATGCCGCGCAGACCGGAGGCGTAGCCCTGGCCGATGGCGCGGAACTTCCACTCGGCGCCGTTGCGGTACAGCTCGCCGAAGACCATCGCGGTCTCGGTCGAGGCGTCCTCGGAGAGGTCGTACCGGGCCAGCTCCTTGTTGTCGGCCTGGTTCACCACGCGGATGAACGCGTTGCGGACCTGGCCGAAGTTCTGGGTCCGGTTCTCCGCGTCGTAGATCGAGACCGGGAAGACGATCTTCTGTACGTCCGCCGGGACGGTCGCCAGGTTGACCTTGATGGCCTCGTCGTCGCCCTCGCCCTCACCGGTGAGGTTGTCACCGGTGTGCTCGACCGAGCCGTCGGGGCTCTTCAGGTTGTTGAAGAAGACGAAGTTTCCGTCCTTGTCGACCCTGCCCTGGTCGTTGCAGAGCAGGGCACTGGCGTCCAGGTCGAAGTCCGTACCGGTGGTGGTGCGGACGTCCCAGCCAAGGCCGACGACCACGGCGCTCAGGCCGGGAGCCTCCTTGGTGAGCGAGACATTGCCGCCCTTGCTCAGGCTGACACCCACTTGTCCTCCAAGATTCGGGAGGCACGTCGCGGTGCCCCCGTGGTGCGGTTCAAGGCGCCGGCCGGCGGTTGCCGCCGGGCCTCTGACCAGCCAACGGACCGATCGTAGTGCCGGGTTCCCGTACCGGACGGGGAACGGGCCCGGCGTGGCTGTTCGAATCTCGGCCGGACCGGGCCCGCAGGGCGTCCAGGGGGCCTCAGAGCGCGCCGAGGACCTTCAGGTACTCCTGCTCGTCGCGGGCGTCCGGCAGGTCGTTGACGACGCTCCAGCGGACCACGCCGGCCTTGTCGATCACGAAGGTGCCGCGCACCGCGCAGCCCTTCTCCTCGTCGAAGACGCCGTACGCCCGGGAGACCTCGCCGTGCGGCCAGAAGTCCGACAGCAGCGGGTACTCCAGGCCCTGCTGCTCGGCGAAGACGCGCTGGGTGAACGGCGAGTCGTTGGAGACGCCGAGCACCTGCACGTCGTCGTTCTGCAGCCGCGGCAGCTCGTTCTGGATCGCGCAGACCTCGCCGGTGCAGACGCCGGTGAAGGAGAACGGGTAGAAGACCAGGACGACGTTCTTCTCGCCCCGGAAGTCGGAGAGCTTGACCAGCTCGCCGTGCTGGTTCTTCAGCTCGAAGTCCGGAGCCTGGGTACCGACCTCGATGGCCATGGTGGGACCTTTCTGACGCGACAGTGCCGCGCGGCGGGCGCGGCGAGCCACATCCTCCCATCCGCCCGGACCGATTCCGCCGGACGAGTGAGGGCGCCGGCCCCGCACCCAGCCGCTTTCGCCCTCGGCGAACGCGCGCCCGGGCGCACCGGTACCCCGGCGACCGCGGCCCCGACCCCGGCCGACGGCGCGACCGTGACGGCCCCGAGCACACCCCCCGCCGGCGCCCCCGGCCGGGAAACGGACGCGGCCGGGCCTCACCGGAGGAAGTTCCGGCGAGGCCCGGCCGGGCCGTGCTCAGGTGCGTTCGGCGACGCCGGGGGCGGTCAGCGCTTGCCCGACTTCGCGGCCTTGGTGGCCAGGCGGGTGGCCGCCCAGTCCTTGGCGATCGCGATCGAGCTGGTCTGCGAGAGACCGGCGGTCTTGGCCGCGTCCGCGATGTCCGAGGCCTCGATGTGGCCGTCCCGGCCGGTCTTGGGCGTCAGCAGCCAGATCAGGCCGCCCTCCGCAAGGTATTCCAGGGCGTCGACGAGGGAGTCGGTGAGATCCCCGTCGTCGTCGCGGTGCCACAGCAGGACGGCGTCGGCGACGTCGTCGTAGTCCTCGTCGACGAGATCCGTCCCGGTGATCTCCTCGATGCCTTCGCGGAGGTCCTGGTCAGTGTCTTCGTCGTACCCCAGCTCCTGGATGATCTGGCCTTCTTCGAAGCCGAGACGGTGCGCCGGGTTGGACTTGTCCGCGGGGTCCGCGGTCGCGCTCACGGGAATAACCTCCAGTATTCGGCCCGGCGTCCATGCCGAGGCTGTGGCCGTAGTCCACACGGGCGCGGCGGTTCGCGCAAGTACCCGACCCCCGATCCCCTCCAAAGGTTGACGTGTCGCACCGAAACACGCCGGTCGACGTGTCGGGAATCACACCGATTTGCCCTTCTCTGCGTAGGACAAGGATGCTTCGGGTGGTCCCGGCCCACAGGGCGTACGCGTGCCCGAGATACGAACGGCATTCGGGTCCGCGCGTACGCGGGCGTAGAGTCTCCTGTTGGCCCTCACCCCGACCGCCCGCCATCGGACGGTCGGGCAACCAGGTCGGACCACCTCTGTTCGTAACACCCGGTGGTGCGCGGCGCAGGCGACAGCGCCTGAGCCGCACACCGCCAGACCGTACCGCCCACCAGGCGGAACGGTTACCGATCGGTAGAGATGACGGATCTCCGAGCGCGGTAGCACGATGGAGGCGGCGCGACACACCTCAGTTTCGACCGACAGTGAAGGAACAGCGTGGCTTCCGGATCCGATCGCAACCCGATCATCATTGGCGGCCTTCCGAGTCAGGTCCCGGACTTCGATCCCGAGGAGACCGCGGAATGGCTGGAGTCGCTTGACGCGGCCATCGACGAGCGGGGGCGCGAGCGTGCCCGCTACCTGATGCTCCGCCTGATCGAGCGCGCCCGCGAGAAGCGTGTCGCCGTGCCCGAGATGCGCAGCACGGACTACGTCAACACCATCGCCACCAAGGACGAGCCGTTCTTCCCCGGCAACGAGGAGATCGAGCGCAAGGTCCTCAACGCGACCCGCTGGAATGCGGCCGTCATGGTCTCCCGGGCCCAGCGCCCGGGCATCGGCGTGGGCGGCCACATCGCCACCTTCGCCTCCTCCGCGTCGCTGTACGACGTGGGCTTCAACTACTTCTTCCGCGGCAAGGACGCCGAGGGCGAGTCCGGCGACCAGATCTTCTTCCAGGGTCACGCCTCCCCCGGCATCTACGCCCGCGCCTTCCTGCTGGACCGGCTGAGCGAGCAGCAGCTCGACGCGTTCCGCCAGGAGAAGTCGAAGGCTCCGTACGGCCTGTCCAGCTACCCGCACCCGCGGCTGATGCCGGACTTCTGGGAGTTCCCGACCGTCTCGATGGGCCTCGGCCCGCTCGGCGCGATCTACCAGGCCCGGATGAACCGCTACCTGGAGCACCGCGGCATCAAGGACACCTCCGACTCGCACGTGTACGCCTTCCTCGGCGACGGCGAGATGGACGAGCCGGAGTCGCTGGGCCAGCTGTCGCTGGCGGCCCGCGAGGGTCTGGACAACCTGACCTTCGTGGTCAACTGCAACCTGCAGCGCCTGGACGGCCCGGTCCGCGGCAACGGCAAGATCATCCAGGAGCTGGAGTCCCAGTTCCGGGGCGCCGGCTGGAACGTGATCAAGCTCGTCTGGGACCGCAGCTGGGACCCGCTGCTCGCGCAGGACCGCGACGGCGTCCTGGTGAACAAGCTCAACACCACGGTGGACGGCCAGTTCCAGACCTACGCCACCGAGACCGGCGCGTACATCCGCGAGAACTTCTTCGGCAGCGACCTGCGCCTGCGCAAGATGGTCGAGAACATGACCGACCAGCAGATCCAGCACCTGGGTCGCGGCGGCCACGACCACGCCAAGGTGTACGCGGCGTTCAAGGCGGCCCGCGAGCACAAGGGCCAGCCGACGGTCATCCTCGCCCAGACCGTCAAGGGCTGGACGCTGGGCCCCAACTTCGAGGGCCGCAACGCGACGCACCAGATGAAGAAGCTCACGGTCGAGGACCTGAAGCGCTTCCGCGACCGCCTGCACATCCCGATCACGGACAAGCAGCTGGAGGAGGGCTACCCGCCCTACTACCACCCGGGCCGTGACTCGGAGGAGATCCAGTACATGCACGACCGCCGCAGGGAGCTGGGCGGCTACGTGCCGACCCGCAAGGTGCGGCCGCGCCAGCTGGAGCTGCCGGGCGACGACGCGTACAAGGCGGTCAAGAAGGGTTCCGGCAACCAGACCATCGCCACCACCATGGCGTTCGTCCGGGTGCTCAAGGACCTGATGCGGGACAAGGGCATCGGCAACCGCTTCGTGCCGATCGCGCCCGACGAGTACCGCACCTTCGGCATGGACTCGCTGTTCCCGTCGGCGAAGATCTACAACCCGCTCGGCCAGACCTACGAGTCGGTCGACCGCGATCTGCTGCTGGCGTACAAGGAGTCGCCGACCGGCCAGATGCTGCACGACGGCATCTCCGAGGCCGGCTGCACCGCCTCGCTGATCGCCGCCGGCTCGTCCTACGCCACCCACGGCGAGCCGCTGATCCCGGTGTACGTCTTCTACTCGATGTTCGGGTTCCAGCGCACCGGCGACCAGTTCTGGCAGATGGCCGACCAGCTGGCCCGCGGCTTCGTGATCGGCGCCACCGCCGGCCGCACCACGCTGACCGGTGAGGGCCTGCAGCACGCCGACGGCCACTCGCACCTGCTGGCCTCGACCAACCCGGGCGTCGTCGCGTACGACCCCGCGTACGGCTTCGAGATCGCGCACATCGTCCAGGACGGTCTGCGGCGGATGTACGGCTCCAGCGAGCAGCACCCGCACGGCGAAGACGTGTTCTACTACATGACCGTCTACAACGAGCCGATCAAGATGCCGGCCGAGCCGGAGAACGTCGACGTCGAGGGCATCCTCAAGGGTCTGCACCGGTACGCGCCGGCCACCGCCGGCCAGATCCCGGCGCAGATCCTCGCCTCCGGTGTGGCGGTGCCGTGGGCCCTGGAGGCCCAGCGCATCCTCGCCGAGGAGTGGAACGTCAAGGCCGACGTCTGGTCCGCGACCTCCTGGAACGAGCTGCGCCGCGACGCGGTGGAGGCCGAGGAGTTCAACCTGCTGCACCCGGAGGAGACGCAGCGCGTCCCCTACGTGACGCAGAAGCTCCAGGGCGCCGAGGGCCCGTTCGTCGCCGTCTCCGACTGGATGCGCGCGGTGCCGGACCAGATCTCCCGCTGGGTGCCGGGCCAGTACCAGTCGCTGGGCGCCGACGGCTTCGGCTTCGCCGACACCCGTGGCGCGGCCCGTCGCTTCTTCCACATCGACGCGCAGTCGGTCGTCCTGAGCGTGCTCACCGAGCTCGCCAAGCAGGGCAAGGTCGACCGCAGCGCCCTGAAGGACGCGATCGACCGCTACCAGCTGCTGGACGTGGCGGCGGCCGACCCGGGCGCCGCCGGCGGCGACGCCTGATCCACAGTCGGACACCGAAGGGCCGGACCTCCTCGACGGAGGTCCGGCCCTTCGGCATGTGCGGCACTCGAACGGTCTTCGGTTCGGACGCACGGCGGCCCCGGACTCCGCGGAGTCCGGGGCCGCCGTCGCGCGGGGCCGGTCAGATGTGGACGGCCGGGCCCGCGTCGGTGGTGCCGCGGCGGGTGAGCAGGCCGAGCAGGGCGGCGGCGAAGGCCACCACGGAGGCCACCGCGAAGGCGAGCGACATCCCGCTGACGAAGGAGTCGTGCACCGCGCCGGCCATCGCGTCCACCGCCTGCTGCGGGGTGCCGGCCGGGGCGGGCGGGGCGATGCCGAGCTGGGCGGCCTGGTTGAGGCCCTCGGTCTGCGCGGGCTCGACCGGCGGCAGGCCGGCCCTGGCCCAGTTGCCGGGCAGCACGTCGGTGACCCTGGCGGCCATCAGCGCGCCCAGCACGGCGGTGCCCAGGCTGCCGCCGACCTGCATCGCGGCCTGCTGGAGGCCGCCGGCCACGCCGGACAGCTCCAGCGGGGCGTTGCCGACGATCACCTCGGTGGCACCGACCATGACCGGGCTGATGCCCAGGCCCATCAGCACGAACCAGAGCGACATCACGCCGGTGCCGGAGCCCGCGTCCAGGGTGGACATCCCGAAC
Organism: Kitasatospora sp. NPDC092286; assembly: GCF_044755565.1. Classification (NCBI taxonomy): domain Bacteria; kingdom Bacillati; phylum Actinomycetota; class Actinomycetes; order Kitasatosporales; family Streptomycetaceae; genus Kitasatospora; species Kitasatospora sp. NPDC092286. The sequence goes on along the minus strand of NZ_JBIVRD010000016.1, from coordinate 12,524 downwards.
ATGGCGGTGGTGGTGACCAGCATGCCGGCCACGATCGGGATCCGCGGGCCGAGCTTGCCGATGGCCAGGCCGGCCACCGGTGATCCGACGATCATCATGGCGGTCATCGGCAGCAGGTGGACGCCGGCCGAGACCGGCGACATCCCGTGGACGTTCTGCAGGTAGAAGGTCACGAAGAAGATCGCGCCGAAGAAGGCGAACGCCATCAGCACCATCAGCAGGGTGCCCGCCGACAGCGGCACCGAGCGGAACAGGCCGAGCGGGATCAGCGGCTCGCGGGCCACCCGCTGCCAGAGCGCGAAAGCCACCATCAGGACCACCGCGCCGCCCAGGAGCAGCAGCGTGGAGGCGTTGCCCCAGCCCCACTCGGGCGCCTTGATGATGCCGAAGACCAGGGCGAACATCGCCACCGAGAGCAGGGCGATGCCGGGCAGGTCGAAGGACTTGGCGGCCTTCTCGGCCCGCACGTCCTGGAGGATCCAGACGCCGAGGGCCAGCGCGATCAGGCCGACCGGGATGTTGATGAAGAACACCGACTCCCAGTTGACGTGCTCGACCAGCAGACCGCCGACGATCGGGCCGGCCGCGGTGGAGGCTCCGATCACCCCGCCCCAGATGCCGATCGCCATGTTGAGCTTCTCGGCCGGGAAGGCCCCGCGCAGCAGGCCGAGCGCGGCCGGCTGGAGCAGCGCGCCGAACAGGCCCTGGAGCACCCGGCAGGCGATCACCGTCTGGATGTTGGTGGCGAAGCCGATCGCGGCCGAGGTGGCGGCGAAGCCGACCGCGCCGACCAGGAAGGTGTTCTTGTGGCCGAACCGGTCACCGATCTTCCCCGCGGTGATCAGGAAGACCGCCAGCGCCAGCAGATAACCGCTGGTCACCCACTGGATCTCGGAGGGCGCGGCCTTCAGGTCGGCCTGGATGACCGGGTTGGCGATCGCGACGATCGTGCCGTCGAGGGCCACCATCATGACGCCGACGGCGACGGTCAGCAGGGTCAGCCAGGGGTGTCCCTTCAGCCGGTTCCCGGACGGGGGCCGGTGTGGCGGCTCCACGCCCGGCTGGGCGTTCTTGACGGCGGACTGGCTCATCTGGGGCCCTCCGGGGCATGGCAGAGAACAAACGTGGTCGTGGCGCCCCGGCCCACCCGTCCCCACGAGTCACCCGGCCCGACGGACGCCACTTCCGGCAGATTATGTCAGCCACTGACATTCGGCAAATGGTGACTTCTGACTTCAGCTGACATTTGTCAGAGCGCTAAGGTTGTGATCACACCCCTCCCGCACCACCGCCCGGAAGGCCCCCGCCATGGCCGCTCAGACCTCGCCCCCCGCCACCGCCCCGGACGGCAGAACCGCCGACGGCACGGCCCCCGGCGCGACACCCGATCCGGCCGCCGACCACACGCCCGACCGCACACCGGACCACCCGGCCGACCGCGCCTCCGGCCGACCGCCCGGGCTGCGCGAGCGCAAGAAGCAACGCACCCGGGACGCCCTGGTGCACGCCGCCCACGGGCTCTTCCTCACCCAGGGCTTCGCCGGGACGACCGTGGACGAGATCGCCGCCGTCGTCGACGTCTCGCAGCGCACCTTCTTCCGGTACTTCGCCAACAAGGACGAGGTCGCGCTCGCCGTGATGGCCGACGCCGAGGACTACTTCATCGAGTGCCTGCGCCGCCGCCCGGCCGAGGAGAACCCGCTCCAGGCCCTGCGCGCCGCGATCGTCCAGTCCTGGCGCGACCTGGGCTCCGGCGACCTCGGCGGACCGGGCTCGATCACCAGCGCGCTGGAGCTGGTGCGGCTGATCGAGGAGACCCCCACCCTGCTCGCCGCGCACCTGCGCCGGATCACGCAGCAGGAGCGGATCGTGGTCACGGTGATCGCCGAACGCGAAGGGCTGGATCCGGCCGAGGACCTGCGTCCGACCGTACTGGCCGCCGTCTTCGGCAGCGTGCTGCGCTCCGCCCACCTGTCCTGGTGCGACGACCAGGAGAAGTGCGGCCCGGAGGCCATGATCACCCTGATCGAGCGTCATTTCGACCAGCTCGGCCCCGCCCTGGCCGGCGACTGGCGGCACTGAGGACCGGCGGACCAGGGCGGGCCGCCGTCCGGTCGCACCCGGGGCACCGGGTCATACCGGGGTACTACCCGGGATCCCGGCCCCCGGTCGGACGACGGCGGCGCCCGGCCCGCCTACCCTGGCGGGATGATCGACCCGCCCCCCGGACCGGCCCGGAGCGACCCGCTGCGGGCCCTGCTCGCGCCGCTCGCCCGACCGTCCGCCGACCGCACCCCGATGCTGGCCAACGCCTCCAGCCGGTGGGTCCGTTACCTCCCCTACGTCCTCGCACTGGCCGCCTTCACCTCCCTGCTGCCCAACTCGATCAACGTCCTCGCGCACGACTACAAGCTCGCGACCGGGCTCGCCGCGGGCCTCGCCATCGCGCAGACGGCACCGCTGCTGCTGACGCCGAGCCGCCCGCTGGCCGCCTGGTGGGTCATCGGCGGCACCAACCTGCTGACGTCCCTGCTGATCCTGACCACCGGGCGGGGGACCTCCTCCGCCTGGCCCTGGCCGGCCACCAGCATGGTCGGCTATCTGCTGCTGATGCTCCCGCTCGCCCTCCGCGAGCCGCGCCGCACCCTGCTCTCCGTCTGGCTGGCCACCGCCGCCGCCAGTCTCGCGCTCTCCCTGGCCGGCGCCACGGCCGAGGTCGGCAGCGACAACAGCATGCTCGCGGTGGTCCTGACCGGCGCGGTCCTGCTGCTCGGCGGAGCCCTGCGGGAGCGGGCCGAGGCCCAGCGGCTGCTCACCGAGCAGGAGCACATCAGCGAGGCCGAACGCGAGCGGCGCACCCTGCTGGAGGAGCGCGCCCGGATCGCCCGCGAGCTGCACGACGTGGTCGCCCACCACATGTCGGTGATCGCCGTCCAGGCCGCCAGCGCCCCCTACCGGATCACCGGAGTCCCGGACGACGCCGCCGAGGAGTTCACCGCCATCGCCGGCACCGCCCGTGAGTCGCTGGCCGAGATGCGGCGGCTGCTGGGTGTGCTGCGCAGCGAGGAGTCCACCACCGAGAAGGTGCCGCAGCCCGGGGTGGGGCAGCTGGCCCAGCTGGTCGAGACGGTCGCCCGGGCCGGGGTGCCGGCCGAACTGTCCGTGGCGCCCGAACTCGACGACGCCCTGCCGCAGGCCGTCGGACTCTCCGTGTACCGGATCGTCCAGGAGGCGCTGGCCAACGTCGTCCGGCACGCCCCCGGCGCGCGGGTCTGGGTCTCGCTGGCCGTGGACGGCCCCGCGCTGCTGGTCACCGTGGTGAACGGCGCCCCGCCCGAGCGCGTCGAGTCCCTGGAGGCCTCGGCCGAGGGCACCGGCCACGGTCTGGTCGGCATGCGGGAACGCGTCCGCCTGCTGGATGGCAGGCTGGACACCGGCCCGCTGCCCGACGGCGGCTTCAAGGTGGCCGCCGTCCTGCCGTTCGACACCCCCCTGGAGACATCCGCATGACCATCCGCGTGATCATCGTCGACGACCAGGCGATGGTGCGGGCCGGCTTCGCCGCCCTGCTCAACGCCCAGAGCGACATCGATGTGGTGGGCGACGCGGCGGACGGCGCGCAGGCCCTGGAGGTCACCGGCCGCACCCATCCGGACGTGGTCCTGATGGACGTCCGGATGCCCGTCATGGACGGCCTGGAGGCGGCCCGGCGGCTGCTCGACCCGGCCGTGCCCGGCGCGCACCGCCCCAAGGTGCTGATGCTGACCACCTTCGACGTGGACGACTACGTGTACGAGGCCTTGCGCGCCGGGGCCAGCGGCTTCCTGCTCAAGGACGCGCCCCCGGCCGACCTGATCGCCGCCGTCCGGGTGGTCGCGGCCGGCGAGGCGCTGCTCGCCCCGTCGGTGACCCGCCGGCTGATCGAGGACTTCGCCCGGACCAGGCCCGCCAGGCGCCGCGACCCCAAGCTGCGGCTCAACGGCCTGACCCCGCGCGAGACCGAGGTGCTGGAGCTGATCGCGCGCGGCCTCTCCAACCAGGAGATAGCCGCCCGGCTGGTGCTCGCCGAACAGACCGTCAAGACCCACATCGGCCGCATCCTCGCCAAGCTCGACCTGCGCGACCGCGCCCAGGCCGTGGTGCTCGCCTACGAGTCCGGCCTGGTGACACCTGGTCAGTAGCACTTCCCCCCTCGTGATACCCGGGTAGTACCCGGGAGTTGGCCCCGCGGTGTGACGCCCGCGGGGCCGCCGCATTCCTACCTTCCTCTCCGTCGAGACCGAACGGACAAGGGAGACAAGGGACATGCGGCAGCAGCGCCCCCAGAACAGGTCCACACGTCTGCGCCGGGCGCTCACCGCCGCCGCGGTGGCCCTGGCCGCCGTACTGGGCTCGGGCGGCTGGGCCGCCGACACCCAGCACGCCCTCACCGGACCGCCACCGGGCAGCACCGCCTGGGTGGCGGACACCACCCTCGGGATCCGCCTGCCCGACCCGGCCACCGCCACGCCCGCCGAGGTGGCCGCCTTCTTCGCCGGCCTCACGCCGGCCCGGCGGGACGCGCTGGCCGTCCGCCACCCGCTGGTGGTCGGCAACCTGGACGGCGCTCCCGTCCAACTGCGCTACCGGGCCAACGCGCTGGCCCTGACCGAGGAGCGTGGCCGCGAACTGGCCCGCGCCACCGACCCGGCGCGCACCCCGCAGGACCACGCCGCCGCCCGCGCCCGCGCCGAGCGCTACCGCACCCTGCTCGACGGCGGCCGGCAGATCCTCGCCTTCGACCCGCGCGGCCGCGGCCAGGTCGCCGAGGTCTACGGCGACCTGGCCACCGCCCGCCGGACGGCCGTCGTCGTGCCCGGCTCCGACATCGACCTGCTGAGCTTCGACCGCGCCACCGACCCGTACGGCACCCCGGCCGGGATGGCCCGCGCGCTCCACGACGCGACCGGCCGGCGGACCGCCGTGATCGCCTGGGCCGGCTACACCACCCCGGTCGGCGTGGGCCCGGACGCCGCCACCGAGAAGCTGGCCCACGCCGGGGCGAAGCGGCTGGCCCGGCTGCTCGACGGACTCGCCGTCACCACCGGGCCCGACGCGCCCGCCACGGTGTTCTGCCACAGCTACGGCTCGGTGGTCTGCGGGCTGGCCCGGCCGGGGCCCGCGCAGTCCTCAGGGGTGGTGGTGCTCGGCTCGCCCGGGATGGGCGTCGACTCGGCCGCCGATCTCGACCCGGAGGTCCCGCTCTGGGCCACCGCCCGCAACGGCTCCGACTGGATCGGCAACGTGCCGTTCGTCTCCGTCCTGGGCCTCGGCCACGGCGCCGACCCGACCGGCCCCGCCTTCGGCGCCCGCCCGCTGCCCGCCACCGGCTCGCACGGCCACACCGGGTACTTCGCGCCCGGCACCGCCTCCCTCGCGGCCTTCGCCGACATCGCCCTCGGCCGCTGACGAGCCGCGCCCGACCCGCCCGTCCCGCCCGTCCCGCCCGTCCCGCCCGTGCCACCGTGAGGAGCACCGCCATGGCCCACCCGCTCACCGCCCTGCGCCGCGCCGCCCACCAGGTCGACGCCCGCACCCCCGAGACCCGCGACCGCGCCCTGGACGGGCTGCGCGCCCTCGCCCTGCTCGCCGTCCCGGTCGGCCACTGGATGCTCGGCGGCTTCACCCTCTCCCCAGACGGCGCGCTGCACAACGCCAGCCCGCTCGGCTCGCTCGGCTTCTTCGCCCCGCTCAGCTGGGTGCTCCAGATGCTCGGTGTGTTCTTCCTGGTCGGCGGCCACTCCACCGTCCACTCGCTGGAGCGGGCCCGCGCCAAGGGCGTGACGTACCCGGGCTGGCTGCGCGGCCGGGCGGTGCGGCTGCTGCGCCCGGTGCTCGGGGTGACGGCCGTCTGGGCACTGCTGATCCCGCTGCTGGAGCGGCTCGGAGTGCCGGGCGACACCGTCCGGACCGGCTCGGTGCTGGTGGTGCAGCCGCTCTGGTACATCGGCGTCTACCTGGGGCTGACCGCGCTCACCCCGCTCTGTGTGGCGGCCGGCCGCCGGCTGCGCGGCTGGTCGGCGGGCGCGCTGGTGGCCGTCGTCGCCCTGGTCGACCTGGGGCGGTACGGCCCCTGGGCGGACGCGGTGCCGTCCTGGGTAGGGCTGGTGAACGTGCTGCCGGGCTGGCTCTTCGGCTACCAGCTGGGCGTGCTCTGGGCGCAGGGCCGGCTGCGCCGCCCGGCCGCGCGGCTGCTGCTGCTCGGCGGCGGTGCGCTGTTCGCCGTACTGCTGCTGGTCTTCCACTACCCGGCCAGCATGGTCGGCGTGCCCGGCGCCGAGCGGACCAACTCGCACCCGCCGTCCCTGCTGGTCCTGGCGCTGGCGGCGGTGCAGTGCGGCGCGGCGGTCCTGCTGCGCGAGCGGCTCGGCCGGCTGCTGGGGCGCCGGCCGCTGCTCTGGCTGCCGGTGGTGGCCGTCAACCTCTCGGCGATGACGATCTTCTGCTGGCACCAGAGCGCGATGCTCGCCGTCGCGGTGCCCGGTGCGGCGGCCCTGGGCGCGGTGCCGGGGCTGACCACCGCACCGTCGACTCTGGGCTGGGTGGCCGCCCGGCTGGCGCTGCTCCCGCTGTTCGGCGCCGTCCTGGTGACGATCGGGTGGTTCACCCGCCGGTTCGACGGGCCCTGGACGGCGTTCTCCCGCGTCTGGAAGGCCGTGGCCGGGGCCGCGGCGGCGCTCTTCGCCGCGTACGCGCTGGGTCTGGTCTGACCAGCGCCGGAGCGGCCTCCGCCCCGGAACGCAGTGCGTTCCGGGGCGCGGTGTCGGTCCGCTGCCCTACCCTGCCGCCATGGTGACGTTCGATGAGTTCCGCGCGATGGCGCTGGCCCTGCCGCAGGCCGTCCAGGAGCCGACCTGGGAGATCGAGACGCTGCGGGTCCACTCGAAGATCTTCGCGATGGGCTCGCCGGACGGCGGGACGGTCAGCGTGAAGGCCTCCCGGGAGGACCAGGCCGAGCTGCTCGCCGCCGAGCCCGAGGTGTTCTCCTTCCCCCAGTACGTCGGGCGGCACGGCTGGGTGGGCGTCCGGCTCGACCTGGTCGACCCGGACGAGCTGCGCGACCTGCTGACCGACGCCTGGCGGCGCACCGCACCGAAGCGGCTCGTCAAGGAGTTCGACGCGGAGGCGGCCCGGTGACGCCGCCCGGACACCGGCGGTTCATGTGATGCTAAACACAGTTTAGGGCGGGTCCATCACTCCTCCGGGCGCCCTAGGCTTGCGAAGGGAAGTTGGCAGTCGTAGCACCCTCCGGGCCCCCGCCCGCGGAACGGTGACGGGCCCCTAGGGAGTTGACGCGATGCGCCGTCGGCGGTGGAAGCGTGTACTGATCGGCGCCTTCGCGGGTTGCGCCGTGCTCGCCGACGCCGGTGCGGCGGCGGCCCAGGCCGCCGCGTCCACCGAGCAGTTGGCGATCTCCACGCCTCCGGCCGGCAGCGCCGCCTGGGTCGAGGACCACTCCTTCGGCCGCGGTCTGCCCGACCCGGCCACCACCACCCCGGCCGCCGCCGCCGAGTTCTTCACGTCGCTCGCCCCCACCGAACTGGACCGGCTGATCCAGGACTACCCGCTGGTCGTCGGCAACTTCGACGGCGCCCCGGTGGAGCTGCGCTACCGCGCCAACCGGATCGCCCTCGCCGCCGAGCGGGACCACGCCCGGGACCGCGCCAACAACCGGAAGCTCGACTCCGACCTGCGCGCGCTGGCCGTCTCCCGCGCCAACGACATCGAGCACCTGCTGGCCCCCGACCGCCAGGTCCTCGCCTTCGACCCGCGCGGCCGCGGCCTGGTCACCGAGGTCTGGGGCGATCTCGCGGACGCCGACCGGATCTCCGTCCTGGTCCCCGGCTCGGACGCCGACCTCGGCCACTTCGACCAGACCGCCGAACCGCTGCGCTCCCCCGCCGGGATGGCCCGCGCGCTGTACGCCGAGGAGCGGCGGCAGTCGCCCCGCACCCGGACCGCGGTGATCGCCTGGACCGGCTACGTCACCCCCTCCGGACTCGGTCCGGACGCCGTCACCTCGCGGCTCGCCGACGTCGCCGCGCCCCGGCTGGAACGGCTGCTCGCCGGGCTGAAGGAGACCACCCGGCCGGACGCCCCGCCGTCGCTGCTCTGCCACTCCTACGGCTCGGTGGTCTGCGGCAACGCCGCCCCCGACATCCCGCGGGCGGCCGCCTCGCCGTCCGACACCTCCGGGGTCACCGACCTGGTGGTGTTCGGCAGCCCCGGCATGGGAGTGCAGACCACCTCCGAACTGGGCGCCGGCGTGCACGTCTGGGCCACCCGCAACGGCAGCGACTGGATCGGCAACGTGCCGTACCTGGAGGTCGGCGGGCTCGGCCACGGCGCCGACCCGACCTCGGCCGGCTTCGGCGCCGAGGAGATCTCCTCCGCCCGGGCCTCCGGCCACAACGGCTACTTCACCGAGGGCACCGACAGCCTGCACAACTTCGCGGCCATCTCGCTCGGCCACTACGACGAGGTGGTCCGCCCGACGGCCGGGGCCTGAACCCTCCGCTCCCTGGCGGACTGCGGCCGGTCGGACGCCCTGCCCCGGCCGGGGGCCGCCCCGCGGTCCGGGTAGAGCCGGGCGGCCTCGGCGGCGACCCTGGCCATCTCCCGCCGGGCGGCGGGCGGTGAGAGCACCTCGGCGTCCCCGCCGAAGGAGAGCAGCGAGCGGACGGCCGGCAGCGACTGGAAGCCCAGGGCGAGCTCGACCCACTCGTCGGCGGGCCCGGTACCCCACTCGGGCGGCGGCGCGGTGAGCCTGGTCCCGTGGAGACGGATGAACATGTCCAGCCGGGCGCGCCGCACCCGGACCTTGACCGACACCTCCTTGGGCAGCCGTTCGACCTGCTCGCGCAGCACCGCCCAGACCTCGCCCAGACCGAGACCGGGACGGCGGCGCACCGGCTCCTCGGCGGTCTCGGCGGCCAGCACCCGGTCGGCCCGGAACAGCCGGGGCTCACCGCGCAGATCGGCCACCAGGTACCAGACGGCCGCCTTGCTCACCAGGCCGTACGGGTCGACGGTGTACTCGGCGGGCCCCGAGGTGCCGCTGTGCCGGTAGCGCAGCCGTAGCCGGCGGTCGGCGAAGACGGCGTACTGCAGCTCGCCGAGGTCCGGTCCGGCGGGCACGCCCGCCTGGAGCCAGCGGGCCGGGTCCACCAGGACGCGCTCGCTGATCCGCTCGGCGGCCGGGCGGTGCGGGGCCGGCAGCGCGGCCATCACCTTGCGCAGCGCCGAGCCGAGCGCGCCGTCCAGCCCGAGGTCGCTGTGCGCGCCCTGGGCGGAGAGCACGAACAGGGCGCGGGCCTCGTCGGCGGTGAGCCCGCTGACGTCGGTGCGGTAGCCGGGCAGCAGGTTGATCCCGCCGTGCCGGCCGCGTTCGGTGTAGACGGGGACGCCGGCCGCCGAGAGCGCCTCGACGTCGCGGTAGATGGTGCGGACCGACACCTCCAGGCGCTCGGCCAGTTCGGTGGCGGGCACCCGGCCGCAGGTCTGGAGCAGCAGCAGGATGGAGAGCAGGCGGTCGGCCTTCATGGCACGAGGATCCCAGAAACCCTGACGCCGGTTGTCAGCTTTTACCGGGAGATTGCCGGAACGGGGGCCGGACCGGCCGGCCCCCGCACCGGACCGCCGGCGCCCGCACCGGGCGCGCGGCTACTCGCGGCCGACCGAGGTGAAGGCCATGTTCGGGTAGCGGTCGCCGGCCACCTTCGCCGCGACCGGCTCCAGCGCGGCCAGTTCCTCCGCGGTGAGCCGCAGCGTCGCCGCGGCGGTGTTCTCGGCGAGCCGGCTGCGCTTGCGGGTGCCGGGGATCGGCACCACGGCCAGGCCGTGCACCTCGGCGCGCTGGTGCACCCAGGCGAGCGCCACCTGGGCGGCGGTGATCCCGCGCGCCGCCGCGATCTCCCGGATCGGCTCCAGCAGCGCGGTGTTGGCGGCCGCGTTCGCCCCGCTGTACCGGGGCTGGGTGCGGCGCACGTCGTCCGCCGCCAGTTCCTCGGCGGCGGCGAACGAACCGGTCAGGAAGCCCCGGCCGAGCGGCGAGTACGGCACGAAGGCGACGCCCAGCTCGGCCGCGGCCGGCACCGCCGAGCGCTCGACGTCCCGGGCGAAGACCGACCACTCCGACTGCAGGGCCGCGATCGGGTGCACCGCGTACGCCTCGCGCAGTTCGGCGCCGGTCACCTCGGAGAGGCCGAGGTGACGCACCTTGCCCGCCCGGACCAGCTCGGCCATCGCGCCCACCGACTCGGCGAGCGGCACGGCCGGGTCGCGGCGGTGCATGTAGTAGAGGTCGATCACGTCCACGCCGAGCCTGCGCAGCGAGGCGTCCGCGGCGGCCCGGATGTACGCCGGGTCGTTGCGGATGCCCCGGTGGGCCGGGTCGTCCTCCTTGCGCTCGATGGCGAACTTGGTGGCGACCACCACCCGGTCGCGGTTGGCGCGGACGAACGGACCGATCAACTCCTCGTTCCGGCCGAAGCCGTAGGCGTCGGCGGTGTCGAAGAGGGTGACGCCCGCCTCCAGGGCGGCGTCCAGGGTGGCGAGCGCCTCCGCGGTGTCGGTCGGGCCGTAGAACTCGCTCATGCCCATGCAGCCGAGGCCCTGGACGCCCACGGACGGACCGTCGGTGCCCAGCTGGGTGGTGGGGAGGGTGGGGAGAGTCATGCGCTCTGCTTCTTCCTCTGCTGGCGGCGGGCCGGTTCGCCGCGGTCGGCGATCTTCCCGGCATAGAGATCGATCTTGTAGTCGAGCACGGCGAGGGTCGCGTGCAGGTCGGCGATGCGTTGCCGGACCTCCTCGCGGTGGGCGACCAGCAGGTCGCGCCGTCCCTCGAAGGTCCGCTCGCCCTGGCGGGCCAGTTCGACGTACCGGAGCATGTCGGCCACCGTCATTCCGGTCAGCCGCAGCCGGCCCAGGAAGGCCAGCCGGTGCAGGTCGGCGTCGCAGTAGCGGCGCTGGCCGGAGGCGGAGCGGTCGACCGGGTCGAGCAGACCGATCCGCTCGTACCAGCGCAGGGTGTGGGCGGTCAGTCCGCTGGCCGCCGCGACCTCGCTGATGCTGTGCCGCGGGGTCCGGTCCGGGTCGCCGACCGGCTGGTTGAACACGTCGGAACAGGTGCGCGGGTCGACCTCGATCGGCGCGAGCGTTGCCATGATCGGAACCCCCAGTGGTGAGCGGTGTCTACGACGCTAGCGAGTTGGAGTGCACTCCAAGCAAGCCTCCCACGCGGGTGCTCGGACCACCCGGTTAGAGTCGGGCCCATGGAGAGCTTGCGGATGATCGAGAACTGGCCGGTGCCCAACGCCGCGGCGGCGGTGGTACGGGGCGCGGACGGCGCGGTGCTCGCCGGACACGGCCCGCAGCAGCACCTGTTCCCGCTGGCGTCGGTGACCAAGCTGCTCACCTCGTACGCCGTCCTGGTCGCGGTCGAGGAGGGCGTCTTCGAGCTGGACGACCCGGCCGGGCCCGCGGGTTCGACCGTCCGCCACCTGCTGGCACACACCTCGGGGCTGGCCTTCGACGAACAGCGGGTGATGGCCGAGCCGGGCAACCGCCGGCTCTACTCCAACGCCGGCTTCGACGTGCTGGCACAGACCCTGACCCAGGCGTCCGGCATCGAGTTCGGCCGGTACGCCGCCGAGGCGGTGTTCGAGCCGCTCGGCATGCGCTCGACGCTGATCAACACCGCGCACAAGTCCCCCGCCGGAGCCGGCGGTCTCTCCACCGTGGGCGATCTCGCGCTGTTCGCGGCCGAGTTGCAGGCGCCCAAGCTGCTGGACCCGTCCACCGTACGCACGGCCACCCGCGAGGTCGCCTTCCCGGGCACCAGCGGTGTCCTGCCCGGCTTCGGCCACCGCCGCCCGAACGACTGGGGCCTCGGCTTCGAGATCCGGGACGGCAAGGCGCCACACTGGACGGGCACCGCCAACTCGCCCGCCACCTTCGGCCACTTCGGCCAGTCCGGCACCTTCCTCTGGACCGACCCCGAGGCGGGCGTGGCCTGCGTCGCGCTCACCGACCGGGACTTCGGCCCGTGGGCCGCCGAGTCCTGGCCGCTCCTCAGCGACGCCGTCCTGGCCGAACTGCGCGGCTGAGCAAGCCCGGTGGGCGCGCCGCACCGGCCGCCCACCGCGGGCCCCGCTCGGGCCTGTCGTCGAACTCCCGTCGTCCGCCCGGAGGGCGGGCGTGGCGGCGTTGGGGTGCGTGCATCGCAAGGCGGAGGAGGGAGCCACTGCGGTGGGGGTACCTCCCGGCCGGAGGCTGGGGGCCATCGGCGACCGACGACAACGCGGCGTGGGGGCACCTCCCGGCCGAAGGCTGGGGGAGTGCGTGCCCCAACGCCGCCACGCAGGCGGGAGTTCGACGACAGGCCCTAACCTTGTCGTTTTACCTCCGGTGATCGGCTTGAGGTTGTTCGATCTGGTCACCCACATGGGGATCTGCCGGACACGGCGACGACCTCCGTTTCACGC
>NZ_JBIVRD010000015.1:2030-197723 GCF_044755565.1 Kitasatospora sp. NPDC092286 | reverse complement strand
TGTTCGTCGAGTAGACGACCGTCCTTATCGCGGGCGGGAACGCGAGGTAGGGCGTGAACTCGCTCCAGGCCGCCCGCCAGGTGCGGACCACGGCCCGGCTCACCCAGGTACTCGTGCGAGGCAAGGCGTGGGATGTCCTGAGCGAGTCCGTGGTCACCAGGGTCTCCGTGCAGTTCGCCAGAGCATTCGACATACGCCTCACCGAAAAGGGCTCTTGTGCTGGACCTGTGGGTGCGATCCCTTGACCTGCGCAGATCGCCTACGGCTTCCTTGGGCGGCTCGCAGCGTCGTGGATCACGTTCGGCGCCCCGGCATCCGGATGTGTCGTCACTGGTGGTGACCGGACGGATGCTCTCGGACGTGGTGCGGGCCGGGGTTCGGCGCCTGCGGCGGCGCGGCCGCGGTCGGCTGCGAGAGGTATCTGGGATGCTCTGAGTCTATCGAATTCCTCCGAATGTCGGAGGGGATGGGAATCCTCATTCCCCGCCCGCAGGGCTGCTCGGCCCGTTCCGGTGGGTGGTGGAATTCCGGCCCCTTTCCGGGGTTGCGGAATTCTCGAACCTGATTTGGTGTCAGGCGCGTGAGCCGGAGTGATTACGCTGAGTAGTATCGGCCGGGGTTCGGGCGCGCGCGTCGACGGCCTGGGTGAACGTGCGGTTGCCGACAGGTCGGCGCGTGTCACGCGGAGTCGCCGAGGGGAGCGGGTGGTCAGAGCCCTCCGTTGTCACCCTGGGTGATTGTCGAGGGGGCGCGTCGGGTTCGGGTGGCGGGTCAGGTGAGCCGGTCGCGGTGGCGGGTTGCGGTTTCGCGGACGAGGTGGGCGAAGCGTTCGCGGCCGTGGCCCTGGTGCTGTTCGGCCTGTTCGTCGTTCCGGTCCTCCGCCTCGTTGACATCGGCGTCCTCTTCGTCGGGGTCGTCGTATTCCTCGTGGAGGAGCTGGCAGGCGTGGATGCCGGTGAGGAGGTCTTCGAGGAGGTCGCGGGCGGGGCGCCTGGGGTCGAGGGGGGTCAGGCGCAGGCCGGTGTCCTCGGGGTCGGTGTCCGGGCCGGTGTGTTCGGCGAGGTCGTCGTCGAGGTCTTCGAGTTGTTCGCGCAGGCCTGCGGGGTCGGGGAGGAGGCCGTCGGCGATGTGGAGGGCGTGGCGTACGAGGCCGGTGACCGCGTCGTAGGGGGAGACACCGGCTTCGAGGAGTTCGAGGACGAGGGTGGGGGTTTCGTGGGGGAGGGCTTCGCTGTTGTCGGCTTCGAGGAGCAGGGTGGTGGGGGAGTGGCCGGTGGCTTCGGCGGTGACCTCGGCGGCGGCCGCGAGCCAGTGGGCGGCGGCGACGGCGGCGGCGGTGGGGTCGATCTCGGTGAGGAGGGCCGCGGGGCCGAAGGGGTTCTGTTCGAGGAGGCGGTCGGCGGCGGCGACCTGGACGGGGGAGGCGCCTTCGCGGCTGAGGAGGACGGCCTGGCGGGCGCGGTCGGTGAGGTCGCCGAGTTCGGCGTTCTCCACGGCGGCGAGTTCGGTGGCGGTTTCGGCGAGGACGGCGTCGGTGAGCTCGCGGTCGTCCAGGGCGTGGAGGGCGCGGCCGGCGCGGTGGGCGGATTCGACGAGGGAGCTGTAGGAGACGTCGAGCATGCCGTTCTGGGGGAGGTTGGGCCGGGTGATGGCGAGGGGGACCTCGTCGAAGGCCTTTCGCTCCTCCGAGCGGCGCCAGCCCTCGGAGTTGGGGTCCTGGGAGGAGGCGGCGCTGGCGGGGTGGGTGTAGGTGCGCCACGCGGCCTCGGACAGCTGGGTGAGCGCACGGGCCAGGCCCAGGAGCACGGAGGTGCCGGTCCCAGCGGGGAGGACGCCGATGCGGGTGGCGAGACCACCCTCGCCGGTTCCCCAGGTGGCGATCAGCTCGTGTCGTTCGGGGTCGATGCTGTACCGGGTCATGAAGCCCTACCTCCGGTTCGTGATTCTGCCAGCACATCGCCAGGCCACAAGCCATTCTGACGTGCCGACAGGTTCGGCGGCCCAGGGGACGTCGAAGAGCGGGGCAGCAGCGGTCTTCGGACAGGAGACGGGTGGAGCCGCGGAGGGGCCGCCGTCGGCGGTAGGACGAGGCGGCGCACCTCGCGGCGTCGGCTGTCGTACAGGCGCAGGAGCTGGAGCAGTGTGCGGTGTCGGACTGCCCGCTGGAGGGAAGAACCGGATACACCGCTACGGTGCAACCGCTCTGGGCGGGTTGACTCCGAGCGAACGACTCTTGGGCCGACGCGCGGGCCGACGCTCCTCGGCCCGAGGGGAGGGGAACGCTCATGTCGCTGTCGTATCCACAGGACCGTACGTGTCCCTACCAGCCGCCGTCCGGCTACCTGTCGACCGACGGGCCGGTGAGTCGGGTGACGCTGTACGACGGCCGCGCGGCCTGGCTGGTCACCGGGCACGCGGAGATCCGCACGCTGCTGGCCGACCCGCGAGTGTCGGCCGACCGCACCAACCTGGACTTCCCGATCGTCTCCGAGCGCATGGAGTCCATCCGCCGGCAGCCACGCTTCGCGTTCCCCGCGATGGACCCTGTGGGGTCCCAAAAGTCCCGCAGATGAGCCGAACTGTGTTTTCGTCAGCTGCTCTGGTCTTCGTCAGGCGGTGTTGCGGTACTCGTGGATGAGTCCGTCGAGGACGTCGTGGCGCTGGATCCGCTGGGCTGGGAACGGGATGACGTCGGGGTTGTCGGCAGGAGCGCGAAGTTGCAGCGCTCGGTGCGGCCGGGGGTCGTCCCGTGCGCACGGGTTTCTGCTTCCATTTCCAGCGGAGCAGTCGGCGGTGTCAGGTGAGCAGGGTGCCGGGGGTGACCAGGCGGTGCCGACGGAGCCTGCCCGGCAGGTGCCGGGCGAGAGCGGAGAGCACCGTGCGGTCCGGCCAGGAAAGGCGTGGCCGGACGCCGAGCCGACGGCGCAGCACCGTGTTCTCGTGGCGTGACGCGAGGATCTCGGCGTCCTTCGCCCCCTCCGAGCGGGAGAGCAGCAGGAGCAGTCCCAGGAGCCGGAGAAAGACCAGGTAGAGCATGCGCAGCGCCATACAGACCGAGCCTGCCATGATCACCTGGAGCTGCAGAGTACCTGTTCAGGGGCATTGCGTCACTCATGGCACCCCACAGGGCGGGCCCGGTGGATCCTGGGGGTTCCGTCCCGCCGGGCACGCCCCCGTGCCCCGTTTCTCCCGCCTGTCCTGCGGGTCCAGCCCGTCCCGCCCGTTCCGGGCTCTCCGGCGGTTCCGGAGGAACGGGGGTCACCCCGGAAGGCGGAAGAAGGAGCGGTAGAGCGGCAGTTGCTCGGCGAGCATGTGGATGCCGGGGTGGGTGGCGAGGCCGAGGGCGGCGGCGGTGCGCAGCAGCGGGGTCTCGGCGGGCGTCATGATGATGTCGGCGACCAGCGCGCCGGGCGCCAGTGCTGCCGGGTCGAAGGGGAGCGGGTCGGCCGGGTCCAGGCCCAGCGGGGTGGCGTTGACCGCGAGGTCGACGCCGGAGGGCGGGCGCGGGGCGGCGGCCACGCGGCCGGGCCAGCGGGTGCCGAGCCGCTCCAGCAGGGCGTCCACCCGGCCCCGGTCGGGATCGGTGACGGTGAGTGCGGCGGCTCCTTCGGTGAGCAGGGCGGCGGCGATGGCGAGCCCCGCGCCTCCGGCGCCGGCCAGCGCCACCCGCAGCCCGGCCGGGTGGTGCCCCGCGGCGGCCAGGCCCCTGACGAACCCCGCGCCGTCGAAGTTGTCGCCGTACCAGCGGCCGTCCGGCTCGCGGCGCAGCGCGTTGGTGCTGCCCAGCAGGGCGGCGGCGTCGCTGAGTTCGTCGGCGTGCCCGCACATCGCCAGCTTGTGCGGGACGGTGACCAGCAGCCCGTCCAGGTTGGCGACGGCCTTCAGCCCTCGCACGACCTCGTCCAGCCGGTCCGCCGGGGCGTGCACGGGGACGAGCACGGCGTCCACGCCGCTCGCCGCGAACAGCGGGTTGAGCAGAGCGGGCGCCTTGGCCTGCGCGACCGGGTCGCCGAGCACCGCGAACAGCCGGGTGCGGCCGGAGATCGGCGGCCCGGCGGCCGGCGCGTCGGGGGTCGGCAGGTCGGGGGGAAGGGACACCTCAGGCCTCCCCGGCGGCGCGCGGCATGGCGTCCAGCGTGCGGGCGACCAGTGACTCGGGGACGTCGCTGACGAGTTCGGCGCCGCGCGGGCCGTCCAGGACGAAGGAGAGCCCGTCGACGGCCTTCTTGTCCAGCCGCATGAGGGCGATCAGCGCCCCGGTGTCGACCTCCGGCGGCAGCGCGGTCGACAGCCCGTAGTGGGCGACCACCTCGTGGTGCTCGGCGACCCGCTCGGGGCCGATCCGGCCGAGCGCGCCCGCCAGCCGGCCGGCGAAGACCGTGCCGACGCCGACCGCCTCGCCGTGGCGCAGCCGGAAGTCGGTGGCGCGTTCCAGCGCGTGGCCCAGGGTGTGGCCGTAGTTGAGGATGTGCCGCAGCCCGGCGTCGCGCTCGTCGGCGGCCACCACGGCGGCCTTGCGGGCGACGCTCGCGGCGATCTGCTCGGGCAGCGGCAGGTGGCGGAGGTCCCCGGCGCCGATGAAGTGGCAGCGGGCGATCTCCCCGTAGCCGTTGACGCGTTCGCGCGGCGGGAGGGTGCTGAGGTAGTCGGTGTCGCAGAGCACGGCGGACGGCTGCCAGTACGCGCCCACCAGGTTCTTGCCCTCCGGGAGGTTCACCGCCGTCTTGCCGCCGACGCTCGCGTCGACCTGGGCCAGCAGCGAGGTGGGCAGGTGCACCACCGGCACTCCCCGGTGGTACAGCGCGGCGGCGAGCCCGACCGCGTCGGTGGTGGTGCCGCCGCCGCAGGAGACCACGGCGTCCGCCCGGCCCAGGCCGAACGCGGTGAAGCGGCTGCACAGTTCGGCCACCCAGGCGAGGGACTTGCCCTCCTCGCCGTCCTTCGCCTCCACCACCAGGGTGTCGAGGCCGGTGTCGGGCAGCCACTCGGCGGGCCGGGCGCTGACCACCGCGACCCGGCGGGCGCCGATCCTCGCGAGTACCCCGGCCAGCCGGTGGCGGGCGCCGGGGCCGATCAGCACCGGGTAGCCGCGCTCGCCCAGCTCCACGTCGATGCGCCGCAGCCCGCCGTCCGTGCGGACGAGGGTTTCTGTCGTGGTCAACTCGGCTCCCAGGGCTGGTCGGTGCGGTGGTGTGCGGTGGTGTGTGGTGCGATGTCGCTCGGTGGGGTGGGACTGGGGCGCGCGGGCGCGGGCACGGCTTCAGGACGCGGGCTGCAGCCGCGCCAGCGCGAGGGCGCCGTGCAGCGAGGACAGCCCGCCGAGCACGGCCGGCCGGATCGCGGGGGCCGGGCCGCCGGGGCGGGCCAGCGCGGCGGCGTGCGCCTCCACCCGCGCCGTGAAGCCGGGCAGCCCGTCGGCGAACCCGCCGCCCAGCACGGTCAGTTCGGGGTGGAACAGCTCGCCGAGCGAGACGGCCACCGCCGCCAGCGCGGCGCAGGTCTCCTCGACGGCCTCCACCGCCCACGGCGCGCCCTCGGCCAGCCCGGTCCGCAGCTCCGCGTATTCGACCGGCGCGCCGCGCAGCAGTTCCGCGCGCCGCAGGGTCGCCGGACCGGAGGCGGTGGCCTGCAGGCAGCCGCGCCGCCCGCAGTCGCAGACCGGGCCCCGGCGGTCGACGATCAGGTGCCCCGCCTCGCAGGAGCCGCGCCCCGGGCCCGGCAGCGGCGCGCCCTCGTGCACGACACCGCCGCCGACGCCCGTCCCGACACCCAGGTAGACCACGTGCCCGGACCCGGCGTGCACCGCCTCGGCGAGCGCGGCGAGATCACCGTCGTCCGCCCAGGCCAGCGCCGCGGTGGGGAAGAGCCGCCGCAGCGCCGGGACGAGGTCGAAGCCGCGCCAGCCGGGGCGGCCCGGCCAGGCGAGCACCCGGCCGTCCGGGCCGATGGTCGCGGGCACGGCCACCCCGACCGCCGCGAAGTCGCCCTCCCAGCGCTCCCGCAGGTCGGCGACCGTGCCGGCCAGCGCCGTCCAGTCGGCGTAGACGCCGGCCACCCGGGCGCCGGGCCAGCGCAGCACGGCTTCCTCGGTGCGGACCGGCCCGCCGGGCGGGCCGTCCTCGGCGCGCAGCGCCACCTTGGTGCCGCCGATGTCGATGCCGAGCACGCCCCGGGCGGCCGTCGGGGCCTGAGCCGTCGGGGCCTGAGCCGTGGGGCCCTGCGCCGCCGCGGCCCGCGTCGTCGTGGTGTCCCCTGCCGGGGTTCCCGTCGCGAAGCCCATCAGGACGCCGGGACCTTCGCCAGCAGCGCCTGCGCGGCGAGCCGGTAGCCGAGCGCGCCGAGCCCGACGATCACGCCCGAGGCGAGCGGCGCCAGTACCGACTCGTGTCGGAAGGACTCGCGCGCCCAGACGTTGGACAGGTGCACCTCGACGAACGGCCGCGGGTAGGCGGCGAGCGCGTCGCGCAGGCCCCAGCCGGCGATCATCAGCGCGCCCGGGTTCACGATCGCCCCGACGGAGCCCTCCCAGGCGTCCTGCACCGCCTCGATCAGCTGCCCCTCGGACTCGCGCTGGACGGAGACCACCTTCCAGCCCCGGCCGGCCACCTCGGCGGCGACCGCGGCCTCGATGTCGGCCAGGGTGTCGGTGCCGTAGACCTCCGGTTCGCGGCGGCCGAGAATCCCGAGATTGGGGCCATTCAGCAATAGCAGTTCGCTCATATTCCGGTTATAGCAGCGAGTTCCCCGGGCGAACCCCGAAGAGGGCTACCGGACTGCAGGACAAGGGCTTTCTAGGGGGGTGTGTAGGGGAAGTGACGGGCCGCATTTCCTGGGTTAGCGTGCCGTTCCACGGTCCCCCCTACAGGAAAGGCTGCGCGGAATCATGAGTGCCCAAGGACGTCCGGCCCCGGAGTTCCCGGTCTGGCCGCAGTACGACGATGCCGAGCGCGAAGGACTGCTCAGGGCCCTGGAGCAGGGCCAGTGGTGGCGGATGGGCGGCAAGGAGGTCGAGACCTTCGAGCAGGAGTTCGCCGACTACCACGGCGCCGCCAAGGCGCTCGCCGTCACCAACGGTACCCACGCGCTGGAGATCGCCCTCCAGTTGCTCGGTGTCGGCCCGGGCACCGAGGTCATCGTGCCCGCGTTCACGTTCATCTCCTCCTCCCAGGCCGCCCAGCGGCTCGGCGCCACCGCGGTGCCGGTCGACATCGACCTCGACACCTACAACCTGAGCCCCGAGGCGGCCGCCGCCGCGATAACCCCGCGGACCCGCGCGATCATGCCTGTCCACATCGCCGGCCAGATCGCCGACCTGGACGCCCTCGACAAGCTCGCCGCCGACTCGGGCGTCTCGATCGTGCAGGACGCCGCGCACGCCCACGGCGCCCGCTGGCGCGGCCGCCGGGTCGGCGAGCTGGGCTCGATCGCCGCGTTCAGCTTCCAGAACGGCAAGCTGATGACGGCCGGCGAGGGCGGCGCCGTCACCTTCCCGGAGACCGCCCAGTACGACGAGGCGTTCCTGCGGCACAGCTGCGGCCGCCCGCCGACGGACCGGAAGTACTACCACCAGACCTCCGGCTCCAACTTCCGGCTCAACGAGTTCTCCGCGAGCGTGCTGCGCGCCCAGCTCGCCCGCCTGGACAGCCAGATCAGCGTCCGTGAGGAGCGCGCCAAGCTGCTCAAGAGCCTGCTGACGGAGATCCCCGGCGTGGTGCCGCAGGGCCACGACGAGCGAGCCGACCGCGTCCCGCACTACATGGCGATGTTCCGGGTGCCCGGCCTCGGCGAGGACAGGCGCAACGCCCTGGTCGACGACCTGATCGCGCGCGGCCTGCCCGCCTTCGTGGTCTTCCGCGCCATCTACCGCTCGGACGGCTTCTGGGAGTCGGCCGCGCCCGACACCACCGTCGACGAGCTGGCCAAGGCCTGCCCCAACAGCGAGGCGCTCACCGCCGACGGCATCTGGCTGCACCACCGCACCCTCCTCGCGAGCGAGCGGGCGATCGAGGACACCGCCCAGATCATCGCCGACGCCCTGGCCGCGGTGTGAACGCGCGGGTGAGCACCGCCGGACGGGGGCCGGCCGCCCCGGTGCGGGTGGCCGTCGTCGGCCTCGGCTGGGCGGGCCGCACCATCTGGCTGCCCCGCCTGACGGCCCACCCGGCCTACCGGGTCACCGCCGTCGTCGAGCCCGGCCCCGGCGGCGCGGAGCACGTGCCGTCCGGCGCCGCGCTCCTCGCCGGCGCCGACCTGCTCGGCCCCGATGTCGACCTCGCGGTCGTCGCGGTGCCCAACCACCTGCACACCCCCGTAGCCGAGCGCCTGCTCACCCGCGGCATCCCGGTGTTCCTGGAGAAGCCGGTCTGCCTCAGCGCCGCCGAGGCGGACCGGCTGGCCGCCGCCGAACGCGCCGGCGGGACCGTCCTGCTGGCGGGCAGCGCCGCCCGCTACCGGCCGGACGTCGCCGCCCTCACCGAACTGGCGGCGGACCTCGGCCCGATCCGCCACGTCGACCTCGCCTGGGTCCGCGCCAGCGGTGTCCCCGACGCCGGCGGGTGGTTCACCAGCCGGCGGCTCTCCGGCGGCGGCGCCCTGGTCGACCTCGGCTGGCACCTGCTGGACACGGCCCAGGCCGTGCTCGGCGGCGGCGTCCGGTTCCCGTCGGTGCTCGGCTCGCTCTCCGCCGACTTCGTCAACGACGGCAGGCGCGGCGCCGGCTGGCGCGGCACCGAGGGGCCGGACGGCGCGGGCGACGTCGAGGACACCGCCCGCGGCTTCCTGCTCACCGACACCGGCGTCTCGGTGGCGGTGCGGGCGAGCTGGGCCTCCCACGAGCCCGTCGACACCACCCGGATCACCGTGGAGGGCGCCACCGGTTCCGCGACCCTGGAGTGCACCTTCGGCTTCAGCCCGAACCGGCGGGTCCCGCGCCTCACCCGGACCCGCGACGGCGTCACCACCGAGGTCCCGCTGCCCGGGGAGAGCGTCGGCACCGAGTACGTGCGCCAGCTCGACGAGCTGCCCGCCCTGCTCGCCGACCCGGCCTCGCGCGGCGCGGCCGTGAACCGCGCCCACCACACCATCTCGGTCATCGAGCGGCTCTACGCGGAGGCCCGCGCCCCGCGGCCGCGGCTCGCCGACGAGGCCGCGGCCCTCGCCGTCTGACCGTCGTCGGCGTCCGGCCGCCGTCCCCGCCGTTCCCCGCCGAGCCGCGGCTCCACCCGAGCAGCCCCGTGTCCCGGCCCCGGAGGCCGTGCCCATCTCGTCGGCCCCGGGGCGTCAGGCCCGGTCACCCGTCCGGGCAGCCCCTCGTCCCATGGAGATCCCATGCCGATCGACCAGCCCGCAGCCACCGCCCCGACCACCAGGCCCGACGGCCACGCGCTCGCCGCCTCCTCCCCGCTGCGCGCCGTGGTCTTCGACCTCGACGGCGTCATCGTCGACAGCTTCGACGTGATGCGCCGGGCGTTCCTCACCGCCTACGAGGAGGTGGTCGGCGACGGCAACCCGCCGTTCGAGGAGTACTGCCGCCACCTGGGCCGCTACTTCCCGGACATCATGCGGATCATGGGGCTGCCGCTCGCCCTGGAGGAGCCCTTCGTCCGGGAGAGCTACCGGCTCGCCCCCCAGGTCACCGTGCACGCCGGGGTGCGGGAACTGCTCATCGACCTCAACCGGCGCGGCATCCGGCTGGCCGTGGCCACCGGCAAGAGCGGCCCCCGGGCCCGCTCGCTGCTCGACCAGCTCGGCCTGCTGCACCACTTCGACCACGTGCTCGGCTCCGACGAGGTCCCCCGGGCCAAGCCCGCGCCCGACATCGTGCTGCGCGCCCTGGAACTGCTCGACGTGCCGGCCGAACGGACCGTCATGGTCGGCGACGCCGTCACCGACCTGGCGAGCGCCCGGGGCGCCGGGGTCGGCGCGATCGCCGTGCTGTGGGGCGAGACCGACGAGGCGGCGCTGCTCGCCGAACGGCCCGACGCGGTGCTGCGCCGGCCCGACGACCTGCTCGCCCTGCTGCCCGAACCCGTCCCGGCCCACTGACCGGCCGCGAGCCCGGACCACCCGGCCGCCCCACCGGCCGGGCCGGTCCGCCCTCCCCGCCCCTCCCCTCCCCGCCCCGCCCCGCCGCGCCCGGCGGGGCGGCGCCGTTCCCACCCACCGCGCGGCCCGCTCGGGCGACGGAGCCGCCCCCGCACCACGCCCGCCCCCTGCACCACGTCCGTCGCTCCGCCGCCGCCCGCCTCCTCGGCCCGCCCCGTCCGCCGGCCGCGCCCGCCGCCCCTGCCCCCGCCCACCGTGAATAGGGCCCGTATAGGGGGTCGGATAGGGGCGGCCCGGAGCCCCCGCCGCACGAGACTGTGACCGGCGGGAATTCGCGTACGGCCGCCCCGGAAAGGCCGCCCGGCAATGCGCCGGCCCCGTACCGCGAAAATCCGGCCCGGAAATGGAATCCCATTCCGCCGCCGCCCACCCCTGGTGCCAGGCGGAAATCTAATGCCCCCGCCCGAGGCCCGAACCGAGTCGACCCGAACCGAACCGACCCAAGGAAGTGACGGCATGTTGCGCACCGAGCTGATCCGGCCGCTGCCCGAACTGCTGGCCGAGCACGCCCGCGACAGCTCGGACAAGACCGCGTTCCGCGACGCCGTCCGCGGCGTGACCTACGCCGAGCTCCACGCCCGCACCGGCCGGATCGCCGGCCACCTCGCCGACCTGCGCCTCCAGCCCGGCGACCGGGCCGCGATCCTGCTCGGCAACAGCGTCGAGGTGGTGGAGGCCTACTTCGGCATCCTGCGCGCCGGCGCCATCGGCGTCCCGCTCAACCCGCACGCCACCGAGGCCGAACTCACCCACCTGCTGGACGACAGCGGCGCCCGCGTCGTCATCACCGACGCCGCCCGCGCCGCCGGCCTGGACGCCCTCGCCCGCGGCCGGGCCGACCTGCGGGTGATCGTCACCGGCGAGGGCCCCGTCCCGGCCGGCACCCTCTCCTTCGAGACCCTGGCCGGCACCGACCCCGCCACCCCCGCGCGCGACGACCTCGGCCTCGACGACCCCGCCTGGATGCTCTACACCTCCGGCACCACCGGCCGGCCCAAGGGCGTGCTGTCCACCCAGCGCAACTGCCTCTGGTCGGTCGCCGCCTGCTACGTGCCGGTGCCCGGCCTGAGCGCCGAGGACCGGGTGGTCTGGCCGCTGCCGCTGTTCCACAGCCTTTCCCACATCGCCTGCGTGCTGAGCGTCACCGCCGTCGGCGCCACCGCCCGCATCCTCGACGGCTTCGCCGCGCGGGACGTCCTGGAGGCCGTCCGCGAGGAGTCCGCGACCTTCCTGGCCGGCGTGCCCACCATGTACCAGCAGCTGGTGCGCGCCGCCCGAGAGGACGGCTTCACCGCGCCGGCCCTGCGGATGTGCCTGGTCGGCGGCGCCATGACCACCGTCACGCTGCGGCGCTCCTTCGAGGAGGCGTTCGGCGCGCCGCTCATCGACGCCTACGGCTCCACCGAGACCTGCGGCTCGATCACCGTCAACTGGCCCACCGGCGCCCGCGTCGAGGGCTCCTGCGGCCTGCCCGTCCCCGGCCTGGGTGTGCGCCTGGTCGACGTCGAGACCGGCCTGGACGTCGCCGACGGCGAGGAGGGCGAGGTCTGGGTGCGCGGCCCGAGCGTGATGCTCGGCTACCACAACCAGCCCGAGGCCACCGAGCAGGCGCTGCGCGGCGGCTGGTACCACACCGGCGACCTCGCCCGGCGCGACGGCTCCGGCTACTTCACCATCACCGGCCGGATCAAGGAACTCATCATCCGCGGCGGCGAGAACATCCACCCGGCCGAGGTGGAGGAGGTGCTGCGCGGAGTGCCCGGCGTCACGGACGTCGCCGTCGTCGGCAAGCCCCACGAGGTGCTCGGCGAGGTGCCGGTGGCCTTCCTGGTGCCCGGCCCCGGCGGCCTCGACCCGGAGGCCCTGCTGGCCGCCTGCCGGGAACGGCTCTCCTACTTCAAGGTCCCCGAGGAGCTGTACGAGACGGAGCGCATCCCGCGCACCGCCTCCGGCAAGATCACCCGGCACGTGCTGCTCGACGCGCCCGCCCGGCTGCGGGCCGCCGGCGGCAGCCACTACGAGCACCTGTTCCGCGTCGACTGGCTGCCGCTCTCCTCCGTCCCCGGCGCCCGCCCCGCCGCCGGCACCTGGGCGGTGCTCGGCGCGGACGCCTTCGGCCTCGCCGACGCCCTCGGCGCCGCCGCCCACCCCGACCCGGCCGCGCTGGCCGCGGCCGGCCCGCTGCCCGATGTCGCCGTGCTCGGCGTCGGCGCCGGCCTGCGCACCCCCGGACCGCTCGCCGCCGATGTCGAGGACGCCGTGCGCGCCCTCGACGGGCAGCTCACCGCCTGGCTCGCCGAGGAACGGCTCGCCGACACCGCGCTGGTCGTCGTCACCCGGGGCGCCGCCGGACCCGGCGGCGCCACTGACCTCGTCCAGGCCGCGCTGCGCGGCGTGGTCCGCGCCGCCCGGGTGGCGAACCCCGGCCGGTTCCTGCTGGTCGACCTCGACGCGGAGGAGAACGCCGCCGACGCCCTGGCCACCGCCGTCGCCTCCGGCGAACCCGAACTCGTCGTCCGCTCCGGCGTGGCGCTGCGCCCGCGCGCCGCCCGGGTGTCCGCCGCGCTCGCCCACGGCGAGCCCGGCGCCCGCTTCGACCCGCGCCGCGCCGTCCTGGTCACCGGCGCCGACGGGCCGGCCGCCGCCGCCGTCGCCCACCACCTGGTGGCCGGCCGCGGCGTGCGCCGGATCCTGCTCACCAGCCCCCACGGCCCCGCCGACCGGGCCGCCGCCGAACTCGCCGAACGGCTCACCGCCGCCGGCGCCGAGACCACCCTCAGCGCCCTCGACCTCGCCGACCGCGACGCCCTCGCCGACTGGCTGGCCGGCCCGGGCACGCGCTTCAACGCCGTCGTCCACACCCCCGGCGCGGCCTTTCCCGGCCTCGGCGCCGCCCTCGCCGCCGCCGTCAACCTGCACGAACTGACCGCCGGCACCGAGCTGTCCGCCTTCGTCGTGCACACCCCCACCGTCGGACCGCTCGGCACCCCCGGCGCCCCCGGGGAGGCCGCCGCCGCGGCGTTCCTCGACGCCCTCGCCCACTACCGCAGCCGCCACGGCCTGCCCGGCCTCGCCCTCATCACCGGCCCCGCCGACGGGGACGGACGCCCCGTTCCGCCCGGCCTCGGCCGGCTCACCGCCCAGGAGAGCGCCGCCGCGTTCGACGCCGCCCACCTGGCCGACCACACCTCCCTGCTGCTGCTCCGGCTCGACCCCGAAGGGCTGGACGCCCTCGCCCCGCGGGACGTCCCGGCCCTGCTGCGCGACCTCATCGACACCCCGGCCGGCCCGAGCGCCCCGGACACCGCGACCGCCGCCGCGCTGCGCCGCCGCCTGGCTGGCCGCCCGGCCGCTGACCGGCAGCGCGAACTGCTCGACCTCGTCCTCGCGGAGACCGCCGGGCTGGCCGGCGACGGCCCCGACCCGATCCGCCCCGACGGCCCGTTCAAGGACCTCGGCTTCACCTCCGCCACGGCCGTCGAACTGCGCGGCCGCCTCACCGCGGCCACCGGCCTGCGGCTGCCCGCCACCCTCGCCTTCGACCACCCCAACCCGACCGCCGTCGCGGCCTTCCTGGTGAACACGCTGACCGGCCGTCCGGCCACCGCCGCCCGGCCCGCGCCCGTACCGCGCACCGTGCCGCCCGCCGAGGACCCCGTCGTCATCGTCGGCGCCGCCTGCCGCCTGCCCGGCGGCGTCGCCTCCCCGGCCGACCTGTGGCGGCTGGTCGCCGAGGGCACCGACGCGATCACCCCCTTCCCCGCCGACCGCGGCTGGGACCTCGACGCCCTCTACGACCCGGACCCGGCCGTCCCCGGCACCTCCTACGCCCGTCATGGCGGATTCCTGCACGACGCAGGCGAGTTCGACGCCGCCTTCTTCGGGATCTCCCCGCGCGAGGCGCTGGCGACGGACCCGCAGCAGCGGCTGCTGCTGGAGACCTCCTGGGAACTGCTGGAGCGCGCGGGCATCGACCCGACCTCGCTCAAGGGGCAGCCGGTCGGCGTCTACGCGGGCCTGATGTACCACGACTACGCCACCGACCTCGCCGAGGTCCCGGACGGCCTGGAGGGCTACCTCGGCACCGGCAACGCCGGCTCGGTCGCCTCCGGCCGCATCTCCTACACCCTCGGCCTCGAAGGCCCTTCGGTGACGGTGGACACCGCCTGCTCCTCCTCCCTGGTGGCCCTGCACCTGGCCGCCCAGGCGCTGCGCGAGGGCGAGTGCACGCTCGCCCTGGCCGGCGGCGCCGCGGTCATGGCCCGGCCCACCTCCTTCGTCGAGTTCTCCCGCCAGCGCGCACTCTCCGCCGACGGCCGGGCCCGCGCCTACGCGGACGGCGCCGACGGCACCGCCTGGGCCGAGGGCGTGGGTCTGGTGCTGCTGGAGCGGTTGTCGGACGCCCGGCGCCTGGGGCACGAGGTGCTGGCCGTGGTCCGGGGTTCGGCCGTCAACCAGGACGGTGCGTCCAACGGCCTCACCGCGCCCAACGGGCCCGCCCAGCAGCGGGTGATCCGGGCCGCGCTCGCCAACGCCGGGCTGACGGCGGCGGACGTCGACGCCGTCGAGGGCCACGGGACGGGGACCTCGCTGGGCGACCCGATCGAGGCGCAGGCGGTGCTGGCCACCTACGGGCAGGGCCGTTCGGCCGAACAGCCGCTGTGGCTGGGGTCGTTGAAGTCCAACATCGGCCACGCCCAGGCCGCCGCCGGCATCGCCGGCGTGATCAAGATGGTCGAGGCGCTGCGCCACGGCGTGCTGCCGAAGAGCCTGCACATCGACGCGCCCAGCACCAAGGTGGACTGGGAGTCCGGCGCGGTCGCCCTGCTCACCGAGGAACGGGCCTGGCCCGAGGTCGACCGGCCGCGCCGGGCCGCCGTCTCCTCGTTCGGCGTCAGCGGCACCAACGCCCACGTCGTCCTGGAGCAGGCTCCCGCCCAGGAGCCGGCGAACCGAGCGGTGCCCGCCGGACTCGACGGCGAACTCGACGCCGGTTCCGGTACCCCGGTGCCCTGGCTGCTCTCCGCCCGTTCCCCCGAGGCCCTGCGCGAACAGGCCGAACGGCTTGCCGAGTTCACCGAGGCCAGGCCCGTCGCCGAGGCGCCGGCCGTCGCCCGCGCGCTCGCCGGCTCCCGGGCCGCGCTGGAACGGCGGGCCGTCGTGGTCGCCGCCGACCGGGCGCGGGCGCTGAGCGGGCTGAGGGCCCTGGCCGAGGGGGAGGCCGTGGCCGGGCTGGTGTCCGGTCGGGCGGAGGTGGGCGGTCGGTCGGTGTTCGTTTTCCCGGGTCAGGGTTCCCAGTGGGTGGGGATGGGGCGTCGGCTGCTTGCTGAGTCCGTGGTCTTCGCGGAGGTTCTCGGTGAGATCGACGAGGCTTTGAAGTCTTATGTCGACTGGTCGTTGCTCGATGTGGTGAATCAGGTGCCGGGTGCGGCCTCGCTGGAGCGGGTGGACGTGGTGCAGCCGGTGTCGTTCGCGGTGAACGTCGGCCTGGCCCGCCTCTGGGCGTCGCTGGGTGTTGTTCCGGACGCGGTGGTCGGCCACTCGCAGGGGGAGATCGCGGCGGCGCATGTCGCGGGCATCCTCTCCCTGGACGACGCCGCCGCCGTGGTGGCGTTGCGGTCGCAGGCCATCGCCCGCGGCCTGGCCGGACGCGGCGGCATGGTCTCGGTCGGGCTGCCGCTCGCAGAGGTGGCCGACCGGCTCCCCGTCGGGGTCGAGGTCGCGGCCGTGAACGGTCCGTCCTCGGTCGTGGTGGCCGGTGACCCGGCCGGGCTCGACACCCTGGTGGCCGCGTACGAGGAGCAGGGAGTGCGGGTCCGTCGGATCCCGGTGGACTATGCCTCCCACACCGCCCACGTGGAGTCGATCGAGGCCGAACTCGCCGAGCTGCTGGGTTCGGTGAAGCCGCAGCCGGCCGTCGTCCCGTTCCTGTCGACGGTCGAGAGCCGCTGGCTGGAGGGTCCGGAGCTGGACGCGGGGTACTGGTACCGCAACCTGCGGCAGACCGTCCGCTTCGCCGAGGCCGTCGAGACCCTGGCGGGCGTGGGTTTCCGGGCGTTCGTCGAGGTCAGCGCGCACCCCGTGCTCGCCCACGCCGTCGTCGAGGCCCTGGAGGCGGCCGTCCAGGCGCCGACCGTCGTCACCGGGACCCTGCGCCGCGAGGACGGCGGCTGGGACCGCGTCCTGCTCGCCGCCGCCGAACTCCACGTGCACGGCCTGCCCGTGGACTGGTCCACGGCCCACGCCGAGGCCGGCACCGTCCGCCCCTCCGAACTGCCCACCTACCCCTTCCAGCACCAGCGCTACTGGCTCCGGCCGGGCCGCGCCGCCGGCGACCTCGCCGCCGTCGGCCTGGACAAGGCCGGCCACCCGCTGCTGGAGGCCGAACTGCTGCTCGGCACCGAGGAAGGCGCCGTCTTCACCGGCCGGATCACCGAACGCACCCTGCCCTGGCTGGCCGACCACCGGGTCGGCGGCGCGACGCTGCTGCCCGGCACCGCGCTGCTCGACGCCCTCGCCCACGTCGGCCACCGGCTCGGCGTGCCCACGGTCGAGGAACTGACCGTCTCCGCCCCGCTCGTCGTCCCGGACGGCGGCGGCCTCGACCTCCAGGTCCACGTCGGCGAGGCCGAGGACGGCCGCCGCGCCGTCCGGCTGCTCACCCGCACCGGCCCCGGCCTGCCGTGGCACGCCAACGCCACCGGAACGCTCGCCCCTGAGGGCCCGGAGCCCTCCACCGCCGACGAACTGACGGTCTGGCCGCCCGCCGGAGCCCGCCCGCTCGACATCGACGGCCTCTACGACCGGCTCACCGTCGCCTACGGCCCCGCGTTCCACGCCGTCGAGGCCGCCTGGCTCGCCGACGGCCGCCTCTACGCCCAGCTCCGCCTCCCCGACACCACCTCGGACGCCGCCGCCTACGGCCTGCACCCCGCCCTGCTGGACGCCGCCCTCCACCCGCTCGGCGAGGCCGGCTTCTTCCCCGGCGCCGACGTGCCCAGGCTCGCCTTCTCCTGGGCCGGCGTGCGCCTGCACGCCACCGGCGCCGAGGCGCTGCGCGTGGTCGTCACCTCCGCCGGCCCCGACACCCTCACCATCCGGGCCGCCGACGACACCGGCGCCCCCGTCGTGGACGTCGAGGCCCTCACCGTGCGGCCGGTGGGCCCGCGCGGCCTCACCGCCGGTCCGGCGGACGACGCGGCCCTGTTCGAGGTCGACTGGGTCCCCGCGCCCGAGGCCGCCGACGCGCCCGCCGACTGGACCCTCCACAGCGATCTGCCCGAGGACGGAGCCCTGCCGCCCCTCGTGGTCCTGCCCGCCGGCGGCGGCGCGCCCTCCGACACCGTGCCCGAGCGCGCCCACGCCGTCGGCCACGACGTCCTGCGGGCGCTCCAGGCCTGGCTGGCCGACGACCGGACGGCCGACTCCCGGCTCGTCGTCGTCACCCGGCGCGGCGAACTCGTCCAGGAACCCGTCCGGGGCCTGGTGCGCACCGCCCAGTCGGAGAACCCCGGCCGCTTCGTCCTCGTCGAGGCCGACGACCCGGCCGACGCCGCCCGGGCGGTGGCCGCCGCACCGGGCGACGAACCGCAGCTGGCGCTGCGAGACGGGCGACGGCTGGTCGCCCGCCTGCGCCGCCCGGCCGCCCGGCCCGCCCCCGCAGAGGGCGCGCCGTCCCCGCTGGCCGGTGGCACCGTCCTGGTCACCGGCGCCAACGGTGGCCTGGGCCGCCTGGTGGCCCGTCACCTCGCGGCGGTCCACCGCGTCGCGGAACTCGTGCTCCTCTCCCGCTCCGCCGTGCCCGCCGACCTGCTCGAAGAACTCGCCGCGCACGGCACCCTGGTCCGCGCCGAGGCCGTCGACACCGCCGACCGCACCGCGTTGGCCGCCGTCGTCGACACCCTCGCCGACCGCCTGACCGGCGTCGTCCACGTCGCCGGGATCGTCGACGACGGCGTCGTCGAAGCCCTGGACGCCGCCAAGTGGCACAGCGTGCTGCGCCCGAAGGTCGACGCCGCCTGGCACCTGCACGAGCTCACCGCCGGCCTCGACCTGGCCGCGTTCGCGCTCTACTCCTCCGCCTCCGGCGTCCTCGGCGGCTCCGGCCAGGGCAACTACGCGGCCGGCAACGCCTTCCTCGACGGCCTGGCCGCCCACCGGCGCTCGCTCGGACTGCCCGCCGTGTCGCTCGCCTGGGGCCTGTGGGCCGAGGCCGCCGGCATGGGCGGCCGGCTCAGCGACACCGACCTCGCCCGGATGGCCCGGGTCGGTACCCGCCCCCTCTCCGCCGACCAGGGCCTCGCCCTCCTGGACGCCGCGCTCACCGGCGAGCCCGCGGCCGTGGTGCCGATCAGGCTCGACGTCACCGGCGTCCGGACCGAGGACCTCCCGCCGCTGCTGCGCGACCTGGCACCCGCCGCCCGCGCACCCCGCGCCCTGCGACGGGCCGCCGCCCGCACCGCCGCGGACGGCGCCGGCACCCTCGCCCGGCGGCTCGCCGGACTCTCCGCCGCCGACCGCGACGAGCTGCTGACCGCCCTCGTCCGCGACACCGCCGCCGCCGTCCTCGGCCACGGCTCGGCCGCGGCGCTGGACGTCGACAAGGCGTTCAAGGAACTCGGCATCGACTCGCTCACCGCCGTCGAACTCCGCAACGCCCTCGGCACCGCCACCGGTCTGCGCCTGCCCGCCACCCTGGTGTTCAACTACCCGACGCCCAGGGCCCTCGCCGCCCACCTCGCGACCGAGCTCGTCGGCGCGGAACCGGCCCCCGCCGCCCCCGCCACCCCCGCGGCACAGGCCGCCGGGACCGAGGACGAGCCGATCGCGATCGTCGCCGTCGGCTGCCGCTTCCCCGGCGGCCTCGACTCCGGCGAGGACCTCTGGCGCTTCGTCGCCGCCGGCAGCGACGCCGTCACCGGCCTGCCCACCGACCGGGGCTGGGACCTCGACGGCAGCTACGACCCCGACCCCGACGCCCCCGGCCGCACCTACGTGCGCGGCGGCGGATTCCTGCCCGGCATCGCCGACTTCGACGCCGCCTTCTTCGGCATCAACCCGCGCGAGGCCCTGGCGATGGACCCGCAGCAGCGCCTGCTGCTCGAAGTCGCCTGGGAGACCCTGGAGCGCGCCGGACTCGACCCCACCGCCCTGCGCGCCACCCCGACCGGCGTCTTCATCGGTACCCACGGCCAGGACTACGGCACCCAGGGCACCGGCGGCGCCGCCGACGAGGGCTACCTGGTCACCGGCAACGCGGGCAGCGTGCTCTCCGGCCGCCTCTCCTACGCCCTCGGCCTGGAGGGACCCGCGATCACCGTCGACACCGCCTGCTCCTCCTCCCTGGTCGCCCTGCACCTCGCAGCCCAGGCGCTCCGCGCCGGGGAGTGCACGCTGGCCCTGGCCGGCGGCGCCTCGGTGATGTCCACGCTCGAAGGCCTGGTCGGCTTCTCCCGGCAGCGCGGCCTCGCCGCCGACGGCCGGAGCAAGGCCTTCGCCGACGCCGCCGACGGGTTCGGGATGTCCGAGGGCGTGGGCCTGCTGCTGCTGGAACGGCTGTCCGACGCCCGGCGGCTCGGGCACGAGGTGCTGGCGGTCGTCCGCGGTTCGGCCGTCAACCAGGACGGTGCGTCCAACGGTCTGACCGCCCCGAACGGTCCCTCGCAGGAGCGGGTGATCCGGGCCGCGCTCGCCAACGCCCGCCTGACGGCCGCCGACGTCGACGCCGTCGAGGCGCACGGCACCGGCACCCCGCTCGGCGACCCGATCGAGGCACACGCCCTGCTCGCCACCTACGGCAAGGACCGCCCGGCCGAACAGCCGCTCTGGCTCGGGTCGGTGAAGTCCAACATCGGCCACACCCAGGCCGCCGCCGGTGCGGCGGGCGTGATCAAGATGGTCGAGGCGCTGCGGCACGGCGTGTTGCCACAGACCCTCCACATCGACGCGCCCTCCTCGCACATCGACTGGTCCTCGGGCGGCATCGCCCTGCTCACCGAGCAGCGGGCCTGGCCGGAGGCCGGCCGCCCGCGCCGGGCCGGCGTCTCGGCGTTCGGTGTGAGCGGGACGAACGCGCACGTGATCCTGGAGCAGGCGGAGCCGGCCGGCGGCGCCGTGTCCGTCGATGGCACTCCCGTCGGTGTCACGACCGGTACCGATACGACCGCCGGGACGGCCGGCGCCGCCGATGCCGCCGTGTCCGTCGAGGACACCGCCGTCGAGGACACCGCGGCCGCCACCGCTGCGACGGCCACCGCGACCGGCACCACCGAGCCCATCGATGGAGCCGCAACGCCCGCCGGTGTCGGCGCCACCCCGACCGGTACCGCCGGTGCCGGTGCCGGGGAGAACGTGGTTCCCTGGGTGGTCTCGGCCGCCTCGGAGGCGGCGCTGCGTCAGCAGGCCGCGCGGCTGGCGGCCTTCGCGGAGGGGCCGCCGGTGCCGGACCTCGCCGCCACCGCCCGGGCGCTCGTCGCCGCGCGCACCCGGTTCACCGAGCGGGCCGTCGTGGTCGGCACCGACCGGGCCGCGCTCGTCGCTGCCCTGAGGGCCCTGGCCGAGGGGGAGGCCGTGGCCGGGCTGGTGTCCGGTCGGGCGGAGGTGGGCGGTCGGTCGGTGTTCGTTTTCCCGGGTCAGGGTTCCCAGTGGGTGGGGATGGGGCGTCGGCTGCTCGCTGAGTCCGTGGTCTTCGCGGAGGTTCTCGGTGAGATCGACGAGGTTTTGAAGTCTTATGTCGACTGGTCGTTGCTCGATGTGGTGAATCAGGTGCCGGGTGCGGCCTCGCTGGAGCGGGTGGACGTGGTGCAGCCGGTGTCGTTCGCGGTGAACGTCGGCCTGGCGCGGCTGTGGGCGTCGCTGGGTGTTGTTCCGGATGCGGTGGTGGGTCACTCGCAGGGGGAGATCGCGGCGGCGCATGTCGCGGGCATCCTCTCCCTGGAGGACGCGGCGGCGGTGGTGGCGTTGCGGTCGCAGGCCATCGCGCGGGGTCTGGCGGGTCGGGGCGGGATGGTGTCGATCGGGCTGCCGCTCGCCGAGGTGACCGGCACGCTGCCGGACGGCGTGGAGGTCGCGGCCGTGAACGGCCCGTCCTCGGTCGTCGTCGCCGGTGACCCGGCCGGGCTCGACACCGTGGTGGCCGCCTTCGAGGAGCGCGGCGCCCGGGTGCGGCGGATCCCCGTCGACTACGCCTCCCACACCTCGCACGTGGAGTCCATCGAAGCCGAACTCGCCGAGCTGCTCGGCGCCGTGAAGCCCCGTCCCGCCGCCATCCCCTTCCTCTCCACCCTGGAGAGCCGCTGGCTGGAGGGTCCGGAGCTGGACGCGGGGTACTGGTACCGCAACCTGCGGCAGACCGTCCGCTTCGCCGAGGCCGTCGAGACCCTGGCGGGCGAGGGTTTCCGGGCGTTCGTCGAGGTCAGCGCGCACCCCGTGCTCGCGCACGCCGTCGTCGAGGCCCTGGAGGCGGCCGTCCAGGCGCCGACCGTCGTCACCGGGACCCTGCGCCGCGAGGACGGCGGCTGGGACCGCGTCCTGCTCGCCGCCGCCGAACTCCACGTGCACGGCCTGCCCGTGGACTGGTCCACGGCCCACGCCGAGGCCGGCACCGTCCGCCCCTCCGAACTGCCCACCTACCCCTTCCAGCACCAGCGCTTCTGGCTGGAGCCCGTGGCCGCCACCGGTGACGTGACCGCGTTCGGGGTCGCCGCCGCCGAGCACCCGCTGCTCGGTACCTTGGTCGAACTGCCCGACGGGGGAGAGGTGTTCACCGGGCGGCTGTCGATCCGATCGCACCTGTGGCTGGCCGGCCACGCCGTCTCCGGGACGGTCCTGCTGCCCGGTGCGGCCTTCCTCGAACTCGCCCTGTGGGCGGGGGAGCGGACCGGTCTCGGGCGCCTCGACGAACTGGTCGTCGAGGCGCCCGGGATCCTGCCCGAGCGCGGTGGCCTCCAGGTCCGTGTCACGGTCGATCCGGCCACCACCGCCGACGACCGCCGGGCCGTCCACGTGCACTCGCGGCCCGAGGACGCGGAGGGCGGCGTGTGGACCCGGCACGCCACCGGCTTCCTGGCGGCCGAGACCGCACCGGAGTTCGGCTACGAGGCGTGGCCGCCGGCCGGCGCGGAGCCGGTCGCCCTGGACGGCTTCTACGAGCGGCTGGCCGAGGCGGGCTACGAGTACGGCGACGCGTTCCGGGGCCTGCGGGCCGCCTGGCGGTCGGGCGAGGAGGTGTTCGCCGAGGTCGCGCTGCCGGAGGAACTGACGGACTCCGCCGGGCGGTTCGGACTGCACCCGGCCCTGCTGGACGCCGCCCTGCAGTCCGCCAACCTGGGCGCGGCGCCGGTGGCAGGACCGGGGGAGGTGCTGCTGCCGTTCGCCTGGAACGACGTGGCCCTGTACGCGTCCGGGGCCACCGCGCTGCGGGTGCACTCCCGCCGGGAGGGCCCGGACAGCGTCTCCTTCGCGCTGACCGACCCGGTCGGCCGGCCCGTCGGTGCCGTCGGGGCGCTGGTCCTGCGGCCGGTGGCGCCCGAGCGGCTGTCCGCCGCCCAGGACACCGCCGCCGAGCACCTGTACCGCGTCGACTGGGCGCCCGTCGACCTGCCGCGGGCGGCGGACCGCCCGTCCGAGGACGACGTGCTCGACCTGACCCGCGTCCCCGAGGGGTTGCCGGCGTCGCAGGCGGCCCGCGCACTCGTCGGCGCCGCGCTCGGCGGGATCCAGGAGCACCTGGCCGGTGACTCCGCCGGCCCGCTCGCGGTCCTGACCGCGAACGGCGCCGGGGACCCGGCGGCCGCCGCCGTCCGGGGTCTGGTCCGCACCGCGCAGCTCGAACACCCGGGCCGGATCGTCCTGGTGGACACCGACGGCTCGGCGGTGCCCGCCTCACTGGTGGCCGACGCGCTCGCGTCCGGCGAACCCCACGTCACCTGGCGCGACGGGACTGCGGTGGTGCCGCGCCTGGCGCGTGCTGAGGTGCCCGCCGGTGCCGGGCTGGTTCTGGATCCGGTGGGGACGGTGCTGGTGACCGGTGGTACGGGGACGCTGGGCGGGCTGGTGGCCCGGCATCTGGTGGAGTCGTACGGGGTGGGGCGGCTGTTGCTGGTGAGTCGTCGCGGTCCGGAGGCGCCGGGTGCGGCGGAGTTGGTGGCCGGGCTTGAGGCGCTCGGCGCGTCGGTGGAGGTGGTGGCTGCCGACGTGTCGGACCGCTCGGTGGTCGACGAGTTGGTGGGTGGGGTTCCGGCGGAGCGTCCGCTGACGGCGGTGGTGCACACCGCCGGCGCGCTGGCCGACGGTGTGTTCGAGGCGGGGTCCGCGGAGCGGCTGGGGGAGGTGTTCGCCCCGAAGGCGGACGCGGCCTGGCATCTGCACGAGGCGACCGAGGGGCTGGGCCTGGCGGCCTTCGTCCTCTTCTCCTCCGGCGCGGGCGTGTTCGGGAACGCCGGGCAGAGCTTGTACGGGTCGGCGAACGGTTTCCTGGACGGTCTGGCCGGGTGGCGCCGTGAGCGGGGCCTGCCGGCGGTTTCGCTGGCCTGGGGCCTGTGGGCGCAGGCCAGTGGCCTGACCGGGCATCTGGACGAGGCCGACCGCGCCCGGCTGGCCCGGGGTGGTCTCAAGGCTCTGGCGGCGGAGGAGGCGCTGGTGTTGTTCGACGCCGCGCTGCGTTCGCCGGAGGCGCTGCTGGTCCCGGCCCGGCTGGACCGCGACGCGCTGCGCAAGCAGGCGGCGGGCGGCGAGCTGAACCCGCTGCTGCGCGGTCTGGTCCGCACCCCCCGCCGCACCGCCGCCACCGGCGCACCCGCCGACGACGGCCGTGAGGTCCTGTTCCGCAGGCTCTCCGCGGTGGGCGAGGCCGAACAGCTCCGGCTGCTCCTGGACCTGGTCCGGGCCAGCGCGGCCAAGGTGCTCGGCCAGAGCATCGACGAGACGGTGAAGCCCGCTCAGGCGTTCAAGGACGTCGGTTTCGACTCGCTGACCTCGCTGCGGATCCGCGGCAGCCTCACCGAGGCCACCGGTGTCCGGCTCCCGGCGACCCTGGTCTTCGACCACCCGACCCCGGCCGCCGTCGCCGAGCACCTGCGAGACCGGCTGGGCCTGGCGGGCTCGGTGGCCGTGCCGCCCGTCCTGCTCGAACTCGACCGGCTGGAGCAGGCGTTGGCGGCCACGGCCGGGACGGCCGGCGCGTCCGGGGCGCCCGACGGACTGCGCGCCCAGGTGGCCGCCCGTCTGGAGGCCCTCACCGCCCGCTGGGCGGAGTCGGGCGAGGAGCCCGAGACCGAGGGCGTCGACCTGGGCGCCGCCTCGGACGACGAGCTCTTCGACCTGATCGACAACGAACTCGGCCTTTCCTGATGACGGATACGAGGAAGAACCCCATGTCGAACGACGACAAGCTGCGCGACTACCTCAAGCGCGTCACGGCCGACCTCCAGCAGACCAAGCGCCGCCTGCGCGACGTCGAGGCCCGGCGCACCGAGCCGATCGCCATCGTCGGGATGGCCTGCCGGCTGCCCGGCGGCGTCGCCTCCCCGGCCGACCTGTGGCGGCTGGTCCACGACGGCGCCGACGCCATGGCCCCGTTCCCCCGCGACCGGGGGTGGGACGTGGACGGCCTGTACGACCCCGACCCGGACGCCGCCGGGAAGACCTACGCGGAGGAGGGCGGATTCCTCGCCGACCCGGGCGGCTTCGACGCCGCGCTCTTCGGGATCTCGCCGCGCGAGGCGCTGGCGACGGACCCGCAGCAGCGGCTGCTGCTGGAGACCTCCTGGGAGGCCCTGGAGCGGGCCGGCATCGACCCGGCCTCGCTCAAGGGGCAGCCGGTCGGCGTCTACGCGGGGCTGATGTACCACGACTACGCGCACCACGTGCTCAACCTCCCGGAGGGCCTGGAGGGGTACTTCGGGATCGGCAACTCGGGCTCGGTCGCCTCCGGCCGGGTCTCCTACACCCTCGGTCTCGAAGGCCCTTCGGTGACGGTGGACACCGCCTGCTCCTCCTCCCTGGTCGCCGTCCACCTGGCCGCGCAGGCGCTGCGCGAGGGCGAGTGCACGCTGGCCCTGGCCGGCGGTGTCGCCGTGATGGCCACGCCGGAGGTGTTCGTCGACTTCGCCACCCAGCGCGGCCTGGCGCGCGACAGCCGCTGCAAGGCGTACGCGGACGCCGCCGACGGCACCGGCCTGGCCGAGGGCGTCGCCGTCCTCCTGCTGGAGCGGTTGTCGGACGCCCGGCGCCTGGGGCACGAGGTGCTGGCCGTGGTCCGTGGTTCGGCCGTCAACCAGGACGGTGCGTCCAACGGTCTGACCGCCCCGAACGGTCCCTCGCAGCAGCGGGTGATCCGGGCCGCGCTCGCCAACGCCGGGCTGACGCCCGCGGACGTCGACGCCGTCGAGGGCCACGGGACGGGGACCTCGCTGGGCGACCCGATCGAGGCGCAGGCGGTGCTGGCCACCTACGGGCAGGGCCGTTCGGCCGAACAGCCGCTGTGGCTGGGGTCGTTGAAGTCCAACATCGGCCACGCCCAGGCCGCCGCCGGTGCGGCGGGCGTGATCAAGATGGTGGAGGCGCTGCGGCACGGCGTGCTGCCGAAGAGCCTGCACATCGACACGCCCACCTCGAAGGTCGACTGGGACTCGGGCGCGGTCGCGCTCCTCACCGAACGCCGCGACTGGCCGGAGGTCGACCGGCCGCGCCGGGCCGCCGTCTCCTCGTTCGGCGTCAGCGGCACCAACGCCCACGTGATCCTGGAGCAGGCCCCGGTCGGGGACGCGCCGCAGCCGGACGCCGAACCGACCGGTGCCGCACTGCCGTTGGTGCTGTCGGCCGCCTCCGAGGACGCCTTGCGTGCCCAGGCCGGCGCCTGGGGCCGGCTCCTGGCCGAGCAGCCGGACACCGGCCTGGCCCGTACGGCCCGCACCCTCGTCGCCGCGCGCACCCGGTTCACCGAGCGGGCCGTCGTGGTCGCCGCCGACCGGGCGCGGGCGCTGAGCGGGCTGAGGGCCCTGGCCGAGGGAGGGGCCGTGGCCGGGTTGGTGTCCGGTCGGGCGGAGGTGAGCGGTCGGTCGGTGTTCGTTTTCCCGGGTCAGGGTTCCCAGTGGGTGGGGATGGGGCGTCGGTTGCTCGCTGAGTCCGTGGTCTTCGCGGAGGCTCTCGGTGAGATCGACGAGGTTTTGAAGTCTTATGTCGACTGGTCGTTGCTCGATGTGGTGAACCAGGTGCCGGGTGCGGCCTCGCTGGAGCGGGTGGACGTGGTGCAGCCGGTGTCGTTCGCGGTGAACGTCGGCCTGGCGCGGCTGTGGGCGTCGCTGGGTGTTGTTCCGGATGCGGTGGTGGGTCACTCGCAGGGGGAGATCGCGGCGGCGCATGTCGCGGGCATCCTCTCCCTGGAGGACGCGGCGGCGGTGGTGGCGTTGCGGTCGCAGGCCATCGCGCGGGGTCTGGCGGGTCGGGGCGGGATGGTGTCGATCGGGCTGCCGCTCGCCGAGGTGACCGGCACGCTGCCGGACGGCGTGGAGGTCGCCGCTGTCAACGGTCCGTCCTCGGTCGTCGTCGCCGGTGACCCGGCGGGTCTGGACACGCTCGTCGTCTCGTACGAGGAGCAGGGTGTGCGCGTGCGGCGGATCCCGGTGGACTACGCCTCGCACACCTCGCACGTGGAGTCGATCGAGGCCGAACTCGCCGAGCTGCTGGGTTCGGTGAAGCCGCGGCCGGCTGTCGTCCCGTTCCTGTCGACGGTCGAGAGCCGCTGGCTGGAGGGTCCGGAGCTGGACGCGGGGTACTGGTACCGCAACCTGCGGCAGACCGTCCGCTTCGCCGAGGCCGTCGAGACCCTGGCGGGCGAGGGTTTCCGGGCGTTCGTCGAGGTCAGTGCGCACCCCGTGCTCGCCCACGCCGTCGTCGAGGCCCTGGAGGAGGCCGTCCAGGCGCCGACCGTCGTCACCGGGACCCTGCGCCGTGAGGACGGCGGCTGGGACCGCGTCCTGCTCGCCGCCGCCGAACTCCACGTGCACGGCTTGCCCGTGGACTGGTCCACGGCCTTCCCGGACGCCGCCCTCCTCCCCGCCTCCGAGCTGCCCACCTACCCTTTCCAGCACCAGCGCTACTGGCTGGAGACCCGCCCCGCCACCGACGTGGGCGCCGCCGGGCTGGCGCCCGTCGGGCACCCGCTGCTGGGCGCGGCGGTGCAACTGCCCGAGGGCGGGGCGCTCCTCACCGGACGGCTCGACCCGAAGGATCACCCGTGGCTCGCGGACCACGCCGTCGCCGGCACCGTCCTCGCCCCGGGGGTCGTGCTGCTGGAGCTGGCCTCGCGGGCCGGCGACGAGGCGGGCACACCCACCGTCGAGGAGCTGGTGATCGAGGCCCCGCTGCTCGTCCCCGGGCGCGGCGCCCTGCAGCTGCACCTGCGGGTGGACGCGCCGGAGGACGGCGCCCCCGACAGCCGGCGGTCGTTCGCCCTGTACTCACGGCCCGAGGACGGCGAGGGCGGTGCCTGGACGAGGCACGCCACCGGTTTCCTGGGCGGCGAGCAGGCGCCGGACACCGTCGCCCCCGGCGCGTGGCCACCGGCCGGCGCGGAGCCGGTCGCCCTGGACGGCTTCTACGAGCGGCTGGCGGACCGCGGCTTCGGCTACGGACCGGCGTTCCAGGGACTGCGGGCCGTCTGGCGGCTCGACGGCGAGGTGCACGCCGAGGTGTCTCTGCCCGCCGGCCGGGCCGCCGAGGACTTCGGCATCCACCCGGTGCTGCTGGACGCCGCTCTGCAGTCCACCAACTTCCTGGGCATCGCCGAGCCGGAGCCGGGCCACGTCCTGCTGCCGTTCGCCTGGAACGACGTGGCACTGTTCGCCACGCGTCCCACCGCCCTGCGGGTGCACGCCCGGCAGACCGGCCCCCACGCGTTCTCGCTCGTCCTCACCGACCCGACCGGCGGACCGGTGGCCTCGGTCGGCTCCCTGTCGCTGCGGCAGGTGCCGGTCGACCGGCTCGCCGGCCTCGGCGGGGCCGGTACCGACCACCTCTACCAGGTGGGCTGGACGCCTCTCGTCCTGCCCGCCGACGCCGCCGGTGTCGCCGCCCCGGCGGTGCTGGACCTGACCGCCGGGACGGCCGAGGGGCCCGAGGGCGCCCGGGCGCTGGTCGGCCGGGTCTCGGAGTTCCTGCACCAGGGACTCACCGATCCCGCCCGGAGCGGGGAGCCGCTGGCGGTCGTGACCGGGCCGCCGGACGCGGACCCGGCGGTCAACGCGGTGTGGGGGCTGGTCCGTTCGGTCCAGCAGGAGCAGCCCGGCCGGGTCGTGCTCCTCGGTGGCGAAGGGACGGGCTTCCCTGCCGCGGCGGTGGACCCGTCGGTGGTGGGCGGCCTGCTGGCGTCGGGCGAGAACCAGGCGCTCTGGCGCGACGGGACTGCGGTGGTGCCGCGCCTGGCGCGTGCTGAGGTGCCCGCCGGTGCCGGGCTGGTTCTGGATCCGGTGGGGACGGTGCTGGTGACCGGTGGTACGGGGACGCTGGGCGGGCTGGTGGCCCGGCATCTGGTGGAGTCGTACGGGGTGGGGCGGCTGTTGCTGGTGAGTCGTCGCGGCGCGGAGGCGCCGGGTGCGGCGGAGTTGGTGGCCGGGCTTGAGGCGCTCGGCGCGTCGGTGGAGGTGGTGGCTGCCGACGTGTCGGACCGTTCGGTGGTCGACGAGTTGGTGGGTGGGGTTCCGGCGGAGCGTCCGCTGACGGCGGTGGTGCACACCGCCGGCGCGCTGGCCGACGGTGTGTTCGAGGCGGGGTCCGCGGAGCGGCTGGGGGAGGTGTTCGCCCCGAAGGCGGACGCGGCCTGGCATCTGCACGAGGCGACCGAGGGGCTGGGCCTGGCGGCCTTCGTCCTCTTCTCCTCCGGCGCGGGCGTGTTCGGGAACGCCGGGCAGAGCTTGTACGGGTCGGCGAACGGTTTCCTGGACGGTCTGGCCGGGTGGCGCCGTGAGCGGGGCCTGCCGGCGGTTTCGCTGGCCTGGGGCCTGTGGGCGCAGGCCAGTGGCCTGACCGGGCATCTGGACGAGGCCGACCGCGCCCGGCTGGCCCGGGGTGGTCTCAAGGCTCTGGCGACGGAGGAGGCGCTGGTGTTGTTCGACGCCGCGCTGCGTTCGCCGGAGGCGCTGCTGGTCCCGGCCCGGCTGGACCGCGACGCGCTGCGCAAGCAGGCGGCGGGCGGCGAGCTGAACCCGCTGCTGCGCGGTCTGGTCCGCACCCCCCGCCGCACCGCCGCCACCGGCGCACCCGCCGACGACGCGGCGGACTTCGCCGCCCGGCTGGCCGCGCTGCCGGAGCGCGATCAGCACCGCGAGGTCCTCGACCTGGTGCGCTCCGCCGCCGCCGCCGTCCTCGGGCACCCGTCCAAGAACGCCGTCGCCGCCGCCCAGGCCTTCAAGGAGACCGGGTTCGACTCGCTCGGCGCGGTGCAGCTGCGCAACCGGCTGGCCCGGGCGACGGGCGTCCGGCTCCCGGCGACCCTGGTCTTCGACCACCCGACCCCGCTCGCGCTCGCCCGCCACCTGCGGTCCGAGCTGCTGCCGGAGCCGGCGGCCGGCCCGGCGGCCGTGACCCCCGGGCCGCGTGCGGCCGGCCCGGACGCGGGACCCGTGCCCGTGGACGGGCCCGCCATCGCGGACCTGGACATCGACGGCCTCGTCGCCCGCGCCCTGCGTGGCCGCGGCTGAACCGCCCACCCGACCGCGCAGACCCACCGAGCCGACCCACCGAGCCGACCCACCGAGCCGACGCACCGCGCTCACCGACCCGCGCCCGTTCGTCCGCGCTCGGCGCCCGGCACACCTTCCGAAAGGCTGACATGACCACCACCAACGACGGCGCGGCCGCCTTCGACCAGACGGCGAGGCTGGTCGCGGCACTGCGGGCCGCGCTCCAGGACAACGAACAACTCGCAGCCGAGAAAGCCGCGTTGGAGGCGGCGGCCGGTGAGCCGATCGCCATCGTCGGGATGGCCTGCCGGCTGCCGGGCGACGTCACCTCCCCGGCCGAGCTGTGGCAGCTGGTCGCCGACGGACGCGACGGCGTGGCCGAGTTCCCCGAGGACCGCGGCTGGGACCTCGACGGGCTCTTCGACCCCGACCCGGACCGGGCCGGCCGCTCCTACGTCCGCGAGGGCGGATTCCTGCACGGCGCCGCCGACTTCGACGCCGCCTTCTTCGGGATCTCGCCGCGCGAGGCGCTCGCCATGGACCCGCAGCAGCGGCTGCTGCTGGAGACCTCCTGGGAGGCCCTGGAGCGGGCTGGCCTGGACCCGGCGGGCCTGCGCGGTACGGCCGTCGGCGTGTTCTCCGGCGTCATGTACCACGACTACGCCACCGGTCTGCGAAGTGTGCCCGCCGGGCTCGAAGGCTTCCTCGCCACCGGCACCTCCGGCTCCGTGGCCTCGGGCCGGGTCGCCTACACGCTCGGCCTGGAGGGGCCCGCGATTACCGTCGACACCGCCTGCTCCTCCTCGCTGGTCGCCGTCCACCTGGCCGCCCAGTCGCTGCGCAGCGGCGAGTCGACGCTGGCGCTGGCCGGCGGTGTCGCGGTGATGTCCCAGCCCTCGCCGTTCGTGGAGTTCTCCCGGCAGCGCGGCCTGGCGAGCGACGGGCGCTGCAAGGCCTTCGCGGACGCCGCCGACGGCACCGGCTGGGCGGAGGGCGTGGCGGTCCTCGTCCTGGAACGGTTGTCGGACGCCCGGCGCCTGGGGCACGAGGTGCTGGCCGTGGTCCGGGGTTCGGCCGTCAACCAGGACGGTGCGTCCAACGGCCTCACCGCGCCCAACGGGCCCGCCCAGCAGCGGGTGATCCGGGCCGCGCTCGCCAACGCCCGGCTGACGGCGGCGGACGTCGACGCCGTCGAGGGCCACGGCACCGGTACCTCGCTGGGCGACCCGATCGAGGCGCAGGCGGTGCTGGCCACCTACGGGCAGGGCCGTCCGGCCGAACAGCCGCTCTGGCTGGGGTCGTTGAAGTCCAACATCGGCCACACCCAGGCCGCCGCCGGCATCGCAGGCGTGATCAAGATGGTCGAGGCGCTGCGCCACGGCGTGCTGCCGCGGACCCTCCACGTGGACGCGCCGA
Organism: Kitasatospora sp. NPDC092286; assembly: GCF_044755565.1. Classification (NCBI taxonomy): domain Bacteria; kingdom Bacillati; phylum Actinomycetota; class Actinomycetes; order Kitasatosporales; family Streptomycetaceae; genus Kitasatospora; species Kitasatospora sp. NPDC092286. The sequence goes on along the minus strand of NZ_JBIVRD010000015.1, from coordinate 166,524 downwards.
CCACCCAGGTCGACTGGTCGGTCGGGGAGGTGCGGCTGCTGACGGAGGCCCGGCCGTGGCCGGCGGCCGACCGCCCGCGCCGGGCCGCCGTGTCGGCCTTCGGGGTGAGCGGCACCAACGCCCACGTCATCCTGGAGGAGGCACCCGCCGCGGAGGCGCGGACACCCGCCGCCGAGCCCGCCGCCGAGCCCACCGCCCCCGAGGCCGCCGCCGTCCCCTGGCTGTTGTCCGCCGCTTCCGCCAGCGCCCTGCGCGCCCAGGCGGAGCGGCTGCTCGACTACACCGAGGCGCGCGGCCCGGCACCCGCCGACGCGGCCCGCGCGCTGGCCGAGGCCCGGACACTGCTGGCGCACCGCGCCGTCGTGGTGGCGGACGCGCTCGACGGTCACCGCACCGGCCTGGCCGCGCTCGCGGGCGACGCCGCCTCGCCCGCCCTGGTCACCGGCACGGCGGACGTCGCCGGGCAGACCGTCTTCGTCTTCCCGGGTCAGGGTTCCCAGTGGGTGGGGATGGGGCGTCGGCTGCTCGCTGAATCCGTGGTCTTCGCGGAGGCTCTCGGTGAGATCGACGAGGCTTTGAAGTCTTATGTCGACTGGTCGTTGCTCGATGTGGTGAACCAGGTGCCGGGTGCGGCCTCGCTGGAGCGGGTGGACGTGGTGCAGCCGGTGTCGTTCGCGGTGAACGTCGGCCTGGCGCGGCTGTGGTTCTCGTTGGGGGTGTTCCCGGACGCGGTGGTGGGTCACTCGCAGGGGGAGATCGCGGCGGCGCATGTCGCGGGCATCCTCTCGTTGGAGGACGCGGCGGCGGTGGTGGCGTTGCGGTCGCAGGCCATCGCGCGGGGTCTGGCGGGTCGGGGCGGCATGGTCTCGGTGGGCCTTCCCCGGGAGCGGGTGGCGAGCGCGCTGCCGGACGGCGTGGAGGTCGCGGCCGTGAACGGTCCGTCCTCGGTGGTCGTGGCCGGTGACCCGGCCGGGCTCGACACCCTGGTGACCGCGTACGAGGAGCAGGGTGTGCGGGTCCGTCGGATCCCGGTGGACTACGCCTCGCACACCTCGCACGTGGAGTCGATCGAGGCCGAACTCGCCGACCTGCTGGGCTCCGTGAAGCCCCAGCCCGCCGCGATCCCCTTCTTCTCCACCGTCGAGAGCCGCTGGCTGGAGGGTCCGGAGCTGGACGCGGGGTACTGGTACCGCAACCTGCGGCAGACCGTCCGCTTCGCCGACGCCGTCGACACCCTCGCCGCCGCCGAGTACCGGGCGTTCGTCGAGGTCAGCGCCCACCCCGTGCTCGCCCACGGCATCGTCGAGGCCCTGGAGGAGGCCTCCGTGCGCGAGGCGGCCGTCACCGGCACCCTGCGGCGCGACGAGGGCGGCTGGGACCGCGTCCTGCTCTCGGCCGCCGTCCTGCACGTCCGCGGCGTGGAGGTCGACTGGTCGGCCTCCTACGCGGGCGCCGGCACCCTCCCCGCCTCCGAGCTTCCGACCTACCCCTTCCAACACCGGCACTACTGGCTGGAGTCGGTGCCCGTGACGACCACCCCCGCAGGAGATTCCCCGATGGCCACCGAGACCGAGCCCGACATCACCACCGAGGAGGCGCCCGGCGCTGTCCTCGCCCGCCGGCTGGCGGACGCTGACCCGGGGGAGCGCCTGGCCGTGCTGGTCGACGTGGTCCGCACGGAGGTCGCGGCCGTCCTCGGGCACGAGGGCACCGGCGAGATCGGGGCGGACGCCGTCTTCTTCGACATCGGCTTCGTCTCGCTGACCGCCGTCGAACTGCGCAACCGCCTCCAGAACGTCACCGGGCTCGAACTGCCCGCCCTGCTCGCCTTCGACCAGCCCACCCCGGAGCGGCTCGCCGGCCACCTCCTCTCCCTGCTCGACGAGACCGGGTCCGGCGACACCGGAGCCGCCGAGACCGTGCCCGCCGAGACCGGAGCCGCCGAGCAGCGGACCGAAGGGAAGTGACCGCCGTGTTCGACACCACCGCCTACCTCAAGGCCCTCGACTACGACGGCCCGCTCGACCCCACCGCCGACACCCTGCGCGAGCTGCACCGGCGCCACCTGATCGCCGTCCCGTACGACTCCTCGCTCAACACCGCCCGCGGCGAGGCCCTGTGGGCGGGCGTCGACATCGACGTCGACGCCGTGTTCGACGCCGTCGTGCTCGGCGGCCGGGGCGGCGTCTGCTACGAACTGAACGGACTCTTCCTCGTGCTGCTGCGCGAACTCGGCTACGAGACCGGGCTGTTCTCGGCCGGGATCCGCCAGGTGGACGACAGCTTCGGGCCGGACCTGGAGCACGTCCTCGGCTTCGTCCGGCTGGACGGCGACCTCTGGCTGGTCGACGTCGGTTTCGTCGGCCCGTCCTACCTGGAGCCGCTGCGGGTGGTGCCCGACGAGGTGCAGCCGCAGTTCGGCACCGACTTCCGCGTCGTGCGCGCGGACACCGGCCACTACGTGGTGCAGCGCCGGGGCCGGGTCGGCGACTGGCGCGCCGTCTACCGGTTCCACTCGCGGCCGCGCGCCTTCGCGGACTGGCTGGTCCCCTCGCCGGAGCTGGACCGGTTCGCCCGGGCCCTGGCCGGCTCCGGCATCGTGGTGCGCGGCCGGGCCTTCGAGGGCGGCCAGCGGATCCTGATCGGCACCCGCCTGGTCGTCGTCGAGGACGGCACCGAGCGGCTGCGCGGCCTCGCCGACCCGGAGGAGCACGCCCGGGTGCTCGCCGAGATCCTGCGGAAGGACGCGGCCACCGCATGAGCGCCCCCGTCCACACCGAGACCGCCACCGACGCCGCCGCGGGCGACGGCGGCGGCCTCGACACCGACATCGCGATCGTCGGCTACGGGCCGGTCGGCCAGACCGCCGCCCTGCTGCTGGCCGCCCGCGGCCACCGGGTCACCGTCCTGGAGCGCTTCCCCCGGCCCTACCCGATGCCGCGGGCGGTCTCCTTCGACGGCGAGTCCGCCCGCATCCTCGCCGCCACCGGCGTGGGCGCGGCCCTGGACGAGCACGTCGAGTCCTCCCGGGACTACGTCTGGCACAACGCCGACGGGCAGACCCTCTTCCGGGTGGACGTCGAGGACGCCGGCCGCTCCGGCTGGCCCGACTCCAGCGCCGTCTACCAGCCGGGCCTGGAGACCGCGCTGGCCGCCCACGGCGAGCGGTACCCCACGCTGCGCGTCCTGCGCGGCCACCGGGTGACGGCGCTCGCCGACCGCGGCGACGCGGTCACGCTCACGGTCGAAGGACCGCGGACCGGCCCGTCGGGCGGCCCGCTCACCGCCCGCTGGGTGATCGGCTGCGACGGCGCCAACAGCGTGGTGCGCGAGGAGGCCGGGCTGACCGCCACCGACTTCGCGTTCTTCAACGACTGGCTGACCTGCGACGTCGTCCCGCACGACGGCCGGGAGTCCGTTCCCAACAACCTCCAGGTCTGCGACCCGGCCCGGCCGCGCACCGCCGTCTCCGCCGGGCCGGGCCACCGGCGCTGGGAGTTCATGCGGCTCGACCACGAGTCGCCCGAGGAGTTCGGCGGCGAGGCCAACGTCTGGAAGCTGCTCTCGCTGTTCGACATCGACCCCGGCAACGCCACCCTGCTGCGGCACGCCGTCTACACCTTCCAGGCGCGCTACGCGGACCAGTGGCGGCGCGGCCGGGTGCTGATCGCCGGGGACGCCGCCCACCTGATGCCGCCGTTCGCCGGGCAGGGCATGTGCTCGGGCTTCCGGGACGCCGCCAACCTCGCCTGGAAGCTGGACCTGGTGCTCACCGGCCGGGCCGCCGAAGGGCTGCTCGACAGCTACACCGCCGAGCGGCGCGAGCACGTGCGGCACGCGCTCACCATGTCGATGGACCTGGGCCGGGTCATCTGCCAGACCGACCCGGCCGCGGCCCGCGACCGCGACACCGTCATGCTGGCCGCCCAGGAGCGCGCCCGGCGCGGCGCGGAGGTCGGCGCAGCCCGGCCGCGCACCCCGGTCCAGCCGCTCACGGCGGGCCTGCGGCACGGCGGCGGGCCGGCCGGCGACCTGGTCGTGCAGGGGCGAGTGACGGCGGCCGGCCGGCCCGCCGGGCTCTTCGACGACGTGGTGGGGCGCGGCTTCGTGCTGCTCACCACCGAGCCGCCGGAGAGCCTGCTCACCGCCGGGGACCGCGCCTGGCTGGCCGACCTCGGCGGCCACGTGGTGAGGGTGCTCGCGCCCGCCGACGAGGAGCCCCCGGCGGGCGCGGTGGGCGACACCGACGGGGTGTACCTGCCGTACCTGGCCGAGACCGGGGCGGTCGCGGTGCTGGTCCGGCCCGACTTCTACGTCTACGGCGCGGCGGCGGACCGGACGGAGCTGGCCGCGCTCCTCGAAGCGCTCCGCACCGACCTCGCCGCCTGACGGCCCGACCGCCGCCCGTCGGAACCCGCCGGAACCCGCGGGGACTCGCGGGGACTCGCCCGCCGGCCCAGCCCCGGCCCGCCGCCCGCCCCCTCCCGCGCACGCGCTGACGGCCCGCTCCCCCTCCGCGTGGAGGAGCGGGCCGTCGGTCCGGGTGTGCGGTCCTCAGACCGCCACGGGCGCCCGCCGGGCGGAGTGCTCCAGCAGGATCTCCGCCACGACGCGCGCCAGGTCGAGGGTCTGGCGCCCGTTCAGCCGCGGGTCGCAGCCGGTCAGGTAGCGTTCGGGGAGCTGCTCCTCGCGCAGGTTCTCGCGACCGCCGAGGCACTCGGTCACGTCGTCGCCGGTCAGTTCCAGGTGCAGACCGCCGGGGTGGCTGCCGAGCGCCCGGTGCACGGCGAAGTAACCGCTCACCTCGGCGGCGATCCGGTCGAAGCGGCGGGTCTTCAGCCCGCCGGCCGCCGTCTCGGTGTTGCCGTGCATCGGGTCGCAGAGCCAGACCACCGGGTGCCCCGCGTCCGCCACCGCCTCCACCAGCGGCGGCAGCACGTCGGACACCTGGTCCGCGCCCATCCGGCTGATCAGCGTCAGCCGGCCGGGGACGCGGTCCGGGTCCAGCGCCTCGGCGTAGGCGACGGCCTGGTCCGGGGTGGTGGACGGGCCCAGCTTGAGGCCCAGCGGGTTGGCGATCCGGCGGGCCAGGGCGACGTGCGCGCCGTCGAGCTCGCGGGTCCGCTCGCCGATCCACAGGAAGTGGCCGGACAGCGCGTACCCGTCGCGCACCAGCGGCACCTCGTAGTCGAGCAGCAGGGCCTCGTGACCGGCGAACAGTTCGGTGCGGGTCGCGTCGGCCACCGAGTCCAGCACGTCGAGCGCGGCGCCGGCGCCGTCGTACGCGGTGAGCATCCGCCGCGGGTCCGGTGTGCGGGCCTCGGCTGTCGCCGCGAGGCCGTTGACGATGTCGCCCCGGTAGGAGGGCAGCCCGTCCGGGCCCGTCGGGCTGGAGCGCGGCTTGGCGTACTGCCCGGCGACGCGTCCGACCGGCACCACCGGCAGGCCGGAGGCGACCTCGAACAGGGTCGCGCAGTGCAGTAGGGCGTGCAGGTTGGCGCGCACGTGCTCGGGGGTGTTGCCGGCGAAGGTCTCGGCGCAGTCCCCGCCCTGGACGACCAGGGCCCGGCCGAGCGCGGCCTCGGCCAGGCGCTCCCGGAGCCGGTCCACGGCGGCCGGCTCCACCAGGGGCGGCAGGGCGCCGAGCGCGGCGCGCACCTCGCGCACCCGTTCCTGGTCGGGCCACTGCGGCTGCTGACCGGCGGTCAGGCCCGCCAGGGCCCGGGCGAGGTCGGGCCCGGTGCCGTCGTGCACCGTCGGGGTCGTGGTGGTCGGCGTGGTCATCGGCGTCGTCATCCCGTCTTCCTCAGGTTGGCCCACAGATCGGCTGGCAGATCCTTGCGTCGGCGTACCCCGAGCTTGCGGTAGACCCGGGTGAGGTGCTGTTCCACGGTGCTCGCCGTGACGTACAGGCGTCCGGCGATCTCGCGGTTGGTGTAGCCGAGCACGGCGAGCGAGGCGACCCGCCGCTCGGACTCGGTGAGCGCGCCGACCCCGCCCGGCTCCCGTGCCTCGTCGGCGGCCGGGCCGCTCTCGCCGAGGTCCGCCGAGACCGACAGCAGCTCCTGGGCGAGCGGCTTCAGGGCGCACATGTTCGCCACGTGCAGGGCCTGGCGCAGCAGCAGCCGGGCCCGGCGCTTGTTGCCGGCGCCCTGGTGCGCCCGGCTCAGGTCGGTGAGCACCCGCACCTGCTCGTAGCGGTCGCCGGAGGCCTCGGTGAGGTCGACGGCCTCGGTGAGCAGGGGGCCGCGCCGCCCGGCCGGCCCGGCCGCGGCGAGCAGCCGCAGCGCCGGGCCGCGGTTGTGCGGCAGGTCGGCGTCGGCCCGGCTGAGCTGTTCGTGGATCAGCCGCCAGGCGCGGTCCCGGTTGTCCAGCCGCAGCCAGGCGTCGGCGGCCTGGGTGCGCCAGGGCACCACCCCCGCGCCGTCCAGGCCCCAGGTGCGCAGCAGTTCGCCGCAGGACAGGAAGTCGGCGAGTGCCGCGTGGCCGTGCCGGGTCGCCAGGTAGTGCTCGCCGCGGGCGAACAGGTAGTGCAGCCCGTACAGGCTCTGGAACATCGCCTCACCGACGGCGTGGGTGAGGTGCTTGGCCGCCGAGCGGTGCTCGCCCGTGCGGCTCTCGGCGATGATCAGCGTGCCCAGCGGCAGGCCCACCGCGATGCCCCAGGCGGTGGGGCTGAGGTGGGTCAGCGCGGCCCGGCTGTGCTCGGCCGCCGTGGTCGGCTCGCCGAGCCGCAGGGCCGCCTCGGCGTGCGCCGCCGAGTACAGGGCCGTCGCGGTCGGGACCTCGCGGCGGGCGGCGGTGTCGAGCAGCCGTTGGCTCCAGACCGCCGCGGTGTCGGCGCGCCCGGCCTGGAGCAGCACCCGCAGCGCGAGCAGCGCGGCCTCCTCGGCCCACGCTGTGCGGCCGTGCAGGTGGGCGTCGCGCAGTACCTGCTGGGCGTGGTCGACGGCCTCCGCGGCCCGTCCCCGGGTGAGCGCCCCGGCGAGCGCGGCGGCGGCCCGCAGCTGCGGGTCGACGTCCGGGGCGACCGCGTGCCGCAGGTCGGCGGGCAGCGCCGGGACGCGGCGGCCCCGGGCCAGGCCCGGGTGGGTGTAGGCGAGCCAGGTCTCGACGTCGCGCAGCGCGCCCGTCTCGGCGGGGGAGGCCGGTCCGGTCCGGGCGCGCAGCAGATCCAGGACGGCCAGCGCCTCCTCGCCGCGGCCGTGCCACAGCAGGTACCGGACGAGGACGAGCGCCTCGGCGAGCCCGAGGTGCCCGGCCCGGACCGCGGCGGTGAGCGGCACCAGGTGCCGGGCCGCCGCCGAGGGGTTGAGCTGCCACTCGGCCTGCGCCAGCCGGTGTCGGAGCACCGCCCGGTCGTTCTCCTCGGCGGCCTCCTTGTGGGCCAGGCGCAGGCAGGCGACGGCGGTGCGGTGACGGTGGTCGAGCAGGGCGTGCTCGGCCGCCTCGGTCAGCGCGGCGACTGCCCACGGCGCGGGCGCCCGCCCGGCCTCGACCAGGTGCCGGGCCACCTCGGCGGCGGGGCTGCCCGTCTCGTGGGCCAGCTGGGCGGCCCGCAGCCGCAGTTCGGTGCGCTCGTGCGGGGCGAGGTCCTCCAGGACGGCGGCGCGGGCGGCCGCGGTGCGCAGCCGTCCCTCGCCGTCCAGCAGTCCGGCGGCGGTGAGCGTGGCGCGGATCCGGGCGACCGCGTCGGCGCTCTCCCGCTCGCCCAGCAGCCGGGCCACGTCCTCGGCCGGGGCCTCCTCGCCGAGCACGGCCTGGGCCTGGACGACCCGCAGCACGCCGGGGCCGGCCCGGTGAAGGCAGCTCAGCAGGGCCGGGCCGTAGCGCGGTTCGGGCTCGTCGGCGCGGTCGAGGTGCTCCTCGACGAGGGCGTGCAGCAGCAGCGGGTTGCCGCCGGCCACGTCCACCAGGCCGGGGCCGCGGTGACGGGCGTCCTCCTCGCCCAGGCCCTCGGTGACCAGGCGCAGCGCGCCGGCCCGGGACAGCGGGGCCAGCGCGAGGCGGTGCGCGTGCGGGTGGCGCAGCAGTTCGGCGTGCAGCCGGCGCCGCGCGGGCCACGGGGTGCTGCCGTCGGTGAGGACCAGCAGCACCCGGCTCTGCGGCAGGTGGCGGACGAGGTGGCGCAGGAAGTGCAGGGACGCGTCGTCGGCGTGGCCGATGTCCTCGACGCAGAGCAGCACCGGGGTGTCGGCGGAGGCCGCGAGCAGGGCGGTGGTCAGGTCGCGGCAGGCGCGCAGCAGCGCGGGCGACGGCGGGCCGACCGGGTCGCCGGCCGCGCCGGTGCCGTTGAGGGCGGTGCCGTTGAGGGCGGTGCCGCCGGCACTCTCGGCCGGGTCGGCGAGGACGGCCGGGGCGGCCAGCGCGGCCAGCCGCTCGGCGTGTCCGGCGGGCCAGCCGGGGGAGCGGGCGATCCGGTCGGCGATGCCGAAGGGCAGATCCCGCTCCTGGGCGGAACAGCCCGCGCCCACGACCAGGACTCCGCGCTCGGCGGCCCGGGCGGCGAACACCCGCAGCAGCTCGCTCTTGCCGCTGCCGAGGGGTCCGTCGACCAGTGCCACCCGGCCCGCGCGGCCGAGACACTCGGCGAGCAGGTGGTCGAGTCTGTCGATGTGCGCATCACGTTCCAGCAGGGAAGGCACCGGGTACCCCCGACCTCATCTCTTGTAGGCGTCCGGCCGCCGGTCCCCGGCGGCTCCCCCGGGGCGATGGCGACGTCCGCCCGCTCCCGGTCGAACCCATCATGGGGACACCCCGCCCATCGCCCGGGAACTGACCGCCCATGGGCGGGCCACTGCCGCCGGGGCCGCCGGGCGGGGCAGGGATGATTCACAGTCCTGATGATCTTGTATCGTCCCTGCTCAGGGGATGTGGAGGAGGTCGAGGGGGCGAGTGAAGGGCCGGTAGGAGACGTGGCGGAGGCCGGCGGCGATGCTGGTGTGGCCGTGGTCGCGGAGGGTGTTGATCGCGAGGTTGCGCAGGGTCGCCATGTTCTCGGGCCCGTGGCCGGTGCGGATCTTGGAGGCGTCCTCGCGGAAGGCGGTGTCGCGGACGAAGTGGAGCCGGTCCTCGATGGTCCACTGCGAGCGGGCGGCCTGGCCGACGCGGCGACCAGCACCACACTCGTCAACGGGTGACGCAGACCACGCGGATCCACCGGCAGCGCCAGCCGGTCCACCAGACCCGCGCCGTTCTCGAGTTGACGAACAGGCGGGTCGGAGAGGGGGCAGGTGACAGACTGGCGACGCGTCGAGGCTCCGGTTCAGGGCGACGGACGAGGTCACCCCTTCAACCGGAGCCTCGATGCGTTCGCAACGGCCCGACACCACCCCATCACACCCCCGTGACCTGCGCACTTGCCTGATCACCACGACTTTGAATCAGCCCTGCCGGGCGGGGGCGGTGAATTGCCGCGGAGATCACCGGCGGGGGTCGCCGGTGGTATCGTAGATAAGAATTGACGTGCAGTCAATGGAGGGCCCGGGTCGGCCTGATGTACCATCGGGCACATTCTTCGGAATGGCATTGTCCGGAATCGCCGGGAATCGAGGGGGTAGGGGTGCGATTCAACGTTCTGGGGCCGCTTGAAGTGCTCTCCGACGGCACTGACGTGCCCATTCGCGGCCTGCAGCAGAGGGCCCTGCTCGGTGTTCTCCTGCTCCGCGCGAATAGCGTGGTGGGCATCAATGAGATAGCCGCCGCACTCTGGGGCGATGACCGTCCGTCCACGGCGCGGAAAATGGTGCAGAACTCGGTGGCCGGGCTGCGCCGCGCATTCCAGGCGGTCGGGGAGCCGGTGGACGGGAAAGTCGCGCTGAATACCACTCTGCCCGGATATGTGCTCAGAATCGAGCCGGAACAGCTCGATCTCACGGAATTTCATGAGCTTGTCACATTGGGCCGGGCCCGACTGGCGGCCGGCGACTGGACGCAGGCCTCGGAACTGCTGCGCCGCGCCCTCGGCCTGTGGCGCGGCCCGGTGCTCGCCGACGTGAGCGACGCCGGGCTCACCTGGCCCGAGCTGGCCGCCCTCCAGGGCACCCGGCTCGCCGTCCACGAGGACTGCATCCAGGCCGAGTTGGCGATGGGTCGGGACCGCGAGCTGATCGGCGAACTGGAGTCCCTGCTGGAGGCCGAGCCGACCCGGGAACGCCTGGTCGCCCAGCTGATGGTCGTCCTCTACAACTGCGGGCGCCAGCCCGAGGCGCTGGACCGCTACCGGCGCACCCGGGACCTGCTCGCCGACCGCTTCGGCCTGGAACCCGGCCGCGACCTGCGACGCCTCCAGCGCGCGATCCTCAGCCACGACCCGGCCCTGGCGCTGCGGCTCACCGCCGCCCCGGGCGGCGCGGCGGACTTCCCGCCCCCGGCCGGACCCTGGCCCGCGGCCGCCGCCCCGCGACCGCCGCACCCCCGGCCGGCACCCGCCGCGCCGTCGCCGGCGCCCGCCCCGGCCGCGCGCGCCGACGACCGCGGCGCCGGCCGCGCCGGGACCGCCGACGCCCCGGCCGCCGAGAACGCCTTCCGCGCGTCCTGGGAACGGGTCGAGCGGCGCCCGGCCAGCGTCGTCATGGTCCGCGCCCGGTGGACGGCCGACGACGGCGCCCTCGCCCCCGAGCGCGTCGACCACGCCGTCAAGGAGCTGACCGCCGGCATCCGGCGCGAGATGGCGCCCTTCGGCGGGCACGTGCGCCGGGCCTTCGGCTCGGTGTGGCTGGTCGTCTTCGGTGTCCCCCGGGCCCACGAGGACGACGCCGAGCGGGCCCTGCGCGCCGCCCTCGCCCTGCGCCGCCACTTCGAGGCGCCCGGACCGGCCGTCCCCGGGGGCACCGTGCCCGGACCGGCGCCCGGTACCGCGGCCACCGCCACCCGGCCGGTCACCCACCTCGTGGTCGGCACCGGCGAGGTGGTGGTCACCTACGACGACAGCGCACCCGAGCCCGTGGAGGTCACCGGCCAGGTCCTGGACGCCTGCCACCACCTGCTGCTGCAGGTCCCCCGCGGGGAACTGTGGGCCGCCGACGCCACCGTCGAGGCCGGCGGCGCCGGCCTCGGCTTCGCCCCGGTCCCCGGCGTCCCCGGCGTCCACCGCCCCGCGCGCTCCCGCCCCGACGGCCGCGGGCCGTCCGGGCACCCCGTCGAACCGCCGTTCCTGGAGCGCACCCACGAGCTGAACCTGCTGCGCGGCGCCTACCAGGACACCATCCGCCGCCAACTGCCGTACCTGGTCACGGTGATCGGCGAGCCCGGTATCGGCAAGACCCGGCTGATCGGGGAGTTCGCCGCCGCGCTGCGCGACGGCGCCGGACCGCCGGCGCCCCGGGTGCTCCACGCGGGCACCCCCGCCTTCGACGCCCACACCCCCTACGAGCCACTGGCCGGCGTGGTCCGCGCCTACACGGGCATCCGCGCCGGCGCGCCGGCGGCCGTCGTCCTGCCCGCGCTGACCGGCGTCGTGCGCGGGCTCTTCCCGCACGCCGCCACCGGACCGATCGTCACCGCGCTCGCCGCCTGCCTCGGCCTGCCCGCCGCGGCCGCCTCCGCCCAGGGGCCGGACGGTGGCGCCGTCCCACGGGAGGAAGTCCTCGGCGCGCTGCGGCAGTTCCTGGAGGAGGCGGCCACCGACCGCCCGCTGGTGGTCGTCCTGGACGACCTCCACCGCGCCGCCGACTTCGTCCGCTCCTTCGTCGAGGACCTCACCGTCCGGCTCGGCCCGGTCGCCCTGCTGCTGATCGTCGGCGCCCGCTCCGAACTGCTCCACACCAGGCCCTCCTGGGCGTGCGCCAAGCGCCGCTCGGCCCTGCTGCACGTGGCACCGCTGTCCACCGCGGCCACCGCCACCGTGATCGGCGCCGCCTCCGGCCGCCGCCACCCGACGCCCGCCGACGACCGCCGCGCGGCCCTCGCCGACGGCAACCCGCTGTTCGCCCAGGCCTACGCGCGGGCGGCGGACGCCGGCGCCGACCCGGCCGCCGCCCACCCGCCGGCCGTCCTCGCCGTCGCCGCCGCCCAGCTCGACGGCCTCGACCGCACCGCCCGCTCGGTGCTGCGCGACGCCGCCGTCGTCGGCGGCACGCTGTGGCGCGGCGCGGTCGCCGCCGTCAGCCAGCGCGACCCCGAGGAGGTCGGCCGCAGCCTGGAGCTCCTGGAGTCGCGCGAACTGCTGCGCCGGGTGCGCCGCAGCGGCGTCCCCGGAGACGTCGAGTACGCCTTCCGGTACGCCGTCAGCCGCGATGTGGCGCTCGCCCAGCTGCCCGGCCGCGTCCTGGTCGAACGCCACCTGCGGGCGGCCGACTGGGCCGCCCTGCTGGACGTGCCCCGCCCCGGGCTGCTGGCCTTCCACTACGACCGCGCCATCGCGCTCGCCGAGGCGGACGGCACCCCGGTGGAGACGATGGAGCGCCGCGCCTGGGAAGCCCTGGTCGGGGCGTCCGCCCGGGCCGCCGCCGCGGGCGACGACGCGCTCGCGGTCAGCTGCCTCGACCACGCCCTGGACCGCTGCCCGCCGGGCGAGCCCGAGCGGGTCTGGCTGGTCACCCACCACCGCCGCATCCGCGACAGCCTCGGCACCCGCGCCCATCGCCGCCGCCCGGCCGTTACGAGCTGACCCCGGCGGGGACGGGCAGCGCCGGGGCGAGTTCCCGCACGCGTTCCAGCGAGCGGATCTTCTCCTCGACGTCGGTGACGTTATTGGTCACCATCAGCTCGTCCGCGCCGGTGCGCTCCAGCAGGTCCGCCAGCGCCCGGCGGACCTCCTCGGCGTCACCGACCGCCTGGGTGCTGAGCAGCGCGTCGGCGGCGGCCCGCTCGGCCTCCGTCCACGGGTACGCCGCCGCCTCCTCGACGGTGGGCAGCGGCGCGATCGGCGAGGCGCCGTTCAGCCGCAGCACCGGGAACAGCGCCGGCGCCGCCAGTCGGCGCGCCTGCTCCGAGGTCTCCCCGCACACCGTGTAGGCGGTGACGATCGCGTGCGGCCGCTCGGCCCGGGCCGAGGGCCGGAAGCTCTCCCGGTACGCCCGCAGCGCCTCCTCGGTGCCGCGAGAGTTGAAGAAGTGGTGGGCGAACGCGTACGGCAGCCCGCGCCGGCCCGCGTCCACGGCGCTGCGCACACTGGCGCCCAGCAGCCACGGCCGGGGCGGCTGCGGCGGCTCCGGCAGGGCCTCCAGCCGCTGGTAGACGTGCCCGTCCGGGAAGCCGCCATCGACGAAGGCGAGCAGCTCCTCCAGCGCCGCAGGGAAGTCCTCTTCGGGCGCCCGGCGCAGCGCGTGGGAGAGCACCGGGTCCGCGCCCGAGCGGCCGATGCCCAGGTCCACCCGGCCGGGGAAGAGCGCGGCCAGCGTCCGGAAGGACTCCGCGACGGCGTACGGTGGGTGGTTGGGCAGGATCACCCCGCCCGCGCCGATCCGGATCCGGCTGGTCCGCTCGCCGAGCGCGGCCAGCAGGACGGCCGGGACGGAGCCGGCGATCCCGCGCGAGTTGTGGTGCTCGGCCACCCAGAACCGGGTGTAGCCCAGCTCGTCGGCGGCCGCCACCAGCCGGCGGGTGCCGACCAGGGTGTCGGCGGGGCGGCCGGCGGAGTCGATGGACGATATGTCGAGGACGGACAGCGGGACGGTCGGGGAACTGCTGGTCATGCGCGGGTGCTCCTTACTCGGGGTGTCACGCGTACCAGGTGGGGCGGGGGACTTCGCCGTGCAGGAGGTGGCGCCCCACCACCCGGGCGCGCCCCGGGTCGTCCTCGTGCACCCGCCGCGCCCGGGTGTCCCGCCAGTAGCGGTCCAGCCCGGCCGCGGCCTCGGCGCCGCCGGGGCCGGCCGCCCCGAGCACGCCGGCGGTGACCGCGTCGGCGGCCGCGCCGGCCTGCGTGGCCAGCGCCGCGACCCGGACGGCGTGCCGGCCGCGCTCCTCCTCGGTCACCGTGCGGCGCCGGGCGTGCAGGGCGTCCGCCTCGGCGCCGACGGCGTCGGCGAACGCCTCCACCGCCCACAGCGCGGAGGCCAGGGCGCCGTAGTGCCGGGCCGCGTCCGCGGCGGCGGCCTCGGTCAGCGGCGCCTCCGAGCACTGCTCGCGCGCGTGCCGGGCGGCGGCGTCCAGCGCGCCCCGGGCCGCGCCGATCAGCGCGTTGGCCTGGGCGAGCCGGAAGGCCGGGGTGAGGAAGGTGTTGTAGACCCGGGGCACGAAGGTCTTGTCGACGTGGCCGAGCGCCCCGGTCCACGGGATGTTCGCGCCGTCGGCGACCACGGTCCCGGCAGCCAGCGACCGCAGTCCGAACTCCTCGGCGCCGGGCTCGAAGGACAGCCCCACGTGGCCGCTCATCGCGAGCGCGCTGATCGGGGTGTCGCCGTCCTCCAGGAAGCCCTCCAGGATGGTGATGTCCGACACCGGGTGGCCCAGGGCGCGCTCCAGCCGCCCGTGGAACAGCATCTCGCGGCCCGTGTCCTGGATCACCAGGGGCGCCGAGCGGGGCTTCGAGGACCCGCTGAAGAACCACCGGGCCCGGGCCGACACCTCGCCGATGTGCTGGATCTTCTCGTCGGTGCCGATGAACTCGGCGATCGACACCCACACGTAGTGGTGGGCCAGCAGCTCGCCGACCGAGGCGTCGGCCGCCGCGACGGTGCGCACCACCCGGAACGCGGTGGACCAGTTCTGGCCGGCCCCGCCGTACTCGACCGGCCCCAGGAGGGTCACCAGGCCGGTCTCCTTCAGCAGCCGGATCTCCCGCACCGGCGGGGTGCCCTCGCGGTCGCGCCGGGCGGCGCCGGGTGCCAGCCGCGCCGCGACCTCCTCGGCCCGCCGCAGCCACACCTCGGCGGCCTCGGGGACGGCGTCCGTCGTCGTGTCAGTCATGTCTCCCACTTCGTGACGTGCTCGCCGTCCTGCCCGGCGACGTGTTCGGTGTCCTACTCCGTGTCCTGCTCCGGGTCGTCGCGGCCGGTGACGTCCGCGCCGTGCGTCCCGCCCGAGCCGTCCGCACTGCCCGCACTGCCCGCACTGCCCGCACCGTCCGCGCCGGGCAGCCGCAGGACGGCGTCCAGCAGGGCCCGGGTGTACGGGTGGGCGGGGGCCTCGAAGATCCGCTCGGTTTCGCCCTCCTCGACGACCGACCCGCCGCGCATGATCAGCACCCGGTCGGCGACCTGCCGCACCACGGCCAGGTCGTGGGTGATGAACAGCAGGGCGATGCCCCGCTCGCGCCGCAGCCGGTCCAGCAGCTCCAGCACCTGCGCCTGCACCGAGACGTCCAGCGCCGAAACCGGCTCGTCGCAGACCAGCACCTGCGGACGGCCCGCCAACGCCCGGGCGATGGCCACCCGCTGGCGCTGACCGCCGGACAGCTGGTGCGGCCGGCGGGAGAGCAGTTCGGCCGGCAGGCCGACCTGGTCGAGGAGTTCCGCGCACCGCCGGGCCCGCTCGGCGCGCCGCAGTCCCGGCAGCGCCTCGCCGATGATCCGCGCCACGGTGAACCGGGGGTCCGCCGAGGCGTACGGGTCCTGCTGGACGAACTGGATCGCCGAGCGCCCGGCCCGGCGCCGCCGCTCCGCAAGCGCCGACCAGGGCCGCCCGTGCAGCAGCACCTCCCCGGCGTCGGGACGGGACAGACCCATCGCGACCCGCGCCAGCGTGGTCTTGCCCGAGCCGGACTCGCCGACCACGCCCAGCGCCTCACCCGCCCGCAGGGTGAACCCGACCTCGTCGAGGGCCCTCGGCCCGCCCAGGGCGAAGGACTTGACCAGCCCGCGCCCGGTCAGTACCGGGGCCGCTTCCTCGGCGTCCGGTGCCTCGGGCGGGGCCTGGGCGGGACGGGCCGGCGGGCGGCCCGAGGGCACCGCGTCCAGCAGCATCCGGGTGTACGGGTGCTCCGGGGCGGACAGCACCCGGCCGGCCGGCCCGTTCTCCACCACCCCGCCCCGCCGCAGCACCAGCACCCGGTCCGCCAACTGCGCTACCACCGCCAGGTCGTGACTGACCAGCAGCAGTCCCCGGCCCTCGTCCTTGAGCCGGCCGAGCAGCGCCAGGATCTGCGCCTGGACGATCGCGTCCAGCGCCGTGGTCGGCTCGTCGGCGATCAGCAGCGGGGCGTCGGCGGCCAGCGCCGAGGCGATCAGCGCGCGCTGGCGCAGCCCGCCGGAGAGCTGGTGCGGGTACTGGGTGCGCCGGGCCTCCGGCTCCGGCACGCCCACCGCCGTGAGCAGTTCCACCACCCGGGCACCGCCGTCCGGGCCGGCGGTGCCGCCGAGGCGGGCCGCCTCGGCGATCTCGGCGCCGACGGTGCGCAGCGGGTCCAGCGCGGTCAGCGCGTCCTGGAAGACCATGGCGACCCGCCGGCCGCGCACCGCGCGCCACTGCCGTTCGCCGAAGCCGGTGGTGTCCGCCCCGGCCACCTCCAGGGTCCGGGCGGAGACCCGGGCCCTGGCGCCCGCCAGCCCGATGAGGGAACGCGAGGTGACGGACTTGCCCGAGCCGGACTCGCCGACCAGCGCCACGCACTCCCCGGGGCCGATGGCCAGCGACACCCCGTCCACGGCGGGCCGCGGCGCGCCGGGGAACGACACCCGCAGCCCCTCCACCCGCACGAGCGGGCCCGGCACCGACGCACCGGTGTCCCCGGCCGTCGCCTTCGCCGCGGTCGCTTCCGTTGTCGTCGTCGTCATCGCACCGCCCTCAGCTGCAGCGAACGGCCGATCAGCGTGGTGCAGACCACCACGACCGAGACGGCCAGGCCGGGTGCGATCGAGATCCACCAGGCCGTCTGGAGAAAGTCCTTGCCGTCGGCGACCATCGAGCCCCAGTCCGCCTCCGGCGGGACCGGGCCCAGGCCGAGCACGCTGAGCCCGGAGCCCGAGATGATGGCCGAGCCCAGCCCGATGGAGGCCAGCACCACCAGCGGGCCGCCGACGTTCGGCAGCACGTGCCGCAGCACCGACCGCCAGGCCGGCACCCCCAGCACCCGCGCCGCTTCCACGTACTCCGAGCGCAGCACCAGCCGTGCCTGGCCGCGCACCAGCCGGGCGTAGTTGGGCACCCCGGCGATGCCGATGGCGATCGCCACGTTGACCGTGCCGCCGCCCAGCAGCGCCACCACCACCAGCGCGAGCAGCAGTTCGGGGAAGCCCAGCAGCACGTCCACCACCCGCATCAGGGCGAAGTCGACGCGCCGTCCGCCGCAGCCGGCGACCAGGCCGAGCAGCGCGCCGCCGCCCACCCCGATCAGCGTCGCGCCGACCGCGATCAGCAGCGACAGCCGGGTGCCGTGCACCAGCCGCGACCATACGTCCCGGCCGAGCTGGTCGGTGCCCAGCCAGTGCTCGGCACCGGGCGGGCGCAGCGCCGCCGCGACGTCCGTCGCCTCGGGGGCGTGGGTGGCGAACACCCCGGGGAAGACCAGCACGAGCGCCACCGCGGCCAGCAGGACCAGCGGTGCCAGGCGGGCCGACGAGCGCAGCAGCGCGCCCCGGCGGGCGGTGGCCGCGGCCGGCCGGTCGAGGAGGGCGGTCACGGTGCTCATGCCGTTCCTCCCTCGCGCAGCCGGGGGTCGATCAGCGGGTGGAGCACGTCCACCAGGGTGTTGATGACCACGAACGCCGCGCTGGAGATGACCACCAGGGCGCTGACCACCGGCAGGTCGCGCGAGCCGACCGCGTTGGCCAGCACCCGGCCCAGGCCCGGCCGGGTGAAGATGTTCTCCACCAGCACCGCGCCGCCGAACAGGCTGCCCAGCACGAAGCCTGCCAGCGTGGTCAGCGGCAGCAGCGCGTGCCGCAGGGTGTGCCGCAGCAGCACCGCCGTCGCGCCCAGGCCGCGCGAGCGCGCGGTCAGCACGAACGGGCGGCCGTCGGCGCTCTCCAGCTCCTGGCGGATCACCTGGGCGAGCACTCCGGCCAGCGGCAGCGCCAGCGCCAGCGTCGGCAGCACCAGCGCCGCCGGCCCGTCCGCCCCGATCGAGGGCAGCGCGTGCAGCCGGTAGGAGAACACCGTCAGCAGGATGATGCCCAGCCAGAACGACGGCATCGACACCATCAGCAGCTCGGCCATACCGGCGGCACCGCGCACCGCCCAGCCCCGGCCGGCCGTCAGGGTGGCCGCCAGCACCGCCAGCACCAGCGCGGTGACCAGCGCGGACACCGCCAGCTCGACGGTCGGGCCGAGCTGGCTGCCGAGCAGCCGCCCGATCGGCTCGTTGAGCTGGTACGACCAGCCGAGGCCGCCGCTCGCCAACTGGGCGAGCTGGCGGCCGTACTGGACGAGCAGCGGGTCGTCCAGGCCGTTCTCGGCGATCACCTGGTCACGCAGGGCCGGGGTGGCGGCGGCGCCCGGCCCGATCAGTCCGTCCACGATGTCGCCGGGGGCGAGGTGGAGGGCGAAGAACGTCACCGTGAGCGTCCCCCACACCACCACCAGCCCCGCCGCGAGCCGCCGGGCGACGAACCTGGCCCAGGGCGGCACGTGCCGTCGCGGCACAAGCCGGGCGCGGTCGGACACCTCAGGCCACCCCGATGCCGTAGAAGTCGGGGTTGGCGTCGACGTCCAGGACCAGCCCGTTCACCTTGCCGTGCCGGGCGACGTCCATGGTGGCGATGTAGGCCGGGAAGGAGTACGCCTGCTCGACGATCTTCCGCTGGACCTTGCGGTACAGCTCGGCTCGCTGCGCGGCGTCCACGGTCGCCTCGGCCTGGTCCAGCCAGCCGTCGATCTCGGCGTCCTTGACCCGGCTGCCGTTCGCCCCGCCGCCCCCGAACTGGGACTTGGAGTGGTAGAGGCTGCCCAGCAGGCTCGGGTCGGAGCCCTGCCAGGCGAAGGCGAACACGTCGTAGTCGCCCTTGCCGGTGCGCCCGGTGGAGCCTGCGGAGTCCAGCGGCACCAGCTTCAGCTCGATGCCGACCTGCTTCAGCGCGTCCTGCACGCCCACGTCGAAGGTGTGGTTCTGGGCCGAGACGAAGGTCTGCACGTACGGCTGCTCGGCGGTGAGGCGCTTGCCGTCCTTGGTGCGGTAGCCCTCGGCGTCCCGCCCGGTCCAGCCGGCCTCGTCCAGCAGCTTCTCCGCCTTCTCCTTGCTGTACTCCCAGGCCGGCTTGGCGAACGACGGCTCGGCGCCGGGGGTGGAGGGTGCCAGCGGCCCCCAGGCCTGCTCGTACTCGCCCTGGAAGATGCCCTTGACGATCCCGGCGAAGTCGATGGCGTGCCGGACGGCCTGCCGGGCGCGCGGGTCGTCGAACGGCGCGCGGGCGGTGTTGAGGTAGTAGGTGTAGGGGACGCCGGGGACCGCCTTGCGGACCACCTGGACGCCGTTCTGGCCGCGCAGGCCGGCCAGCCGGTTGGCGGGGATCAGCTCGGCGGCGTCGACCTGACCGGACGTCAGTGCGCCGACCCGGGAGGCGTCCTCCTTCAGCAGCAGCACGACGATGCTCTCCAGCTTCGCCCGCCCCTGGTGGGCGGCGGTCGGCGGGGCCCAGTTGTAGTCGGGCCGGCGCTTGAACACCGCCTGCTGGCCCGGCGTCACCGACTCGAAGGTGAACGGGCCGGTGCCGACGACGAACGCGCCGCCGGAGGAGAGGTCGCCCGCGTGGTCGCGCAGCGCGACGGGGGAGTGGAAGCCGAGGAAGGTGCTCCCCGCCGAGCCGAGGAACGAGGAGTGAGGGGCGGTCAGGTGCACGGCCACCGTGCGCGGGTCGACGACCTCGGTCTCCTTGTAGGGGCCGAGCAGGCCGGCCGCCCGCTTGGACGCCGTCTTCGCCGCCGTGACGTGGTCGAAGTTCGCCTTCACGGCCGCCGCGTCGAACGGGGTGCCGTCGCTGAAGGTCACGCCGGTGCGCAGGGTGAAGGTGTAGGTGAGGCCGTCGGGCGAGACCGTCCACGAATCGGCCAGCCACGGCTTGACGGTCCCGTCCGGGGCGATCGCGACCAGCGACTCCAGCACCGGGCGCAGCAGCCGCCCGGTGACGGCGGTGGACGCGGCGTGCGGGTCCCAGCTGTCGGGTTCGACGGCGGCGCCGTAGCGCAGGGTGCCGCCGCCGCTCTTCGCGGAGGGCGGGGCGGAGGAGTCGGAGCAGGCCGTGAGGACGGCGGGGCCGATGACGGCGGCGGCGGTCAGGGTGACCGGGAGACGGAGGAAACGGCGTCTGGTGTACATGGGTCCTTCTCGATCCTGCGCGAGGCGGGGGAACGGTGGGCGGCGTAAGGCCCGCCCACCCCGCGGGGCAGGCGCTGATGGCCCCGGCCGCGGACGATGCGACGAGTCTGCTGGCTCCGTCCGGATCCGACCCCCCTGACCGTCCCCCTATGCGGGCCCTTTCCGGGGCCCGCGGGTTTCGCGGCGGGACGCTCGCGGGTGTGCTCGGCCGGCGTGCTCTGACGTGGTGCGGAGTGCGGTGCGGCCCTGGCGGCGGTGCGCGCCGTCAGGGTGGTGCGGCCGTTCCGGGGGGCCTTCCGGAACGGCCGCACGGGGACCGTCAAATGTGCGGCACGGGGGAATCCGCAGACTTGAGGTCCGGTCCGGGGGCGCTCTCGGCACCGTCCGCGGGGCTGCGTAGGACGAAGGCGGCCACCAGGACGCCGACCGCCACGAACACGGCGCTGAGCCCGTAGGAGAGGTGGAAGCCGCCGGTGAGCGCCGCCACCTTGCTGTCGCCCTTGCCGAGCAGTGTCGCGGTGCGGGAGGCGGCCACCGTGGCGAGCACGGCGGTGCCGATCGAGGCGCCGACCTGCTGGGTGGTGTTCACCAGGCCGGAGGCGATGCCGGCGTCGTTGGGCGAGGTGACCGACATGGCCTGGCCGATCAGCGCCGGCATGGCCGCGCCGAAGCCGAGGCCGAGCAGCACGAACGGCGGCACGATGTCGGCGAGGAAGCTTCCGTCGCTCGGCACCCGGGCCAGCAGCGCGAGCGCCGCGGCCACCAGCAGCAGGCCGACGACCAGCACCCGGCGGGGCCCGAACTTCCGGTTCAGCTTGACCGCGAAGCCCAGCGAGACGATCGCGATGGTGACCGGCGCGGGCAGGAAGGCGAGCCCGGTCTTCAGCGCGTCGTAGCCCAGGACGTTCTGGAAGTACAGCGCGGTGCAGAACTGGTAGCCGAACAGGCCGGCGACCATCAGGACCATGATGCCGTTGGCGCCGGAGACCGCCCGGGAGCGGAAGATGTGCAGCGGCAGCAGAGGCTTGGCCGCGTACGCCTGGCGGACCACGAAGCCGGTCAGCAGCACCAGCGAGCCGGCCAGCAGGCCCAGCGTGCGGCCGTCGCCCCAGGTGTACTCCTCGGCCTTGACGATCGTGTAGACCAGCAGCATCAGACCGCCGGTGGCGAGCACCGAACCGACCAGGTCGGCGCCCTCGCGCAGCCCCAGTCCCTTCCCGCCGGGCACCACGCTCTGCGTCAGCACGAGCGCCACCAGGCCGATCGGCACGTTGACGTAGAACACCCACGGCCAGCTGAAGCTCTGCGTCAGCACGCCGCCCAGGATCAGGCCCAGCGAGGCGCCGGCCGCGGAGACGAACGCGTACGCCGCCAGTGCCTTGGCGCGCTCGCCGGCGTCGGGGAACAGGGTGATGATCATGCCCAGGACGACGGCCGAGGCGAGCGCCCCGCCGACCCCCTGGATGAACCGGAACGCCACCAGCGTCGTCGAGGAGGAGGACAGGCCGCAGGCCAGCGAGGCCACCGTGAACAGGCCCAGGCCCGCGCTGAAGACGCGCTTGCCGCCCAGCAGGTCGCCCAGCCGGCCGGAGAGCAGCAGCAGCCCGGCGAACGCGATGAGGTAGGCGTTGACCACCCAGGCCAGGCCGGACTGGGTGAAGCCGAGGTCGGTCTGGATGGTCGGGAGGGCGACGGTCACGATCGAACCGTCGAGGATGATCATCAGGTTGCCGGTGCAGAGGACCCCCAGCGCCAACCAGCGTGACCTGGAAGGCTGGAGGGACGGCGGGGCTTGCGTGGTCATCGGAGGAGTCCTTCGGGAACGGCCCGGGAGGGGCGCCCGGTGGCGCCCGCGCTCCCTGAGGGCACTTCTTGTTACAGCGACCATCATGTGTGACCATCAAGTCCACCGTAAGGAGGCACTTTCATGTTCCTGGGGAACAGCGATGTGATCGAGGACATCGAGGAGGCCGGCGGCGACCCGGCCCCCGCCCGCGAGGCGTGCACCGTCCTGGAGGCGCTCAACCGGATCAGCGGCAAGTGGGCGATCGGGATCCTGCTCAACCTCAGCCACGGCCCGGTCCGCTTCACCGAACTCGAACGGTCCGTACCCGGAATCAGCCGCCGTATGCTCACTCTGACGCTGCGGAACCTCGAACGCGACGGACTGATCGAGCGCACCGTCTACGCGACCGTGCCGCCCAAGGTGGAGTACCGCGGCACCGAGATGGCCGACGAGCTCTACGCCTCCCTCAAGGGCCTCACCGCCTGGGCGGAGCGCCACCGCGACGCCATCGCCCGCTCGCGCGACTCCTACGACCGGGAGCAGGCAGCGGTGGGCGCCGGGGACCTCTGAGGCCCGGCCTCCGCCAGTCCGCTCGCGCATTCGACTGTCCTGGTCGCTCGCCCGCCCCTTCGCCCTCCGGGCTACTCGGCCGGGCGGGTGGACCCCGTCCACTCGAACACACGCGACTCGGAGGCCTCGTGACGCACCGTCCGGTGTGAGCGTCGGAAGTGCTCGTACCGGTTCCCGCGCGGCAGCCTGAGGACGTGCTGCTCCGCGTCCAGGAACCGGACCCGCTCGTGCTCCGGCAGGCCGTTCGCGGGCCCGCCCTCCAGAATCGTGTTCGGTTCGGTGCCGAGCGCCATGGCGCGCGGGCCGCAGCTCGCGCACCCGTTCCTTGAGGATCGTGATCCCGCGTTCCCAGCCGATCCGCTCGGCGATGACCGTGGCCGGCATCGTCGGGGTCGCCTTGAGCAGCTCGCGGATCTCGGGCTCGAACGCGTCCACCGCCGAACCCTTCAGCGGGCGCTGGTAGACATGCCACGATCGCGGAGCGCACGCACCCGGTACCTGATCAAGCCTTTGGATACCCGTCCACCCATCGACCTCGTACACATCGCCGCCCGCTCTCGGCGCGCCGCCCGGCCCGCGACCGGTCGGCGGCGGCGACCTGGACAGGGGAGGCGTCCTCGCAGCTCAGCAGGACGGCCTGCTGAGCTGCACGCGGCCGCCCAGGTCTCCGAGTTCAGGACTGCCGACCTCGAGGACGATGGGACGACGAGGCACGGCGGTGTATGGCCGGGTAGTGCTTGACCTGCGTACTCGGACCGGCTCGGTACTGCCGTAAGGCCAGCCTGCCTCGGGGCCGCCTGGATCTGTCACCGGGCGGTGGGCGGCTTCGGCCATGCCGTTCCCTCTGCTGCGGCCGTGAGGATGTCGCCGAGGCGGAGCCAGGCGTTCGGGCCGGAGGAGCTGATCGGGCTGTCGGCAAGCCGTTGCCAAACGTGGTCGTCGTCGCCGAGTATGCCGACGACCAGGGCGACCACGGTGGGGTGGATGGTGTCGTAGTGGCTTCCCTTCGCTTTGAGTGCGGTCCAGGCCGGCATTGCGAGGACGGTTTCGTCGGGGCAGTCGGGCAGAGCGAGAACGTGCCGGGCCCAGGCTTCGCGGTTGGCGGGATTCCCGCCGAGCCTGCTCCGTAGTCCGTGAGTCAGCGTGTGGACTGCCTGCCGCGGGTTTGTGTGGCGTGCGAGGACATCGGGGAAGGAGCGGTCGTACCCGTAGCCACTGTGCGCGAACGACAGCAGTGCCTTCTCGACGAGTTCGTCGTCGCCGGCATGCCGGTCCAGGTACTCGTCGAGGACGTTCGCGGCGACGGCGGAGAGGGCGCGGGGCGTCACCTGTGCGGGATCGCCGAGGGCCGCGCGTCGTGTGGCGGATGTCTGGGGGAGCGGATCGGTGACGATCCGGCTGATTGCAGCGATCAGTTCGGTGAACTGCCGGTGGTCCTCCTGGGCCGTGTAGTCGTAGGACCTGGGACGGGTCTGGCCGCGCCGGGCATCGCGGATCATCGACTGGACCGTCTTCTTGACGGCAGGTGTCACGTCGGGCAGGTGGAGCAGCATGGCATGGACCCAGCGGAGGTCGGCTGCCTGGCTGATGCCGAGGGAGCCGTTCGGTTGCCAGGTCTGGAGCGCCTGTACCGCCACATCGGCGAAGTGCCGTCCCAGTTCGGTGAGTTCATCCGCGGGCGTGAGCCAGGTGTAGGGATTGCCGTACGAGGGCTTGGCCTCGGCGGGGTTGAGTACCAGGCGCCACCGCCCCTCTGCGGCGTGGGAAGCCCACGAGACGGCGCCGCCCATGCCCCACCTGGCCCGGCGACCGCCGTCCTCAAGGTAATGCTCGATGTGTTCGCGGCCCTCCTCGCCGAGGGTGGCGAGTTCGGCAGCGAAGTGCTTCCGGGCTTCCTCCGGTGAGGAGCCTTCCTGGAGGACGCGGCACACCCGGGCCACCAACCTGGCCCGAGCGAAGCGGTCCAGATCCTCGAAGGCGATCCGCTTGAGCAGGCTGGGCTCGACCATCCACGGCAGGCTGCCGAGCAGCTGGTCCATGATGACGCGGTGCGCGTCGGTTCCTTCGGTGCGGACGACGAGCTGGGAGTGCCGGTCGGGGTGGCGCTTGAGGACCCCCGACCACATGGTCTCCCAGGCGGCGAACGCCTGCTTGGTCCGCTCCCACCAGGCGTCGGAGTTCTCGTTGTCGTGATCGCTGTAGTCGGGCGCATCGGGCAGCAGCGAGACCGCGGTGTCGAACACGTCGTCGTGAAGGTGTTCTGTCCGCAGGACCAGCTGGGCGGGTGTCGGTTCCTTGAGGAGGGCTGGTGTGATGAACGGACGCTGAGGTACCCGCCTGCGCAGCTCGGAGGCGACGGCCTTGTACAGAACCGGCGACCGGCCGGCGGTACCGAGAGAACCGAGCTGGCTGGCCGTGCAACGTTGGAGTGCACTGTCTCGAAGGGCATCCCCGCACTCGGGATGGGCAAGCGCGAGAGCCACCAGCTCGATCGCCGTCCCGACCAGGTACTCGGGCTCTGACTCCGCCTTCCGCAGGCCGCTCGTCACCGCCGCTTCCAAGAGCCAGTCAGGCGCCTCGTCCCGAAAAGGTCTCGTGAGCAGTGCTTCGAGGAGACGCGCGTACTGCCGGTCATCTGCCAATGCGCGGGCCTGCTCGGCAGCCATCCGGGCCGCAGCCGACCCGGCGTCGGCGCCGGCTGCAACAGCGACCAGGAACTCCACAGGCAGCCGTGAGCTGTTGGTGGTCATGCCGTACGTTCCTCCCCAGACACGAATGGTCAGGCCCATCCTGCTCCATGGATCGGACAACCAGGTCAACAGGCCGGTCTACGGTTCAACAGACGGGACCGATCCGGCTTTCGAAGCGGACACGGGTGCTGCCGTCGGGTACGGTGATGGCGGACCCAGGTCCGGGCCGCCGACAGCATCGGCGGAACCAGCCACGGTCGATCGCCTTCACCACCGTCCGGGGACGCGTCAGCAGCGCGTCCACCAGCGGAACTCCACGCCTGTGCGGCACCACCTGCCCGCGCCCCTTCCTCCGGAGTCCTCCGCATGCCCCAGCACCATCTCACCGCTGCGCTCCGCGACTTCTTCTGCGAGCACACAGCCAGCAAGAGCCGCGTTCTGGCTCTCGTCGGCCACCAGGACGGACCGGACTCGCTCCAGGCCGTCCTCACCTGCCGCGAGCCCGAACTCGCCCAATGAGCCGCCGAACTGCTCCGCGCTCTGCGTTCGGGCTCCGACGCCCCGTTGGAGGAACATGTCGAGGACCTGTGCGGACGACTCCCTGATGCGCCGGCGGCCTCCCTCCGGCAGGCGGTGGCCCACGTGCGCGCCGGAACCTGGCCGGCCGCCGCAGGATCACTCTTCAACCTCGCCCTCCACTTCGCCCTCGACGACGCCCGCGACCTGCAGGACGAACTCGACGACAAGGAGGACGCCGTCCACGCCGCGCTGCCGGTCCACCGCGACGACTACGACTTCGGCGCCTGCACGGACATGTTCTTCCAGGACACCGACGTACTGATGCTCTACAGCGCCCGGTTCGACGGCATCGAGGACCCGGACGGCGAGACCAACCGGCAGATCGGCATGGGCGACCTGCGCGTGGCGGCCTGGTTCGAACCGTTCGGGAACGTGAAGACCCGCGACCCGCACCGCGACTTCCGTCGCTGAACGATTCACTTCCACGTAGAACGGTGGGGCCGAGGCGCGAGGTGCCCCGGCTCCACCGCTGCTTCCGGTCGGAGAAGGACCGCCGGAGGCAGCTCCCGGGCCCGACACCTCGCCTTGTCGGCTTCCCGCACAGCAGCGCCTTGCGAACGGATGGCCGAACAGTTCAGGGCAGTCTCGTTCGGCACCCGAAGACCCGTGGGCAGCCACATCGTGCAACCACGTCCCGATCGCACTGGCCGCAGGGTCCGCCGGGGATGACTCGATCGATCCGGTGGGACCTTTGACGCCTTGCTCGAAGGTGTTCGACCGGTCACTCTCTGCGGATGGTCAACAGGTGCCGTGCCATGAAGAAGGACGGAAGGCTCTGCAGGAACCGGGTGCGGCAGCAGGGCCTGCGATGCCACCAGCACCAGGGCCTCCCGGGCGGCAGACGCCCCCTCGACCCGTCGCCGCGACGAGCCACGAACTCCTCCCAGCCCCATCCCACCGGCACGAGGACCCGCCGTCCCGCCGCCACGGTGAACCGCCCCTCCCGAAGCACGCGACCCGCTCCCACCCCCGCGCCGAGAACCCCCGTGATCCCGGTCCAACGCCGTCCGCAGCGGCCCGCACCGCGGGTGGTGAGCCGGGCGGAGTCGGACGGCGCGGCGCAGGTCTGCGTCGAACTCGTTTCCGGCGGCGGCAACGACGTGATCGTCTCCCAGGCGCTGCGGTACGCGAGCGAGTCGACTTGGAACGCCCTCCTCGAACAGCAGCGGGGGAGGGGCTGCGAGGCCCTTGCAACGCTTGCCCGGGCGCTGCTAGACGGCAGGAAGTCGTTGCACGGCATGGTCGGTGCCGTCATCGGCCGACTGTGGGCGGCCCTGGGCCGACCCCGGATCGAGCAGGTCTTCGCCCGGGAACTGGCCGGCCGGGTACCCCTGCCGTTCGGGTACGAGGTCGCCGCCGCGGCACGCGGCCTCCAAGCCGCCGGCATCCTCGTCTGCTTCACCGGCGGCGGCCCGATGCAGGACTGCGCCTGCCTGAAGGACCTCCTCGTCAATGAGGGCAGAGCCCAGTTCGAGAACCTGATCCACGGCGCACTCCACGACTGGAGCGAACTGCCCGGACGCATGCACGACCCCATCGCTTCGCCCGGATCTGCTCAGGCGTGACCACGAAGGCACGAACGTCTCCCGAGGGACCACGTGACCTCGTACTTCCCCGACCTGGTCGAGTCCTTGTGGCGGTGGCGCCCGGCCGCTTCGCGACACTGCCGCAGCCTGCACCCAGCCCTGCCGTCTCTTGCCGCTACTGCCCGTCCTGCGGTCGGTGGCCGGACGCCCACTGCTTCACACGCTCGATCACGTCGTCCGGGTCGGGGGCGGTCGAGTGGACGGTCAACTCGGCGTAGCCGGGATCCTCGATGGCCAGTGCCAGCAGACGGTGTTCGCGAAGCCGGGCGACGAGGTATCGTCCCGCGAGGAGATCGCCGGACTTCTCCACGTCGATATCGCTCTTGTCCGCGTGCCAGTAGGAGCCGTCGTACTCGACGGCGAGCTTCCGGCCACCGGGGAGATCGATCGTGATGCCGACGGACCCGAGCGGTGCGCGAGGCACGACAGGACCGATTAGGGATGATCCGTTTGGCCCGCTGGTCCGTGCGAGGAGGGCATGCGGACGTGCATCTCCGGCGTGGGGCGGGGCGCGGATAGAGTCGGCGTGGCGGCCCACGACGGGGGCGCGCCGTGGGGAACCGGGCTGGAGGACGGGGCATGTACCTCAAGAACGTGCGGGTGCGGAACGTGCGTGGGTTCCGCGGCGCCCGTGAGGTGGACCTCGACCTCACCCGGCCCGACGGCTCCTACGCCGGGTGGACGGTGCTGGCCGGCCGCAACGGCTCCGGCAAGTCCACCCTGCTGCGCGCCGTCGCCCTGGCGGTCAGCGGTCCGAGTGCGGCACGGGGGCTGGTGTCCGGCTTCGAGTCGTGGATCAGCGACGAGCGCTCGCAGGCGTCCGCGGAGGTCTGCCTCCAGCCTGATGCGGCCGAGGACAGGTTCAGCACGGGGCGGCCTCCGGTCGGCGTCTTCTGGGCGGGCTTGAAGTGGACCGCGCCGGACACCGCTACCGCGGCCGGTCGGCATGCCCAGCCGGCTCTGAGTCCGGTGGTCTACAAGAAAGCGCCGACCGCTGCTCAGCGCGGGCCGTGGGCGGACAACCCCGTCGGCTGGTTCTGTGCGGGGTACGGGCCGTTCCGTCGTCTCGTCGGTGGATCGGGGGAGGTCCAGCGGCGTATGGCGGGGGCTGGTGCCGTGGCCCGGCTCACCAGCCTCTTCCACGAGGACGCCTCGTTGGCGGAGGGTGTCAGCTGGCTCATCGAGCAGCACCTTCGATCCCTCGAAAACCGCCAGGGGGCGGCTGACCTGAAGCGCACCGCCCTGGAGATCCTCGGCGACGAGTTGCTGCCCGACGAGTACACCATCGGGGACGTCGACTCCGACGGCCTGTGGGTGGCGCACGACGGCCGGTCGTTCGCCCTTCGGGAGATGAGTGACGGTTACCGCACCGTTGCCGCGCTCGTCGTTGACATCCTCAAGCAACTCCACGACACCTACGGCGCCATCCACGTCGAACGCGACAGTGGCCACCCCGTCGTGACCGTTCCCGGTGTCGTGATCATCGACGAGATCGACGCGCACCTGCACGTGTCGTGGCAGAAGCGCATCGGTGGGTGGCTCAAGCAGCACTTCCCGCTGGTCCAGTTCCTGGTTACCACCCACAGCCCCTACATCTGCCAGGCGGCCGACCCCGCAGGGCTGATCCGCCTGCCTGGCCCCGACGTCGATGAGGCTCCCCAGGTCGTCGGGACCGACCTGTACGACCGGGTGGTGTTCGGCAGCGGCGACGATGCGGTGCTGTCCGAGCTCTTCGGTCTCGACACCCCGTACTCGCAGCGTGCGGACGAGGCCCGGGCGCTCCTGGTCGCGTTGGAGATGAAGATCGTGTCCGGTGAGGCCGGCGAGGACGAGCGGGAACGGTACCGCCTGCTGAAGCGGACACTGACCAGTTCCCCCTCTGCCCGGGTCGACGAGGTCGCGGCTCGGTTGTACTCCCTGACCGGGCACGTCGTGTGATCCGGATCCGGCGGCTTCCCCTGCCCGAACCGCCGCGCTCCCGCATGGCCGAGTGCACATCCGAGATCGTGCTGGCCCCGGAACCCGAGACCAAGGCGCGACAGCTCTGGAAGAACACCACGGTGCGACGCCACGTGCACGCGCCGCTGCGGGATCTCCTCGCCGACATGGCGGCCGGGCGGGAGCGGTGCATGTACTGCGGAGACAACCAGGCCACCGACATCGACCACTTCGAGCCGATCGACCGGCGTCCGATCCGCGCCTTCGACTGGACCAACCACCTCCTCGCCTGCTCGCTGTGCAACAGCCACCTGAAGGGTGCCGCTTTCCCGCTCGACGAAGGCGGGAAGCCACTGCTGATCGACCCCACGGCCGAGGATCCGACACCGCACCTGCGCCTGGTCCTGGCAGTCGGCAGGTACCACCCGCTCACGCCCAGGGGCCAGGCCACCATCGACGTGTTCGACCTCAACCGAGGCCTGTTGGCAAAGGGCAGGGTGAACGCCTACCACGTCACGAAGGCCTGCGTCGCCCAGTGGGCCGCAGCCACGGCCCAGGGCGACCACGAAGCAGCTGACCAGTGGGCCGGGGTCGTCAACGAACAACCGATGGCCGATGTCGTGCAGGCGATGCTGCATCAGGCGCTCGATCCCGCCGCCGAGATCGTCTTCGAGGACGACTCCCGGCTCCTCGCACACCTTCGCGAGCCCGGGCTCAGGTCTGCCCTGCTCATCCGGTAGCGCCACGCTCTCCGTGAGTGATCCCGGGTTCGCGATTCGCCTGGCGTGCCGGCAGAGCGCGCGCTCACCATGACGCGCCGAGCAAAGATCACCTCCGTGGCTGGTGGGTGGTTGACCCGGATTCGCCCGCGACGGCCGGACTGGCCGGTGGGCCCGAGGGCACGGCCGTCGGGCGCCGGATGCACCTCTTGCTGAAGGGGCGTCGGATCACTGCTACTCGCTGTGACTGGAGGCGCTGGCGGACAACGCGACGACGGTTGGGCCGGTTGCGGAGGGAGAGGGCAGTCGGACGATGCCGATCTGGTTCGTCTACAGTCGAGCCGGTATGTCGACGGAAGGACATGGCGGCGTGGGGAACGACAGCGAGTACTGGCAGTGGCGCGACGAGGTTCTGAAGACCGAGAGCCGCGCCAAAGGAGGGGAGCCGTGCAGGCTGTGCGGGGAGGCCATAGCGCCGACCGCTCACTGGAAGCAGCGGGACCGCCATGTGTGCTCGCCCCGGTGCAACGCCACGCTCAATCGTCGGTTGAACCGGCAGATCGAACGGGGCGAGGTCAGCCCACCGACCGTGAACGCCCCGGATCCCCAACCGTCGCGTGGACCCCAGGTGTTCCGGACCCTGCCTCAGGACTCGCCATTTCCGTATGAGTTTCTCGGCTACTCGCCCAAGCCGGGCGATCTCGTCGAGCGCCACGGTTCTCGCACCGTCTACCTGCCGCTGTCGGTCCTGCTGCCGGAGAATATTCCCTGGCAGGTCACCGCAGGAGCACCGGACCACTGGCGGCTCGACCGCGTGGTGTTCGCCCTGCACGAGGAAACAGGCTCGACCTGTTTCTACGAGGTCGATGAGAGCGGCACCCCGACGTCGCTCCTCCTGGGCCAGTACCTCGGCCTGCACAAGGTCGACACATACACGCCCTTCGAAGCCCGCGGGCGGACCTGGCGCTGGTACCAGGAGATCATCCGCGACATCGACCAGGACGGCAACGAGTACACCTGGACGGCCCACGTCTGCGGCTTCCAGGACATCCCCACGCTGTGGACCCCCGCGTACGTAGCCCGCTCCCAGCGGCTCAAGCGCATCAGCGCAGCGGCCAGCAGCTACGCCAGCCGCATGCGCAGGTTCGGGCAGGAGGGCGAGATCGAGCGTCTGGACCCGCAGGCGATCTTCGAACGAGACGGTTGGGTCTGCCAGATCTGCCACACCGCAGTTGACCCGGCCTTGTCATGGCCCGACATGTGGTGCGCGACCCTGGACCACCGGGTGCCGGTGACTGCGGGTGGCGATCACACCAGCGACAACGTCCAGCTGAGCCATTGGATGTGCAACCTCCGCAAGGGCGACCTTTTCCTCACGGAGTGAGCGCGTTGTCTCTGCCGGACCTCTCCCAAAGACGGGCGTCTGCGCTGGCTCACTGCGGGAGAGCGACCATGGCACCGTCCCGGCGACAGTCCGGAACAGCGCCGGGGCGGAAGATTTCAAGTCCAGTGAGACGGTCGTGAGGCTATGAGGTTTGTGGTGCGGGTTCCCTGCGCTTGGCGGGGTCGTTGATCCACGCCGCCTTCGGGATCTCGGGTGGTCTGGGGCGGCGGCCGAAGCGTTCGGGGTGCCGTGGGTAGGCCTCGGTGAGGGTGACGGCCCGCTGGTCGCGGATCTCCTCCGCGGTGCCGAAGTGGACGCCGGCGGGTGTGTGGGGTCCGATGCCCGAGTGCCGATGCTCGTGGTTGCTTGTGTCCTGAACGTGAGGAGTGGCTTTATGTAGGTGAAGTCAATTCTGCGGTTCTGTGTGGGAGATGAAGGAATGTAGGGCCCTTCGGAGCCGCCCTGCGGGGGGAGGCTTCAAACCGCCTCATGCTGCGGCAGCTGAATACTGTCGTGGTGAGCGATGAGGAAAAGGCGTCGTAAGAGGCGTCAGGTGGGGATCGGAAAGACAAGCGCAAGCGAATCGCTGCTGACGTGTCGTAATGACTTAGATGACATCGAAACCGGGGTGTGCAACCAACTCCGGGATGAGCCTGGCGGATACCCGTTTACTGGCCAGGTGGTGTCCGGCATGTAGGCGATGTGAGTCCGGTCTGCGGCTCCCGCATGGAACAGGAGAAGGCGTGTCTCGATACTGCCCGTCCCTCGCGGCGGGCGAGAGGGAGTGTCCCAAGCGGCAGTCACCGCAAGGGATCGAGTACCGACGCGGGACCCGCTGGCGGACCGGCTCGTAGTAGTGAGGAAGCCCCTGTAACGGGGGTGGAGCGAAGGGGCCGGGTCGCTCGTGACTGAGTTGATCGCATCAACCGGATGTTCTCCGGGAGGAGTCCGATGGACCAGTTGAAGTCACAGTCCAAGCCGTTTGAGATTTCGAAATGGGAAGTGAAGGAGGCATGGGAGGACGTCAGGGCGAATAAAGGTGCACCAGGGGTGGACGGGCAGAGTATCGCCGACTTCGAAAAGGACCTGAAGAACAATCTGTATAGGGTCTGGAATCGGATGTCGTCGGGCTCATACTTTCCGCCTCCGGTGCGGATGGTGGAGATTCCCAAGCCCCAAGGAGGCGAGGCGAGAATCCTAGGGATTCCGTCTGTTGCTGACCGTGTGGCGCAAACCGTGGTGGCCAGGCATCTGATGCGGAGGGTGGATCCTGTATTCCACCCTGATTCCTTCGGATACCGACCCGGACGGTCTGCGCTGGACGCGGTCGAGCGGTGCAGGGAACGCTGCTGGAAGAAGGACTGGGTGATCGACCTCGACGTCCAGAAGTTCTTCGACAGCGTGCCCTGGGACCTGCTCGTCAAGGCGCTGGAGGCTCACACCGATGCCGTATGGGTGATTTTGTATGTCAAGCGGTGGCTCGCCGCCCCGCTTCAACTGCCCGACGGCAGCCTGCTGACCCGGGAGAAGGGGACACCGCAGGGTGCCCCGGTATCTCCCGTCTTGGCGAACCTGTTCATGCACTACGCCTTCGATCTGTGGCTGGAGCGGGAGTTCCCGACGGTCACGTTCGAACGCTACGCGGACGACGCCGTGATCCACTGCGTCTCCGAGCGACAGGCCCAGCACGTCCTGGCCGCGCTCACGGACAGGATGGAGGAGGTCGGGCTGCGACTGCACCCGGCCAAGACCCGGATCGTGTACTGCCGGGACGGCAAACGCCAAGGTACCTACGAGTACACGGCGTTCACCTTCCTCGGATACACCTTCCGTGCCCGCAAGAACCGGGACAAACACGGCAGACTGTTCCTGTCGTTCGACCCGGCGGTCAGCAAGGACGCCCTGAAGAAGATGAGCGCGCAGGTCCGCTCCTGGCACCTGCACACACGCTCGGACCTGTCCTTCCCCGAGCTCGCCCGGCGCATCAATCCCGTCGTGGCGGGCTGGATCAACTACTTCGGGCGTTTCCGTCCAATGGAGCTCGATCCTCTCCTTCAACGCATCAACGCCTACCTGGTGCGATGGATCCGCCAGAAGTACAAACGGTTCGCCGCCAAGCGGAAGGCCCTCGCGAAGCTGCGGGAGATCGCCCAGCGATACCCGCGGATGTTCGCGCACTGGCGTCACACCGCGAGAGCAGCCTCGGGCTGGTGACCAGGGCGACAAGAGCCGTGTAACGGGAGACTGTTACGCACGGATCTGTGAGAGCCGAGGGGTGAGAATCCCCTCGGCTACTCGGCAGTACGAGATGAAGGCGTCGAACCATTCGCGGGCGTGGGCCAGGGAGTCGAACCGCTCGGGGTAGTCGGACATGTACTTGGTGGTCTTGAACTGGGCCTCGCTGGAGGGGTTGTCGTTGGAGACCTTCGGGCGCGAGTGGCTTCTGGTGACGCCGAGGTCGATCAGCAGCTGGGAGACCTTCTTGGAGGTCATCGAGGTGCCCCGGTCGGCGTGCACGGCCTCGGGGGCGATGCCGTTGCGCGCGATGGTCTCGCGGATCAGCTCCTCTGCCCGCTCGGCTGATTCGGCCGGTTCGACGGTGTGGCCGACGATGTAGCGGCTGAAGATGTCGATGATGACGTAGGCGTGGTACCAGATGCCCTTGCTGGGGCCGGCGGCTTCGGTGATGTCCCAGGTGAAGACCTGGGAGGGTCCGTCGGCGACGAGTTCGGGCACCGTCCTGGCCGGGTGGGCGGCCTGGCGGCGGCGCTCACCCGACGGCCCGTGTGCGCGCAGGATCCGGTACATGGTGGAGACCGGGCAGTGGTAGCGCCCGGTGTCCAGCTCGCGGGCCCAGATCTGCGCGGGCGCCAGCTCGGCGTACTCGGGGCTGTTCATCAACTCCAGGACCGCATCGCGTTCTTCTGCCGTCAGAGCCGACGGCTGAACCTGTGGCGGCCTGGGCTCGCGCACGGGCGGCGGCTTCAGCCTGCGGTAGTGGGTGGCCCGGGAGCGGCCGGTCAGCCGGCACGCGGCCGTGATGCCCAGCTCGTGTTCGAGGCCGGTGAACGCCTCGTCCACGACGGGATCCGCGGCGTGCGTCAGTCCGCGCTCTCGGAGATCATTTCCAAGAGCGCCGACGCTTTTCCCAGGACCTCCAGCGGCTTCAAGCGTCTGGACGAACTGCTTCCCGGTGCTGGCCGGCGGAAGGCTGGGCGGGCAAAGAATTCAGGGGACACTCCGCGGTGCGCACAGCAGGATGACGCACTGTGAATCCCGCGCTGCTCGGCCTCGCCGTGAACCCCGCCCTCCCGCCCGACCTGGTTGACCGGCTGATCGACGCTGCGGACGAGGAGCTCGCAAGTGAGCTGGCGCTGCGTCCGGACCTGGACCGCGATCAGGTCCGCGCGCTGGCAGCTCGATCTGTCACGGTTGCCGTCCAGCTCGCCTACGGCTGCCGGCTGCAGCCGGAGGATGTCGATCCGGTCTCCCAGCCGTTCGCCGCACTCGCCCTGCTCGACCAGGGGGTCGGCCTGCCACAGTGGGCCCGGCACTTTGCCGCAGATCCGTGCGTGGAACACCGGGAGAAGCTGGCCGCGTGTCCCGGGCTCCAGCCGGACGTGGCCCGAAGCCTCGCCGACGACCCCGGCACCCGGGTCGTCGCCGAACTCGCCCGATGGGCCCCGACGTACCTGGCCGCCGAACTCGCGTGCCATCCGCATGCAGAGGTCCGCCGCGCGGTCGCCGGCAATGAGGCGACGCCAGCGGAGCTGCTGGCGGCGCTGCTCACCGGCGAAGGCCTGCCTGCGGTGCGGTTCTGCCGAGTCTGCGACCAGGAGGAGGTGCCCTTCGTCCATGCGCCGGACTGCCCTCATGGCGATTGCGTGCTGTTGCCCGGGGACGCGTGTGATGGATCCCATCAGTCCGCCGTGCACGACATTCAGTGGCAGGCGCTGCACAACGCGGCCACCCCGGCGCCGGCCGTGGCCCGGTTCACCGACCACCCGTCGGCGCTGCTGCGTGAACTCGTCGCCGCACGCGAGGGTCTGCCGCGGCACGCCTACGCGCAACTGGCCGGGGACCCTGTGCCGTGGGTCCGCGCGGCACTGGCGAAGAACCCGTCGATCGACGAGGCCCTGGTCCGCAGGCTGGCCCAGGACCACGGCCACGACGTCCAGCGGTCCCTCGCACACCATCCGGGCCTGCCGCTGGACGTGTTGGCACAGCTCACCCGCTCCACCAAACTCGGCTCTCCGCTGCTCCCACGCATCGCTGCGGCCACGCTTGCGGAGGTTGTCGACCTCGCCACGGCCGCCGACCCGACCCTGCGCATGCTGGTCGCCCTGCGCCGGGACCTGCCGGACGCGATCCGCGACATGCTCGTCCGCGACTGCGACGCGAAGGTCCTCAAAGCAATCGCCCCGCACCCGGGTCTCACCGAGGACCAGCTGCTCGCCATGATCGACCGTCACGGTCTCCGCGTGGCCGCCAAGGCCGCCACGAACCCTGACGCGACCGCGCTCGTCCTGGAGGGACTGACCCGTCAGCCCGTCTCCGCGCGCAAGGCCTTTCGGGAGGTCGCCCGCCACCCGAACGCCTCGCTCGCGGCGCTTCTCGCATGTCTGGCGGACCCGCAGGCCCGCCGCGTCGCCGCCGCGCGTCCAGAGATCCCTTCCGCAGTCCTCGTCGGCCTTCTGGCCGACGAGGACTGGCAGGTCGTGACGGCGGCCGCCGCCAACCCTTCCCTCCCCGCTGATGTCATGACCGGGCTCCTGCCCTGAGGCGCAGACTGCTCTCGATCGTCCGGCTGTCGGCGGTGGCCTGTTCAATGACTGTCATGAACGTTCAGGAGCTCGTGACTGTGCTTCCCGACCCCGGTGTCCTGCGTGCCCGCTGCCGGGCGCTGGCGCTGCTCGACATCGTGCTCGACGGCTTCGCCCCGAGGCACGGCTATGTCCTGGGCTGGCGTGCGGGCGTGGACCTGGCCACGATGGAGAACGGTTCCGGTGATCTGTACGGGATCGTCTTCGATCCGGCCGGGGTCTTTCTCTACGGTTTTGACCATGAATGCGACGCCACGCCGTGGCGGGAGTGGCCCAGGGCGCACTGG
The DNA here is from genome assembly GCF_044755565.1 of Kitasatospora sp. NPDC092286. Lineage (NCBI taxonomy): Bacteria > Bacillati > Actinomycetota > Actinomycetes > Kitasatosporales > Streptomycetaceae > Kitasatospora > Kitasatospora sp. NPDC092286. The sequence continues at coordinate 130,028 of NZ_JBIVRD010000015.1, read as the reverse complement.
CCTGGGCTGCTGGAGGGCCTGCCCGCCGCGCTGGCGCACTACCCGGCTGATCCGGAGCTGCAGTTCGAGGGCTTCTTCGACGTGACGGTGTGTGCCTGGCGCGAGACGGGCGCGACCTCGTGGCAGTGCGGTCCTGTGGTTTTCGAGCCCGGGGAGTCCGATGGAGCTGGTTGGCTCTTCGGGGTGCTGACCGACGGCAGTGCCGAGGCCGTCTGCAGTGACGCGGAGGACTACTACGAACGGCCCGTCGACCGGCAGGCTGTCGCCGCGCTCCTGGCGGGCGCCCCGCTGGACCCTCGGACGGTCGGTGCGCTCAATCCGGCGGCGGACTTCGAGGTGATGGCCGAGCGTGCCAGCCTACTCGGCTACGCGGTGGCGGATGCCTGAACGAGCGGCCGGCTGTGCCTCCTCTTGTCGGTGCTCGTGAGTAGGGTGCGACCCCAACGCGGCTTCACTGCAAGGAGGATCCTTGGGCGCGAAGACTGGTCTGCTGGTGTACGCCGACGGGGACGTGCCTCGTCGCCTGGGGCAGGTGGGTGGGGCGGACCTGGGGCGGACGGCCGCCATGATGCGGCGCCTGTACCCGGGTTGGGTGATCGAAGCGGCTGGCGGTTCGACCTTGTGGGACGGGGTCTACCCTCCGGACGATCGGGCCTACGCGGCTGTGAGCTGCTCTGGCCTTCTTGGGGTCCAGAATGTCACCGTAGGTCGGTAAGGGGCCAGATGGGGTCGGCCCCGGTGGGTGGGGTGCCGGGGCCGACTCTTCACTGCTCACCAACCCGCGGCGGTGGTCGCCGTTCAGTCCTGATCGGAGAACTCGTAGTTCTTTCGACGGTAGGGGCTGGAGATGGCGGCAAGGCGGCTCGGCGGTCAGATGTCGCCGTGCTCGCTCAGGCTCGGCTCGCCGTCCAGCCGTACCAGCCAGACCGCCTCCGACTGGAAGTGCAGGACCGCGTCACCGGGTACCTGGGCCAGTTCGTCCGCCGGGACCTGACCGTGCCCAAACCCCGTCTGTGCGCCCAGGGTTACTGGCGCCCCTGACCCCCGGCCGACCGGGCCGACGGTGCGCCGGGCCCGGGGTGCGTCAGGGCAGCAGCAGGGCGGCGAGTTCGTCGAGCAGTTCCACCGCCCGGCGGGCCCGCTGATCGTCCGGCACCGCCCGGGCGATCACCGGTTCCACCGGTTCGGCGACCCAGCCGTGGACGGCCTGGCGGGCCATCGCGGAGACGGTGAGCAGGGTGCGCCGGCCGTCCGACGGGTCGGCGGCCGCGTCCAGCAGCCCGCGTTCGCGCAGCCGCGCGACCGACCCGGAGACGTGGCTCTGCGCGAAGCCCGTCCGCACCCGGATCTCCTGGACGGAGCTGGCGGGGTGGCCGAACACGTCGGCGATCACCGCGACCTCGCCGGGGGTGAGGGTCTGCGAAGCCGGGTCGGTGACCATCTCCCGGCCGAGTTCGGTCAGCCGCTTGCCGAGTCTGAGAAGCCGTACGCCGTCCACCCCGAAAGAATACATCTTCACAGATGCATCGGTGCCGATGTAAGTTCTCGGCCATGACGCCCCAGACCCCCGAGGCCCTGAGCCCGGTGTCCCGCACCGCCCTGTCCGTCGCCCTGGTGCGGGCCTACGAGAGCGCCCGGCCCGAACCGCTGTTCACCGACCCCTACGCCGCCGCCTTCGTCGCCGCCGCCGGGATGCCGCTGCCCGACGGGCCCCACGGACCCCTCGCCAGGCGCCTGGTCGCCCACGGCATCCTGCGCACCCGCTTCTACGACGACCGCCTCCTCGCCGCCGGAACCGGCCAGGTCGTGCTGCTCGCGGCCGGCCTGGACACCCGCGCCCACCGGCTCGCGTGGCCGTCCGGCACCCGACTGTTCGAACTCGACCTCGCCCCGGTGCTGGCCTTCAAGCAGCGGGTCCTGGACGGGCTCGGCGCCGCCCCCGCCTGCGAACGCGTCCCGCTGGCCGCCGACCTGGTCGACCCCGACTGGCCCGGCCTGCTCACCGCGGCCGGGTTCGACCCCGGGCGGCCCACCGCCTGGCTGGCCGAGGGCCTGCTGGTCTACCTGAGCGCCGACGAGGCGGCCGGCCTGCTCACCGCCGTCGGCGCGCTCTCCGCCCCCGGCAGCCGCCTGCTGCTGGAACAGGGCCGCGACGTCACCGGCACCCCGCAGGACCCGGCGCTCGCCCACATCACCGCACTGTGGCGGGGCGGCCTCGGCCCCGGCACCCACGACTGGCTCGCCGCCCACGGCTGGACCACCCACCTCACCTCCCTCGACCACCTCGCCACCACCCACGCCCGCCCCCTCCCGCCCGCCGCCGGCCCCGGCGCCCCCGGCTTCATCGAAGCCCACCGCACCGGGCCCGCCGCATGACGGCATAGCTCTGACCTGGCGTGATCCCTTGACCTGCGCTCAGATCGCCTACGGCTCCCTTCAGCGGCTCGCGGCCTTGTGGATCACGTTCGGCGGGGCAGGCGCCGACGGCCTGGGTGAACGTGCGGTTGCCGACAGGTCGACGGCTGTCGCGCGGAGTCGCCGAGGGGAGCGGGTGGTCAGAGCCCTCCGTTGTCACCCTGGGTGATTGTCGAGGGGATGCGTCGTGTGTCCGGGCGGGCGGTCTCGGTGGCGGGTCAGGTGAGCCGGTCGCGGTGGCGGGTTGCGGTTTCGCGGACGAGGTGGGCGAAGCGTTCGCGGCTGCGGTCCTGGTGCTGTTCGGCGTGCTCGTCGTCCCGGTCCTCCGCCTCGTCGGCATCGGCGTCCTCGTCGTCGGGGTCGTCGTATTCCTCGTGGAGGAGCTGGCAGGCGTGGATGCCGGTGAGGAGGTCTTCGAGGAGGTCGGGGGCGGGGCGTTTGGGGTCGAGGGGGGTGAGGCGCAGGCCGGTGTCCTCGGGGTCGGTGTCCGGGCCGGTGTGTTCGGTGAGGTCGTCGTCGAGGTCTTCGAGGTGTTCGCGCACTTGAAGGACGCAGGCTGGCGCCGCGGGTCGTCGGCAGCACCCCCACCGCGCCTGGTCCCGGGCGCGATGGCGCGCCGTCGCAGGCCGTCGGCCCCGCCATGTCCGCAGGGTTGCAGCAGTCGTCCCACCGTGCGACATGCGGGAGTCAGTCCCAGGAGGTCGGCCGTCACCGGAGCCCGCACCCGACCCGAAGGCCGCGAAGGGGCGGGGAAGCGGTGGAAGCGTGGGTATGGCGGATGGGACGGCGGGTATCAATCGCGCGTCGGACAACGCAGTTTGATGCTGTGACACAACGGCGCCGGCCAAGGGAGTGAATGTGCGCGGCGAGGACGTCGGGTGACGGCGGCGAACGCGACGGGCCGTCCGGTGAGCGCCGGTGGCACCGGTCTCGCGGGGCCCGAAGTCGCTGTCGCCGCGTTCCTGCACCGTTGGGGCATGGTGCCCGAGGGCGAGGTGAGGGACCGTCTGCTGCGCACGGGGATCGGCGGCAGTGTGGCCCGGTGCTTTCCGGCGGCCGACGCGGACGGCAAGCGGATCATCACCGAGGCCTTCACCTGGTTCACGGCCTTCGACGACCTCCACGAGCCCGGGACCGGCCCCGAGGCTGCGGACACGGCCGCCGCGATCGCCGGCCTCGTCGCCGTCCTGGACCTGGACGGCGCCGGCGAGTCGCCTGCCGGCTGCGGCACCGGGCAGGGCGCGGCGGTCGCCGCGTTCGCGGCGGTGAGCGCCGAACTGCGCCGCCGGCTCACCCCTGCGCAGTTCGGCCGGCTGGCGGACGCGGTCCGCGGCTACCTCCTCGCCGTGCTGTGGGAGCACTCGGCCCGCGACGTCCGCGCGGCCGACTACCTCGCCATGCGGCGCCACCTGAGTTTCGCCCGTCTGCTCCCGCCGCTGCTCGAATGGACGACGGGCCGCGAACTCCCGGCCGGCCTGCACGACGCCCCGGTGACCCGCCGGCTGCTGACCGAGTTCTGCGACGTCGTCCTGATCCACAACGACCTCGTCTCCTTCACCTGGGAACAGGCGCACCGGGGACGGGCCGAGGACCTGTCCAACCTGATCACGATCACCGCACGCGACACCGGGCGCCCGAACGCGGAAGCCGCCGCGGTCGTGCGAACGATGCTCGACACGGCGCTCGACCGGTACCGCGTACGGCGCGCCGCCGTGGCGGTCGGCGCCCCACAGGCCGGCGCCTACCTGGGCGCGCTGGACGACTTCCTCGCCGGGCTGCTCTCCAACGGTCTGCCGGGCCGCTACGGAACCGGGCCGGCGCCGCGCGCACCACTCTCCGACGACGACGGGCGGCACGCATGAGCGGGGGCCCGGTACTGCCCCAAGTGCCCGGCGCGCTACCGCTCCTGGGACACACCGTCGCCCTCCTGCGCGCGCCGCTGGCGTTCCTGGAGCGGCTTCCGGCGTACGGCGAAGTGGTGGAGGTCCGCCTCGCCGGCCGCAGGATCGTCGTGGTGTGCGACCCGGAGCTGACCCGGACGATGCTGGTCCACGACCGGGTCTTCGACAAGGGCGGCCCGCTCTACCAGCGGCTGCGCGAGGCGGGCGGGCACGGTGTCGCCAGCTGCCCCGCGAGCGACCACCGCCGCCAGCGCCGCCTCGTCCAACCGGCGTTCCACCAGCCCCGACTGCCCGGCTACGCCCAGGTCATGACCGACCGCGTGGAGAAGGCTCTCGGCAGCTGGCGCAGCGGGCAGCGGATCGACCTCACCCAGGAGGCCCGGAAGATCACCGCCGGCGTGGTCATCGCCGCCTTCTTCGGCACCGGCCTGGACGAGGCCGCCCACGCCCGCCTGGCCGCCGACTTCACCGTCATGATGGCGGGCTTCTCCCGGCGCATCCTCATGCCCGAGGCGCTGTGCGCACTCCCCATCCCCGGAAACCTGCGCCACCGGAGAGCCACCGAACGCATCCGCCAGGAGCTGGGCCGGCTGATTGCCGACCAACGCAGCGCCGACACGGCCGCGGACGCCGCCCCGAACCTGCTGTCCCTGCTGCTGGCGGCCCGCGACCCCGACAGCGACGCCGACGCCTTCACCGACCACGAACTCGTCGACCAGGCCATCACCATGTACACCGCGGGCACCGAGACCACCGCGGGCGCGGTCTGCTGGGCGCTCCACCTCGCCGCCACCCACCCCGACGCCCAGGAGAAGCTGCGGACCGAGGCGCGCACCGTCCTCGGCGGACGCGCCGCGACCTGGGAGGACCTGCCCCGACTCGGCTACACCCGGCAGGTCCTCACCGAAGCGATCCGGATGTACCCGCCGGGCTGGTTCCTCACCCGGGAGACCACCGGCGCCACCGAACTCGGCGGACACCACCTGCCGGCCGGCACGACCGTCGCCTACAGCCCCTACCTGATCGGGCGCCTGCCCGCGCTCTACGAGGACCCCGGCCGCTTCGACCCCGACCGCTGGCAGGCAGGAGAACGGACTCCGCAGGCCCCGGCCACCGTCTTCGGCGGCGGCGCCCGCTCCTGCGTCGGCGACCGGTTCGCCATGGTCGAGGGCGTCCTGCTGCTCGCCTCCATGGTCGGCCGCTGGCACCTCGAACTCACCCCCGACAGCCTCGCACTGCCCCGGCTCCCGCAACTCACCCTCAACCCCGGCCGCATGAGGGCCACCGTCACCGTACCCAGCGGGATCGACACCCCGCCGCAGCGGCAGTGCCCGGCGTCATGAACCACACCGTCGCCAGGCCCGCCCTGCCCGGCCCCGGCGCGCCGCCCGGCCCCGGCGGACCCGCGCGGCGCGCCGAGCGCGCGCGGCACCTCCTCGAACAGGTCGACGCCGACCCGTGGGGGCGGTTCACCCCGTCCGTCTACGAGACCGCACGCGTCCACGCCCACCTGCCCCGCCTGCCCGGCGCCGCGAAGAGAGTCGGATGGCTCCTCGACCAGCAGAGGGCCGACGGCCGGTGGGGCACCGGCTCCACCGGACACCAGGTGCTTCCGACCCTCAGCGCCACCGCCGCGCTGCTGTCCCACCTGCACGACGAGCCGCCACAAGGCCGGATCCCGGCAGCCGTCACCCGTGCCCTGGCCGCCCTGCGGCACATACCCGGCCACGGCGCACCACCGGACACCGCAGCCGTCGAACTCCTCGTCCCCGCCCTGCTGGCCGAGGTCAACCGGCTCCTCGACGCCCCGGCCACCGGCCGGTACCCCGCACTGCACCACTCACCCCGCCTCGGCCCGCTCTGCGGCCAACCCGCCGACCTTCCCACCGCGCTCACGCACCGGCTCCACCGGCTGCCGCAGCTGCCCGTCAAATGGCACCACTGCTACGAGGCACTGGCCGCCCGGATCCCCGACCGCCTCGTCCCGCCGCCTCCCACCGGGCTGCTCGGCGCCTCACCCGCCGCCACCGCCGCCTGGCTCGCCACCACACCCGCCTCCCCCTCCCACCGCCCGGCCGCAGCCGCCCTCGAAGCCACCGCGCACCGCTACCGCGGCCTGCTGCCCGAAACGGCCCCACTGGCGGCGTTCGAACGCCTCTGGGTCCTCTCCGCGTTCGCCAAGACCGGACTGCTGACCGGAGCCGAACACCTGGCCCGACGATGGCTCGAACCCCTCACCGAGCACGGCAGCGTGCGCGGCGCACCCGGACTCGCGCCGGACGCCGACGACACCGCCATGGCGCTCTTCGTCGCCGCCGAACTCGGCCTGCCGCACGACCACGACGCGCTCGCCCCGTTCCGGACCGGCGACCACTTCGCCTGCTACCTCGGCGAGGACATCGGCTCCCTTTCCGCCAACGCCCACGCCCTGCTCGCGCTCGGCGCCTGCCTGCCCCACCACCCGGCCCACCGCGAGGCAGTCGCCGCACTGCGCACCTGGCTCACCTCCCAGCAGACCCCCGCCGGCCACTGGACCGACAAGTGGCACGCCTCACCCCTGTACGCGACCAGCCGCGCCGCCACCGCACTGGCCCGCCACGGCGGCCCCACCGCCCGCCCCGCACTGCGCCGCGCCGCCGAATGGGCGATGCGGACCCAGCACCCCGACGGCTCCTGGGGCATCTGGGGCCCCAGCGCCGAGGAAACCGCCTACGGCAGCCAGATCCTGCTCGCCGCCCCGACCACCCCCACCGAGCCCCTCACCCGCGCCCGCACCTACCTCGCCGACCACCTGACCGACGCCCTCGCGAACCCGCCCCTGTGGCAGGACAAGACCCTCTACACCCCCACAGCCGTCGTCGAGGCCGAGCTCCTCGCCACCCTCCACACACTTCCCTGAACAACCCCGGCCACCAGTTGGGCCGGATGGACACCCCGAACCCCACCGAGAGGAGCACCACGCCACCCGTCGCCACGCCGGGTACGGCGCGGGCACAGCGGCGATCCGACGTAGCCTGCGCCGACCTGACCCATCGTCAACCACCCCTCCGTCATCCCGTCGAGGACCGTGCTGATCGACATCGGGCGGTGACGGCGGCGGTCTCCCGGGATCGCAACCGGGGGACTTTCCCGGCGGCTGGCGGCCGGTGGCCTGTTGGCGGGCCGGCCGCGCCGGTGGGTGGCGTCGCGGTGGCGCCGCTCGGTCGCCTCCAGCTCGGCGCGGGCCTCGGTGACCTGCCGGTGCCGAGGTTCGCCGCCTCGTCGGGCGTGGCGGCAGAGCGCGCGGGGCGGTGCGCGAGGCACGTCAGAACCACGCGGTGGTGATCGTGTACGAGTCCGGTCCGGTGGTGTCGGGGTCCACCGGCTGACCGGCCTGGGTCGCGTGTCGCCTCCTGTGTCGCAGACCACCCGTCTGACCTGCGACGATTGCCACCGTGCTCGCTGAGCAGCCTGCCCTTACCCGCACTGCCACGTGTGAACGTGGAGCGAAAGGAAGTCCCATGATCTTCATCACGGTCAAGTTCGCGGTCCGCCCCGAGCGCGCCGACGACTGGCTCAGCCTGGTCGACGACTTCACCCAGGCCACCCGCAACGAGCCCGGCAACCTCTTCTTCGAGTGGTCCCGCAGCGTCGACAACCCCAACGAGTTCGTCCTGGTCGAGGCGTTCCGCGACGGCGACGCGGGCAAGGAGCACGTGGAGTCCGCGCACTTCACCAAGGCCATGGACGACCTGTCGTACGCGGTGGCCACCAAGCCGCAGATCGTCTCGATCGAGATCCCCGGCATGGACGGCTGGGGGGAGATGGGCGAGATCACCCCCCGGTGACCTCCGAGGGCTGCTGTGCCCGAGGAGCGCAGGAGCCGGGGAGAGGAGGGGACCGTGTCGGTTGACCACGGGGAACGGCCGGTCGATCCGAGGATCGACCGGCCGTTCGGTGTCCGTGGACGCGGCTGAACGCCGATGGGGACAGCAGGCCTCACCTGCGGGGTGGTGCGGGAGACGCTGGAAACGTTCCGCTCGATCAGGTCCAGCAGGTGTCGGACGGCCTCGTCCGCGTCGGGCCGGTGGACGGCGACGATGCGGCTGTACGGGCAGGGGGAGGAGCCCAGTGGGCTTCACCCCGGACTATCGGTCTTCGGGAGATCCGGACGGAGCCCGTAACAGGTGTGCTGCCAGTCCAGTATCCGGAGCGACTCCCCTGGCTTGCTGCAGCCGGCGAGGCCGTCCCGCACGACGTCGACCAGACGGTCGAGCTTTCGGTAGCCGGGGTCGTCGTTCAGCTCGTCGAGACTCCACGTGATCGAAGGCGAGGGCTCCGTGATGCCCGGGAACTCGTAAATGCTGGGCCGGAAGTCGAACTTGGCATCGAAGCGGTCCCAGGTCCCGGCGTATTCGGGGTCGTACAGCCGGGCGGCGCCGGGTGACCCCGCCGAGGGGCTGACCTCCGTTTGACAGGTCCCGTCGGCGACAGCGAACCTACTCTAGGTATCCGATTCGTCACTTCTTGTGATCGATGGCGCCACACCGTCCGTGTGCGAATCCGCTGCCGCCCGCCACCTCACGCGAGGAGCCCCACCGTGACCATGACTCCCATCCGTCCCACGGCCGTCCCATCCGTCGAGCAGCTGCCCCAGCCGGAGCTGCGTGGGTCCACCGACATCCAGGGCAACATCCTGGCCGCGTTCAACAAGGACTTCACGGACTTCCGCTACCTGCACTTCCCTGACGCCGCCAGGGGCCGCGGCTGGCTCTCCGCGATCCTCAACACCGTCGCGACGACCAATGAGACGGAGGACTTCAACGAGCAGTTCTCGCTGGCCCGCCGGGCCTTCGGCCGCGACCCCGCGATCACGGCCGTCCGCTGCGGGGTCTCCCTCACCTTCGAGGGCCTCGTGACGGTCGCCAACAAGCCCGACCAGATCAAGAAGGACCTCAGCGCCTTCGCGTCGTTCTGCGCGGGCGCGGCCGCGCGGGCCCAGGATCTCGGGGACACCGGCGAGAGCGACCCCAAGACCTGGCTGTTCGGGGCCGGGACCGGCGACAAGGTCGTGCACGCGGTCCTCGTCGTCGCCGCGGACACCGAGGAACTGCTGAGGGAGAAGCTGAAGAACCTCGACACGGTCGAGCAGACCCACCAGATCACGCGCGTCCATGTCGACGAGGGCCGCACCCTGACGGGCGACCTGAAGGGCCACGAGCACTTCGGCTACAAGGACGGCATCTCCCAGCCCGGCGTCAAGGACTTCCACCGCGAGGACGCGGGCCGCAAGGGCTTCCGCGACAACCACGCCGGGACCGAGCTGATCGAACCCGGCGAGTTCGTCTTCGGCTACAAGAGCGAACAGGGCGACCGGAAGGCGCCGGCGTGGATGAAGAACGGCTCCCTCCAGGTGGTGCGCCGCCTTCGCCAGGACGTCGCCGGCTGGAACAAGGCCGTGGTGGACGGCGTCAAGGACTTCACCGGGAACATGGACGCCAACCGGCTCGGTGCCTGTCTGGTCGGCCGGGCCAAGGACGGCACACCGCTCGCCCCGCCGTGCAGCGCCGTGACCGGCCTCGGCTCGGACCGCAACGACTTCGACTACGTGAACGACGCCATCGGCCAGCACACCCCCTGGGCCGCGCACATCCGCCGCACCCATCCGCGCGCCTTCGCCGGCATCGTCGACAACAAGCCGAAGAGCCACCGCCTGATGCGCCGCGGCATCCCGTACGGCCCTGAGTTCAAGGGCGGCCCGGACGACGGCAAGGACCGCGGGCTGATGTTCGTCTGTTACGGCAGCTCGCTGGAGGAGCAGTTCGAACTGGTCCAGCAGCACTGGTCCAACTCCGACACGTTCCCCCCTGGGGAGAGCCGGCCCGACCAGGTGGTCGCCAACGGCTTCGACAAGGTCATCGGTCTCGCCGGCCAGGCCTCGATCGAGCTCGCGGACGGTACCTCCGGCACGGTCGACATGAAGCGCTTCGTCCGTACCACGGGCGCGCTCTACGCCTTCACCCCCTCGATCAGCACGCTGCGGCTGCTCGCCGAGGGCAAGGACCTCCCCGACAAGTCGATCGGCTCCTGAGCGGCGAGGAGAAGCCATGAGCGAGAACCCCACCGTCGAGGGCACGGCCAACGACCGCGCCCGCCGGCGAACCTGCCAGGAGCTGGCCCGCGAGCTGCTGCTGGTCGGTCCGGACGACAAGGACCTGAAACTGCGCTACCTCGACGTCCTGATCAAGGAGGGCGTCCCGAAGACCGACCAGCCCAAGGACGTGCTGATCGTCGGCGCCGGGATCGCCGGTCTGGTCGCCGGGAAGCTGCTCAAGGACGCCGGGCACAACGTCACCATCCTGGAGGCCAACGCCAGCCGGGTCGGCGGGCGGATCAAGACCTTCCGCTCCACTGGCGACGAGCAGGACGGCCCGTTCTACGACCCGGAGCAGTACGGGGAGGCCGGGGCGATGCGGCTGCCCAGCTTCCACCCGCTCACCCTGGCCCTGGTCGACAGCCTCGGCCTGCGCAGGCAGCTGTTCTACAACGTCGACGTCGACCCCGACACCGGCAACCAGAACGCGCCCGTCCCGCCGGTGGTCCACGAGTCCTTCGAGGACGACAAGGTCTGGAAGTACGGCGAGGACAGCCTGGACTTCCGCGAGCCGGTCAAGCGCTTCAACAGCTGGATCCGCACCAACCGGATCCAGGCCCGCCGCAGCGAGTACGCCGCCGACCCGAGCGGCATCAACGAGGGCTTCCACCTCACCGGCGACGAGGCGCGGATCACCGCGGCCGAGATGGTCAACCAGGCACTGGAGCCGGTCCGCGACTACTACTCGTACATTGAGAACGGCAAGCGGGTGCGCAAGCCGTTCGCCGAGTGGCTGGACGGCTGGGCCCGGGTGATCCGCGACTTCGACGGCTACTCGATGGGCCGCTTCCTGCGCGAGTACGCGGGCTTCAGCGACGAGGCCATCGAGGCGATCGGCACGATCGAGAACATGACCTCGCGGCTGCACCTGTCCTTCTTCCACACCTTCCTGGGCCGCAGCGACATCAACCCGGACGCCACCTACTGGGAGATCGTCGGCGGCAGCTGGCAACTGCCCTACGCCCTCGCCGAGGACCTCCGGGACGAGCTCGAAATGGGCGAGCGGATGATCCGAATGGAATACTGGGACCCGCGCCGCGACGGCGGGGCCGGCCAGGACGTCGGACCGAACGGGCCGCAGGTCGCCGTCCACACCGTGCCCGAGGGCAACCCGGAGGCCGAACCCACGGTCTGGAAGGGCGACTTCGCGATCGTCACCGTCCCGTTCTCCGCGCTGCGGTTCGTTCAGGTCGCACCCCCGTTCTCGTACAAGAAGCGCCGGGCGATCATCGAGACGCACTACGACCAGGCCACCAAGGTGCTGCTGGAATTCTCCCGCCGGTGGTGGGAGTTCACCGAGGCGGACTGGAAGGCCGAGCTCGACTCCATTGAGCCGGGCCTGTACGAGTACTACCAGCGGGCCGGCGAGGAGGACGCCGAGGCGGCCGTCGCGGCCGCGCACAACGGGCACCGGCCCCCGCCCAACCTGCCGAAGGTGCTGCTCGGCGCCCACCGGAGCGTGGACTCCAACCGGATCGGCCAGGACCAGTTGGAGGCCTACCGGCACACCCCGCTGCACCGGGCGAGCGTGCGCCCCGCCACCAACTGCATTGGTGGCGGCTCGACCACCGACAACCCGAACCGCTTCATGTACTACCCCTCGCACCCGGTGCCCGACAGCGACGGCGGCGGCGTGGTGCTGGCCAGCTACAGCTGGTCGGACGACGCGGTGCGCTGGGACTCGATGGAGGACTACGAGCGGTACGTCTACGCGCTGCGCAACCTCCAGTCGGTGCACGGCCGGCGGATCGAGGTGTTCTACACCGGCTACGGGAAGACCCAGAGCTGGCTGCGCGACCCGTACGCCTTCGGCGAGGCAGCCGTCTACACCCCGCACCAGATGACCAGCTTCCACCTCGACGTGGTCAAGCCGGAAGGCCCGGTGCACTTCGCCGGCGAGCACGTCTCGCTCAAGCACGCCTGGATCGAGGGCGCGGTGGAAACCGCCGTCCGGGCGGCCATCGCCGTGCACGAGGCGCCACCACCGCCACCCCCGGCGGAGCCGGAGATCCGGCCCGAGGCGCAGGTCCGCCGGGAACGCCGAGAGGAGATGCTGAGCAGATGAGCGGCGATGACGATTGGACAGTGGGCCGTTACCTGGCCACCAGGTTGGAGCAGTTGGGCATCCGGTACCTGTTCGGGGTGCCGGGCGACTTCCTCGGCCCGTTCCTGACGATCATGCACGCCACCACCGGGGTGCGCTGGATCGGAACCCCGACCGAGATGGGTGGCGGCTACGCCGCGGACGCCTACGCCCGGGTGCGGGCCGCCGACGCCGACCTGGACAAGGGTGAGCAGGGCATCGGCGCCGTCGCGGTGACCTACGGGGTGGGCGCGTTCAGCCTGCTCAACACGATCGGCGGCGCGTACGTCGAGGACGTGCCGCTGATCGCGATCAACGCGGCGCCCTCGTACGAACAGTGGCTCAACTACCAGGCGGTCGGCCTGCTCACCTCGCACATGAGCCGGCGCCGGGAGAGCAACCTGGACATCTACCGGCAGGTCACGGTGGACGCGCAGGTGCTCTCCAACCCGGGGCTCGCGCCCTGGCAGATCGACAGCGCGATCACCGCGTGCCTGACCGGGCGCAAGCCGGTCTACCTGGAGGTGATGGAGGACCTCTGGCACGCGCCGTGCGATCCTCCGCAGGGTGAACTCCGGGCTCGTGAGCGGACGTTCACCAAGCGGAACGAGGAGATGCTGGCCAAGGCGGTCACGGCGGCGGTGGAGCTGATCAGTGAGTTCGGCACGCCGATCGTCTGGGCCGGCGAGGAACTGGTCCGCCAGCGGCTGGAAGGCGAACTGCTGGAGTTCGTCCAGAGCACCCGGATGCAGTTCTGCACCACGGTCGGCGCGAAGTCCGTGGTCTCCGAACGGCATCCGCAGTTCGCCGGCGTCTACAACGGCAAGGCGAGCCTGCCGGAGATCCGGAAGACCTTCAAGAACGCCGGGTGCCGGATCGGACTGGGGACCTGGTCCACGTCCAAGAACCTCGGCGGCGAGCAGTCGATCGGCGATGACTGGATCGTGGCGGCCCGCGACGGCGTCAGCGTCGGCGCCAGGTACTTCCCCGAGGTCCAACTGGGGCGGTTCGTACCGGCGTTGCGCAACGCACTGGCGGGACAGACGTTCGCGGCCGACCACTTCGCGCTGGCGCACGCGGCGGGCCTGGACGTCCCGGCCAGCACGTCCGATTTCCTGGACTCGCTGAGCTCCGCCCGGTATCCGGCGGAGCTGACGTACGACAGCTTCTTCCAGCACGTCAACTTCTTCCTGGAGCACCAGGCCACCGGCGGGGACCCGCAGGCCCCCTCGCCGTTCACGGTGGTCTCGGACGCGGCGTTCGCGCTGCTCGGGTCCATGAACCTGCGGATCACCGAACGGGCCGGCTTCCTGGCGCAGAACAGCTGGCTGTCCATCGGCTACTCGGTCGGCGCGGCCACCGGCGTGGCGCTGGGCCGACAGCAGCCGATGAAGCGGCCGCTGGTGTTCGTCGGGGACGGCTCGTTCCAGGAGATCTGCCAGGAGCTGTCCACCCAGGTGCGCCACCACCTGCGGCCGGTGGTCTTCGTACTGGACAACGAGGGCTTCTACGGCATCGAGCAGATGCTGGTCAGCCCCTGCTACTACAAGGAGAAGCCGTCCGACGGGGCCGACTTCTACAACGTGCTGCACCCGTGGCGGTACGAGAAGCTGGCCGAGGTCTTCGGTACGGAAAAGGACCGGATGCACGGGTACGAGGTCACCACCCACGCCGAGCTCGATTCACTGCTGCTCGACATTGCCGATCCGGGCAACGACATCAACCACGCCCCGATCCTGGCCCGGGTCCGGCTCAGCCGGCACGACTACCCGCGGGCACTCCAGTACAAGATCGACGAGAAGTGCAAGTAACCGCCGTACGGCGCACCCGCCCCGGTCCGAGACCGGGGCCGGTGCGCGCCGCACCGCCCCCCCTACCTGCTCAAGACCCGGTGAACGCCGGCGCGGCTGTGCTGCCAGTCTGGATCCGACCCTTTGAAGACGGTCTCCAGTGTCTTGCGGATCTCGCCGGGGCCCGCGCCGCCAGGCGCGCATCCTCGCCGCGCGGCGCCGGCGGACAGGTGGCTTCGCCCGTGCCCTGAGCGCGGCCCGGGCGGCAGTGGCGGGACGCCTCGGGATTGCCGGTGCCGGCAGCCCGGAGAGCTCCCGTCATCACAGGTCACAACGCGGGTCTTCGTCTTCAGGGCACCCGTCGGCAGTCATCGTTCGGTAGATCCACTTCAAATCTCGAGCACGCGTTTCACATATCCCCCTCTTTGGGCGGCCTCGATGCTCTAGATTGATTTTCGCCTCGCATGGTCGGACGCGAGGCGACAAATAATGATCTACAGGTCCGGTGCTGCGGACGGCCGGTAGTCGCGTCCCCGGCGGCAGACGTGGGGTGATCAATTCTTGGCGCCCGAGAGGGGGCTTTGAGTGTGGAGAGCAACCGTCGACGGTTTCCCGCGCATCTCGGGACTCTGGCAGGACATTCGGGTCCGCCGGCGCCTGGGCGGGATGTTCGAGTAGCGCTGCAATAGCCGGTTTGCCGTCCGCGGGGGGTGGGGCCTCCCGGGGGTAGGAACAGCGCGGCACGGGAGGCGGGGCCTCCCAAGGGGAGGAACAGTGCGGGAGGCGCGGGCCTCCCGGGGGGAGGAACCGTGTGGAGCGAACACGTCGAACCCACTGGTGACCTGGAGCGGGCTGTGGAGCAGGGGGAAGAGGAATTAGTCAGCCCGTTTCTATCGGCGCGGGGGCGCCCGATGAACGGGATAATCAGCCGGCCCGAGATCGACTGGGAGCAGCAGTACCGCCGTACTGTGATCATCAGCGATACCGTGGCCACCGCCTTCGTGGTAGCGGCGATAGGCGGCTTCTTCGGGGTTCGGGACGCGGCCAACTGGCACGAGAAGTGGGGAATTCTCGCCTTCGGCACCGAGCTGCTGGTGCTGGGAGCGCTCGCGATGACCCGGTCGTGGGCTCCGGCCGTGCTCGGCCAGGGCGCCGAGGAATTCCGCCGGCTCGGACGCTCACTGTTCACGGCGGCCGTCGTACTGGCGCTCGGCGGGATCGCCCTCACCTCGCGCAACATCAAGCTCTGGATCTTCGTCGCGATCCCGGCGATCACGCTCATCACCATGACCGAGCGGTATCTGCTGCGCCTCTGGCTGCATAAACGGCGGAAGGAAGGACGGTGCCTGCGCCCGGTGCTCGCTGCCGGGAGCCCGGCCACCGTGCGCGACCTGATCACCCGGACCCGCAAGTTCCCGCACCTCGGCTGGCGGGTGGAGGCGGTGTGCACGCCGTACGCTCTCGGGGACAACGGTGGCCGACTGGACGGAGTGCCGGTCGTCGGCCGACTGACGGACGTCGCCAACCACGTCCGCCGCGACGGCTACCGTGTCGTTGCGATCACACCGGACCCGCACTGGTCACCGGACCGGCTGCAGCGGCTGGCCTGGAACCTCGAAAACGGCGATGCCGAGATGGTCGTGGCCCCCGTGCTGATGGAGGTGGCCGGCCCGCGGCTGCACGTCGACGCGGTGCTCGGGATCCCGATGCTGCGGGTCAGCATGCCGACCTTCACCGGGGGCCGCCGGGTGGTCAAGGAGGTCGTCGACCGGCTGGGCGCCGCGGCCCTGCTGATCCTGTTCGCGCCGCTGATGGTGCTCGTCGGGCTGCTCGTACTGGTGGACAGCCGGGGTGGGGCGTTCTTCCGACAGCACAGGGTCGGCAAGGACGGCCGCGAGTTCACCCTGGTCAAGTTTCGCACCATGGTCGCCGGGGCCGACCGGGCACGTGCCGGGCTGGCCGACCGCAACGAGGGCGCCGGCCTGCTGTTCAAGCTCCGCCGGGATCCGCGGGTGACCCGGGTGGGAGGAGTGCTGCGCCGGTACTCGATCGACGAGCTCCCGCAGCTTCTCAACGTGGTCACCGGCTCGATGTCGCTCGTCGGTCCGCGGCCTCCGCTACCGGAGGAGTCCGCCGCGTACGGCCCGGACATCCGGCGGCGGCTGCTCGTCAAGCCCGGGCTCACCGGCCTGTGGCAGATCAGCGGGCGCAGCGACCTGCCGTGGGAGGAGGCGGTCCGGCTGGACCTGCGGTACGTGGAGGACTGGTCGCTCGCCCTTGACGCGGTGATTCTGTGGAAGACGCTGCGTGCGGTGCTTCAGGGGCAGGGGGCCTACTGATGCGCGGGGGGCGTCGTCCGATCGGCGCGCGGATGGCCGGCCAGAAGGGCCTGCCCGAGGGGAGGAACGGGTCATGAGGGTCAGCGTCCTGGGGCTCGGCTACGTGGGCTGCGTGTCGGCCGCGTGCCTGGCCAGTCTGGGGCACGAGGTCATCGGGGTGGACGTGAACCAGGTGAAGGTCGACCTGGTCAACGACGGCAAGGCCCCGGTGGTCGAGGAGCGGATCGGCGAGCTCATCGCCGAGGTCGTGCGGGCCGGAGCGCTACGCGCCACCGCCGACGTCCGCGAGGCGATCATGGGCAGCGAGGTGTCGCTGGTCTGCGTGGGCACGCCGTCGGAGCCCAACGGCAGCCTGTGCACCACTTACCTGGAGCGGGTCACCGAGCAGATCGGTGCCGCGGTGGCCGAGCGGGGCGGGCGGCAGACCGTCGTGTTCCGCAGCACCATGCTCCCGGGCACCTGCCTGAACCTGCTGGTACCGATCCTGGAGAAGTACGCCGGCGGCACGGCCGGCGTGGACTTCGGGGTCGCGGTCAACCCGGAGTTCCTGCGCGAGGGCACGAGCGTGCGGGACTTCTTCGACCCGCCCAAGACCGTCATCGGTGAGCTCGACCCGGCGAGCGGCGACGTGGTCGCGGCGCTGTACGAGGGATTGCCCGGCGAGGTGTTCCGGGTGCCGGTCCCGACGGCCGAGGCGATCAAGTACGCGGACAACGCGTTCCACGGCCTCAAGATCGGCTTCGCGAACGAGCTGGGCGCGGTGTGCCAGGCGCTCGGGGTGGACTCGCACCAGGTGATGGACGTGTTCCTGGCCGACCGCAAGCTGAACATCAGCCCCGCCTACCTGCGGCCCGGCTTCGCCTTCGGCGGCTCCTGCCTGCCCAAGGACCTGCGCAGCCTGGTCCACGCGGCGCAGCGGGCCGACGTCTCGGTGCCCATCCTCTCCCACGTGCTGCCCTCCAACTCCGAACACCTGCAGCGCGCGGTGGAGTTGGTCGAGCGCACCGGCAGGCGTCGGGTGGGCCTGTTCGGTCTGTCCTTCAAGCCCGGCACCGACGACCTCCGCGAGAGCCCGCTCGTCGAGCTGGCGGAGAGGCTCTTCGGCAAGGGTTACGACCTGCGGATCTACGACCCCAACGTGAACCTCTCCCGGCTGCTCGGCGCGAACCGGGAGTACATCGAGACCCGGCTGCCGCACCTCGCGCAGCTGCTCGCGGAGTCCGTCGGCGAGGTGCTCGAGCACGCCGAGGTGTGCGTGGTCGGGACCAGGGATCCGGCCGTGCTGTCCGCGCTGCCCCATGGCGACGGCCCGGTGATCGTCGACCTCGTCCACCTTCCCGACGCCGAGGCGCGCCGGACCGAACGGGGGTACGTGGGCCTTGCCTGGTGACACATCGTTCGGTGACACGGTCAGCTGCGACGGGCCGGCCCGTCGCGCGCTGATCCTGGTGGAGAACCTGTCGGTGCCGTTCGACCGGCGGGTGTGGCAGGAGTGCACGACGCTGCGCGACGCGGGCTGGGAGGTGCACGTCATCTGTCCCCGGGGGAGCAAGCGGGACACGGAACCGGAAGCGGAGATCGACGGGGTGCGGATCCACCGCTATCCGTTGCGCGCGGCCACCGGAGGGCCGGCCGGCTACCTGCGGGAGTACGGATCGGCGTTGTGGCACACGGTCCGGCTGGCCCGCAAGGTCGGCCCGGTCGACGTGGTCCACGCCTGCAACCCGCCCGACCTGCTGTTCCTGCCGGCACTGTGGCTGAAGCGGCGCGGCGCGCGGTTCGTGTTCGACCAGCACGACCTGGTACCCGAGCTGTACCTCTCCCGGTTCGACCGCGGCGAGGATCTGCTCTACCGCGCCGTGTGCGCGCTGGAACGGCTGACCTACCGGGCCGCGGACATCGTGCTCGCCACGAACGAGAGCTACCGGGACGTCGCGCTGCGCCGTGGCGGTCAACGGCCGGCGGACGTCTTCGTGGTGCGCAGCGCGCCCGACACCGACCGGTTCCAGCCGGTACCGCCCGAGCCGGAGCTGAAGCGCGGCAAGCCTCATCTGCTGTGCTACCTCGGCGTCATGGGCCCGCAGGACGGCGTCGACTACGCCTTGCGGGCCCTCGCGAAGCTGCGCGACGAGCTCGGGCGGACCGACTGGCACGCGGTGTTCGTCGGCGCCGGCGACGCCTTCGACGCGATGGTGGAGCTGTCCCGGCGGCTCGGGCTCTCCGAGCAGGTGCAGTTCACCGGGCGTGTTCCGGACGCCGATCTGGCGCGCTACCTGTCCACCGCGGACGTGTGCCTTTCTCCCGACCCGCGCAATCCGCTCAACGACGTGTCGACCATGAACAAGGTCCTGGAGTACATGGCGATGGGCCGGCCGATCGTCTCGTTCGACCTCCGGGAGGCCCGGGTCTCCGCCGGTGACGCCGCCGTCTACGCGCCCGCCAACGACGAGGCCGGGTTCGCCGGGCTCATCGCGCTGCTGCTGGACGATCCGGAGAAGCGGGCCTTGATGGGCAAGCTCGGCCAGGAGCGGATCAACGGGCCGCTCTCCTGGCGGAACTCCCAGCGATCGCTGCTCGCCGCCTACGCCGCCGCCTGTCGTGACCACGCTCCGGCGTCGGCGGGCGACCAGAACCGGCCAGGGGGAAGGCCGCGCCGTTGAGCGATGAAACGATACGCCTGGTCACGATCGGTCGGATCCTCCGTCGGCGCTGGCGGCTTCTCGCCGTCCTCGCCGTGGTGGGTGCGCTCGTCGGCTACGGCAGCTCCCTGCTGTTCCCGCCGAGTTACACGACGTCGGCATCGGTGCTGCTGCCTGGGGTGTGGCAGGAGCGCGAGCTGATGACCCAGGCGGAGATCGCGACCAGTTCGGTGGTGATCGACCGCGCGGCCGCCGCGCTCGGCTGGAAGGGCGTCGACGGCACCCAGCTGCGGGACCGGGTGAGCGCCACGGCCTCGGACGGGAACATCGTCAAGGTCTCGGGTACGGCCGAAACCCCGGAGCGCGCACAGCAGCTGTCCGATCAGATGGCCAAGCAGTTCGTCGCGTTCGGCGCGCGGATAGCGGGCGACGGCACCGACCCCGGAGCGGCGCAGCCCGAGGCGCTTCGGCAGATGGTGGTTCAGGCCAGCCGGCGCATCACCGAACTGGCCGATTCGGCCAATCCGGGGCAGACCGTGGAGAGCGTGCAGACCCGCACCGAACTCGCGAAGCTGCGCACCGCGCTGGAGGAGGCCGTCAAGAAGCTGGACCAGGTCGACCCGGCCTCCACCAAGGCCGCCATGGTCGTCATGGGGCCGGCGGCCCGGCCGACCGGCGCGGTGGCGCCGACGAGGATTCAACTCATCGTCGGCGGTGCGCTGTTGTTCTTCCTGGCCACGGTCATCGGCCATCTCACCGCCGCCCGGATGGGTCGCCGGCTGCGCACCGAACCGGAGATCGCCGCAGCGCTGGGCTCGGCGTTCCTCGGCACCGTCGACGTACCCGCCGACCTGCCCGGGCACCGGCCGGAAGGCCGTGGCCCGCGGGCCCGGATCCGCCGGCTGCTGGGCATCGACGTCCGGTGGGACCTGCCGGTCCCGCAGGCCTCCGGTGACGAGGCCAGCCGGCGGATCCGCTTCCAGCGGGTGTGCGCCCGCCTGCGGGACCGGCTGCCGTCCCCCCGGCGGCTGCTGGTCGTCGTCCCGGACGGCGACGAGCCGGCCCGCCTGGCCGCCGGGCAGCTCGCGGCCGAGGCGGGCGGCGATCCCTCCCCGAGCTCTTCGAGCAGGGGATACCCCATGCTGCGGGTGGTGGGGGTTTCGGTGTCCCGGCCGCTGGTGCCGGACCGTGACGACGAGTCCGGTGCCCTGGTCGTGCTCAGCGCGGGCAGCTGGACCGCGGCGGAGCTCGCCGGCATCGCCGGGGCGTGTGCGGACGCGAAGCACGAGGTCGTCGGCATCGTCCTCGCGGCCCCGGTCCGGGCCCGTACGACGCAACCCTCCGACCGTCAGGGCGCCACGCCGGCGCTCGCGGTCGGCGACGATGCGAGGAGAGGTTCGGAGTGACGACGAGCAGGACCGCGGAGTCGTCGGCCGCCCCTCCCCTGGTGGACCTCCAGTCGCTGGTGGTCGCGGTGCGCAGGCGCCGCCGCCTCTGGTGTTCCCTGGCCCTGATCGGGCTGCTGCTCGGCGCCGCCGCGGCCGTCCTGCAGCCCGCGCCGCCGAGCGCGGTGACAACGGTGCTGGTCGCGCATCAGGCGGACCAGCCGAACGACCCCGGAACGCTGATCCGCACCGACGCCGCCCTGCTGCACACCGTGGGGATCGCCGGCCAGGCCCTCCAGTCCCTCGGGTCCTCGGAGAAGCCGGAGGACTTCCTGAAGGACTACGGGGGCCTCGGCCTGACCAACAACCTGCTGCAGATCACCGTGACCGGACACAGCGACACGGAGGCGGTGGCCCGCGCCAAGGCGCTCGCCGAGGCGTTCGTCGCAAGCCACGTGAAGCGGATACAGCAGGCCGCGGACGCCGAGGCCAAGGCCCTGCTCGACGAGCGCGACCGGATGAAGGACGAACTCGCCCAGGTCAACAAGGCGATCGGGGACGGATCGCAGCAGAGCGGGCCGAAGACATCGGCGAACCTGGAGTCGCTCTACGCCAGCAGGGCCGATCTCACCTCGCGGATCACCGACTTCGGCCAGCGCGCCGCGGCGGCTGGGGCCGGCACGCCCCGGCTCGTCGCCGGCACCCAGATCGTGGACGCCCCGCACGCGGTGAAGCAGTCCCTGCCGAAGACCGCCGCGACCGACGCCGCCATCGGCCTCGTCCTCGGCCTCGTCCTCGGGCTCGCGGTGGCCTCGGTCGGCGCGGTGGTGGCGGACCGCCCGGTGCTGCGCCGGGAGATCGCGGCGGACCTCGGCGCCTCGGTCATCGCCGAGCTGCCCCACCGGCCGGCCGCCCGGTGGCAGCGCAAACGGACCCGGGCGGCCCGGGCCAGGCTCACCACGACCCTGGCCCGTACCGTACGCGGCTCCGAGGAGGCGGTGTCGCTGCTGGAACTGGGCTGTGCGCGCAACGCGAGCGCCATCGCCCTGGACCTCGCCGGGGCACTGGCAGCCGAGGGGCCGGTGGCCGTCGTGGACGGTCTGCCCGGCTCGCAGCTCGCCGGCCGCCGCCGCAAGGCCGGAGGCCCGACCGTGGTCGACGGCGGGGGCGCCGAGTCCGTACCGGGTGAGCAACACCGGCTCGGCGTCGGCTCGGTGGCACCCGGAACGGCGTGGACCGACCTTCGCCACCTCGGCACCCGGACGGTGCTCGTCGTGCGGGCCGGGCACGGCAGCGCCGCCTGGCTGCACACCGTGGCGCGCCAACTCGCGGACCAGCACATCGCGGTGATCGGGGTGGTGCTGATCGACCCCGATCCGCGTGACCGGACCGACGGCACGCTGTGGGACAGGACCGACGTCGCGCCGAGCGGCCGCAACGAGCGGCCGGCCCGGCAGATCGGCACGGGCCGGCGGCGGACGGAACGACTACCGGTGTGGACCGCACGGGTCCCCGACAGCGACCAGGAGGCGAGGTAGGACATGTGTGGCATCGCAGGCACGTACCGATGGCCGGACGGGAAGGCCGTGACCGACCTGCTCACCGAGACCCTCGCCCACCGCGGTCCGGACGGGGCGGGCCGGTACAGCCACCCCGTCGGTGACGGCGAAGTGCACCTGGGGCACCGCCGGCTGGCCATCGTCGACCTGTCGGAGACCGGCGCCCAGCCGATGGTCTCGGACGGCCTCGTCCTGACGTACAACGGCGAGCTGTACAACGCGCCCGAGCTGCGCGCCGAACTGGCGGCCGCTGGAGTGCGCTTCCGTGGCACCTCCGACACCGAGGTGCTGCTGGAGGCCTGGCGGCGCTGGGGTACGGACTGCCTGCCCCGGCTGCGCGGCATGTTCGCGTTCGGGATCTTCGACGAGCGAACCGGTGAGCTGGTGCTCGCCCGTGACCAGCTCGGCATCAAGCCGCTGTTCCTGGTGCGGCGCGGCGAGGGCCTGGTGTTCGCCTCCGAGCTCAAGGCGCTGGCCGCCGCCACCGGGGGCTCGCTGGAGGTGGACCACGCGGCGCTGGTGGCCTCGCTGCTGTACTACTGGGTGCCGGACACGCGGTGCGCGTTCCGCGAGGCGGAGAAGCTGCCGCCGGGCAGCTGGCTGCGGTGCCGGCCCGACGGCCGGGTGGAGCGCGGCCGGTTCTGGCACCTGCGTGACGTCGCCGCCGAGGGCCGGGAGCGGGCCCGGGCCGGCGAACTGCCGGACCTCGCCGCCATCGTCGAGGAGTCGACGAGGCGTCACCTGCTCTCCGACGTTCCCGTGGCGACCTTCCTCTCCGGCGGGCTGGACTCCAGCTACCTGACCGCGCTGGCGGCCCGCGACCACCCCGGGATCTCCGCCTACACGATCGGGTTCCGCGCCGAGGACGCCAGGTTCGAGGCGATGCCGGACGACCTGCGCTACGCCCGGCAGGTGGCCGAGCGGTTCGGCGTCGACCTGCACGAGATCGAGATCGCCCCGGACGTGCTCGACCTGCTGCCGCGGATGACGTACCACCTGGACGAGCCGATCGGCGACCCGGCCGCGATCAACACGTTCCTGATCTGCTCGGCCGCCCGGGAGGCCGGGGTCAAGGTGATGCTCTCGGGGATGGGGGCCGACGAACTGTTCGCCGGCTACCGCAAGCACCTGGCCAACCTGATCGCGCTGCGTTACCAGCGCGTCCCGCGACCCCTGCGGCGCGGCCTGTCCGCGGCCGTGGACCGGCTGCCGGTCGCCACGGCCCGCCGGGGGTACCGGTCGGTGCGGTTCGCGAAGCGGTTCCTCTCCTTCGCCGATCTGCCGGAGGAGACCGCGTTCCGGCGCAGCTACACCATGTACGACCAGGAGGAACTGCTCGCCCTGGTGAATCCGGACCTGGCCGGGACGGTCCAGGACGTGCTGACCGAACACGCGGACGTCTACCAGGACAACGACCTCGACGACTTCGTCAACCGGATGTGCCTGGGCGACGCGCGGATGTTCCTGCCGGGCCTGAACCTCGCGTACACGGACCGCTCCAGCATGGCCGCGTCGACCGAGGTGCGGGTGCCGTACGTGGACGTCGAGGTGGTCAAGGCGGCGTTCACCGTGCCCGGCGACCGCAAGATCGTCGGACGGCAGGGCAAGGCCGTCCTCAAGGAGGCGGCCACCTCGATCCTGCCCCGGGAGATCGTGTACCGGCCCAAGGGCCTGTTCAGCGCCCCGCTGCGGGCCTGGATGAGCCGGGACCTGGCACCGCTGGTGCGCGAGGTGGTGCACGACGGCGTGCTCGTCAACTCCGGTCTCCTGCGCCGCGACGCGCTCGCGCGCATGGTCGCCGAGGACGCCGCCGGGCAGCGGGACTTCTCCAAGCATCTGTGGCACGTGCTGACCCTCGAGTACTGGTACCGCGACGCGACCTCCGGGTCCGGCCGGAGCACTCGCCCGGCAGCGTAGAAGACGGCTTAGAAACAAGGGGACTTCGGTGAAACAGGTCGTGCAGAACTACAAGAGCGGCGAGCTGGCGGTGCTCGACGTGCCGGTGCCGGGGTGCAAGCCGGGCGGCGTGCTGGTCCGCACCGCCTACTCGCTGATATCCACCGGGACCGAGCTCATGAAGGTCTCCGAGGCCGGCATGTCGATGCTGGGCAAGGCCCGCTCCCGGCCGGACCAGGTGGCCAAGGTCATGCAGAGCGTGGCCACCAACGGGCTGCCCGCCACCTACCGCAAGGTGATGGGCAAGCTGGACTCCTACACGCCGCTGGGCTACTCGCTGTGCGGGGTGGTCGAGCAGGTCGGCGCCGGGATCGACGATGTGAAGGTCGGCGACCTGGTGGCCTGCGCCGGCAATGAGCACGCGCTGCACGCCGAGCTGAACTGGGTGCCGAAGAACCTCTACGCCCCGGTGCCGGACGGCCTCGCGTCGCGGCACGCCGCCTTCGGCACCGTCGGGTCCATCGCCCTGCAGGGCGTGCGCCAGGGCGAGCCGCAGCTCGGCGAGGTGGCGCTGGTCATCGGCCTCGGGCTGATCGGGCAGCTGGTGGTGCAGCTCCTCACCGCCGCGGGGGTGCGCGTCGTCGGGGCCGACCCCGACCCGGTGCGCTGCGAGCTGGCCGAGCGCCTGGGTGCCGTGGCCTGCGGCGATCCCGGGTCCGCGGCCGTGGAGACCGCCGTCGCCGAGCTGACCGACGGGCACGGCGTGGACCAGGTGTACCTGGCCGCCGGCGGCGGCAGCAACCAGCCCGTCGAGCTGGCCGCCCACCTGGCCCGGGACCGCGGCCGGGTCGTCGACATCGGCAAGTGCCGCCTGGACCTGCCGTGGAACGCGTACTACGAGAAGGAGTTGGACGTCCGGTTCTCCCGCTCGTACGGCCCCGGGCGCTACGACCCGTCGTACGAACTGGAGGGGCGGGACTACCCGGTCGGCTACGTGCGCT
The DNA here is from genome assembly GCF_044755565.1 of Kitasatospora sp. NPDC092286. Taxonomy (NCBI): domain Bacteria; kingdom Bacillati; phylum Actinomycetota; class Actinomycetes; order Kitasatosporales; family Streptomycetaceae; genus Kitasatospora; species Kitasatospora sp. NPDC092286. The sequence goes on along the minus strand of NZ_JBIVRD010000015.1, from coordinate 104,887 downwards.
GGACGGAGCGCCGCAACCTGGCCTGCTTCCTCGGCCTGATGGCCCGCGGCCGCGTCGACGTGGACCCCCTGGTCTCCCACATCGCCGACTTCGACGACGCCGTCGAGACGTACCGGCGCCTGAAGGACGGCGACCTGAAGGCCGTGGCCGTGCTGTTCCGCTACCCCGAAGCCGCGGGGGACGAGAAGGCGCAGGCCCCGGCGGTGGCGGTGCCCGCGGTGCGACGCGACGCCAGGACGGCCGCCCCGGCCCGGTCCGCGCCCGCCCGATCCGCGGGGGCGCCGGTGCGCCTCGCGTTCATCGGTGCGGGCAACTACGCGACGTCGATGCTGCTGCCGCACCTGGCTCAGCGCGAGGGCGTCTCGCTGTCCACGGTCGTCACCACGACGGCGCTGTCCGCGGCCAACGCGCAGCGCAAGTTCGGCTTCGCCCGGGCGACCACCGATCTCGACGCCGTGCTCGGGGACTCGTCCATCGACGCGGTGTTCGTGGTCACCCGGCACAGCTCGCACGCCGAACTGACCCGGCAGGCGCTGCTGGCCGGCAAGACGGTGTTCGTGGAGAAGCCGCTGGCCCTCACCGAGGACGAGCTGGCCGGTGTGCTCGCGGCGGTGGAGGAGTCCGGCAACGACCGGTTGCAGGTGGGCTTCAACCGCCGGTTCGCGCCGCTGCTGCGGGAGGCCAGGACCCGGTTCGGCACCCGGACCGGTCCGGCGAGCCTGCGCTACCTGGTCAACGCGGGCCGGCTGCAGCACGGCAGCTGGTACCTCCAACAGGGCACCGAGGGCTCGCGGTTCGCCGGCGAGGGCGGCCACTTCATCGACACGGCGAGCTGGCTGCTGGAGGCCGACCCGGTCTCGGTGTACGCGGTCGCCACGTCCGGCAACGAGGACCTGCAGGTCGTGCTGCGCTACCCGGACGGCTCCACCGCCACCCTCAGCTACGTCACCACCGGCGCGCCCGGCTTCCCCAAGGAGACGCTGGACCTCGTCGCGGACGGCAAGGTGCTGAAGCTCGACGACTTCGTCCGCGCCTCGGTGTATTTCGAGAACACGGTCGGCCGCAAGCGGTGGGTCAGCTCGCGGCTGCCCAAGGCCCGGGACAAGGGCCAGTCCGCCGAACTGGCCGCGTTCATCAAGGCCGTGCGGACCGGCGGGCCGATGCCGGTGCCGCTGGAGTCGCTGGTCGCCACCACGGCGGCCACCCTCGCCGTGCAGGCCGGCCTGGCCGGCGGCGCGCCGGTGGCGCTGGCGAGGTCGCTGTGACCATGAGCCCGGGGTGGTACCTGCGGCGGCTGTCCCGGATGGGACCGCGGGAGGTCGGCGGCCGGGTGGGCGACGCGGTGCGCAGGCGGCGGTGGCGGTCGGCGCCGCCGCAGGGCCCGAGCGTGGCCGGCGCCCGGTTCACCGCCGTCCTGCCCGCCGGGACGATCGCCGCAGTGCCACCGGACGCCGCGAAACGCCTCGTCGCCGAGGCGGACCGGCTGATGGACGGGCACGCCGAGTTCTTCGGGGTGGACCGCGACGACCTGGCCGCCCCGGACTGGTGGTCGGACCCGAAGACCGGGCGCCGGGCGCCGTCCGGCTACGCCTTCGACGTGCCGTACCGGAACGAGGACGCGGTCGGGGACATCAAGCAGATCTGGGAGCCGTCCCGGCACCAGTACCTGACCGTGCTCGCCGCCGCCTACGCGATCACCGGGAACGAGCGGTACGCCGAGCGCGTGGCCGAGCATCTGCGGTCGTGGTGGGCGGCCAACCCGCCGCTGCGCGGCGTGCACTGGATCAGCGGCATCGAGCTGGGCATCCGGCTGCTGTCCTGGGTGTGGATCCGCCGGCTGCTCGACGGCTGGCCGGGCGCGGCCGGGCTGTTCGAGGGCAACCCGGTGGCGCTGAACCAGATCTGGCACCACCAGCGCTGGCTGGCCGCCTTCCCCAGCCGGGGGTCCTCGGCGAACAACCACGTCATCGCCGAGGCCGCCGGGCAGTTCGCCGCGGCCTGCGCGTTCGGGTGGTTCCCCTCCTCGGCGCGCTGGCGAGCCGGCGCGCTGCGGTCGCTGGAGCGGCACCTGCGCGGCAACACCTTCCCTTCCGGCCTCAACCGCGAGCTGGCCACCGAGTACCACGGACTCGTCCTGGAGCTCGGCCTGGCCGCGCTCGCCGAGGCGGACGCCGCCGACGTGCCCGTCCCCGCGACCGTCCGGCTGGTGCTGCTGCGGATGACCGACGCGCTCGCGGCCGTCGTGGACAACCGGCTGCGGCCGCCGCGCCAGGGGGACGCGGACGACGGGCACGGTCTGGTCGTGGACGGCGCGGGCACCGACCGCTGGGCCTCGCTGCTGGCCACCGGCAACGCCGTGTTCGGCCGGCTCCCCTGGTGGCCGGCGGCGACCGGCACCGATGTGCGCACCCCGCTGCTGGCCGCGCTCCTGCGGCCGTACGGAACGAACGGAACCGTGACCCGCCCGGCGAGCCGGCCGGTCCACTTCCCCGACGCGGGGATGAGCATCCTGCGCGCCGGGGAGGAGATCTGGTGCCGCTGCGACGGCGGTCCGCACGGGTTCCTGTCCATCGCCGCGCACGGCCACGCGGACGCGCTGTCCGTGGAGGTCCGGCACGACGGGGTCGACGTGCTCGCCGACCCGGGGACGTTCTGCTACCACGGGCAGCCCGAGTGGCGGCGGTACTTCCGCTCGACCCTGGGCCACAACACCCTGGAGCTGGACGGCGCCGACCAGTCCGTCTCCGGCGGCCCGTTCCTGTGGATCAGGCACGCCCGCAGCCGCGTCCTGGTCGCGGACACCTCCGACCCGACCGTGGTCCGCTGGTGCGCCGAGCACGACGGCTACCAGCCCTCGGTGCACCGCCGCCGGGTCGAACTGACCGCCGCGAGCCGGGAGCTGCGAATCGTCGACGAGGTGCACGGCCCGGGCGGCACCGTACGCCTGGCCTTCCACCTCGGCCCGGCGATCGCCGCGGAGCTGACGGGCCGGCGGGCCGTGCTGACCTGGACCCGCGACGGCGAGGAGCGCTCCGCGGTACTCGACCTGCCCGGGCAGCTGTCCTGGCAGGCGCATCGCGGCGAGAGCGAGCCGCCGCTGGGCTGGTACTCCGCCGGCTTCGGACGCAAGGAACCCGCCACCACGCTGGTCGGCACCGGCTTCGCCGACGGCGCGCAGGGGTTCACCACCGTACTCGGGTTCCGCGGCTAGGGGGGCGGGTGGGGATCAAGAGGCGGCGGTGGGGGGCGTCGGCGGCGGCGCCGCTGACGCTGGCCCTGCTGGCGGCGACCGGCTGTACGAGCTCGTCGGACGCCCCGGCGGAGCCGACCGCCACGTCATCCGGGTCCGTGGCCGGGTCCGTGGCCGTGGCCCGGGTGTGCGCCAACCCCGCGGCCGGGCCGACGAGCGCGCCGGCGGGCGCGGTGACGGTCGACCCCGCGGTGGTCGGTGACCTGGCGGCGAAGACCGGGAGCAGCCCCCCGAACACCACGTTCTGGCTGCTCCCGGGCAGGCACACGCTCGAACCGGACCGCTACGCCCAGGTCATGGCCAAGGAGGGGGACACCTACCTCGGCGCGCCGGGCGCGGTGCTCGACGGCCGGAAGACCAACAACTACGCGTTCAGCGGTACCGCCCCCGACGTCACCATCCGCTATCTGACCGTGCAGGGCTTCGTCGCACCGCACGACGAGGGCGTGGTCAACCACGACATGGCCGACGGCTGGGTGATCGAGCACGCGACGATCCAGTACAACTCCGGCGCCGGGCTGATGGCCGGTGCCCGCCAGCAGGTCCGCGCCAGCTGCCTGCGCGACAACGGGCAGTACGGAATGAACGCGTACAAGACCGGCGACTCCATCAAGGGCCTGCTGGTCGAGGGCAACGAGGTCGTGGGCAACAACACCGACGACTGGGAGAAGCAGCAGCCGGGCTGCGGCTGCACCGGAGGCATCAAGTTCTGGGCCGTCAACGGCGCCGACATCCGCGGCAACTGGGTGCACGACAACCGCGGAACCGGGTTGTGGGCGGACAACGACAACAACGACTTCCGCTTCGAGGACAACGTGCTGGAGGCCAACGACGGTGCCGCGCTGATCTACGAGACCAGCTACAACGCCGTCATCCGGAACAACACGATCCGGCGGAACAACTGGGTCGAGGGCCGCCGGCACGCCGCGGACGGCGACGACTTCCCGCACGCGACCGTCTACGTGTCGGAGGCCGGCGGCGAACCACGGGTCCCGGCCCGCACGGACAGGATCGAGATCGACCACAACGTGCTGGAGGACAACTGGTCAGGGATCACCCTCTGGGAGAACGCCGACCGGTTCTGCAACAGCCCGGCCAACACCTCGACCGGCTACTGCACGTTGCTGGTGAAGGACACCCGACGCTGCGTGAAGCCGGCGATCGACACCGCACCGCTCTACGCCGACTGCCGGTGGAAGACCCAGCGGGTGGACATCCACGACAACCGCTTCGCCCTCGACACGTCCGTCGTCAAGTGCTCGGTGGAGTGCGGCCGCATGGCGGTGCTCTCCAACTACGGCACCTATCCGGACTGGTCGCCGTACAAGGGCAAGCGGGTGGCCGAGGCGATCACCCTCAAGCAGGACAACCGCTGGCACGACAACGTCTACCGCGGACCGTGGAGCTTCATCGCCGACGACCCGGGCCGGCCGCTCGACTCCGCGCAGTGGCAGGGCATGCCGTACCAGCAGGACGCGGGCAGCACCTTCGCCGCACAGGCCGGTGGTTGAGGTGCGCGGGGACCGGACGCGCGGCGGGCCGACGGGCGGACCGAATCAGGCGACCGCGCGGCCCGGCGCCGAACACGGCCCTGACGGCACGCCGAAGGCCGTCTGGATCGTCTGGGCGCTGCTGGGCCTCAACACGCTCGGCTCCGCCGGGGCGAAGACCATCGTCACGCTGCCCCGCTCCCTCATCCAGATGGCCACCATGGGCTCGCTGGTCTCCGCGTTCGCGCTGGCGCTCGCGCTCAACCTCCGGCTGCGCGTCCGGACCGGCGCCTTTCTGTTCCTGCTCACCATGCTGCTGGTGCCGAGCGTGATCTCCAGCCTGCATCTGGAGGTCGGGTTCGGTGCGCTGTTCCGCTGCGGCCGGCTGACGATCTTCATCAGCACGCTGTGGCTGATCAGCCGCTGGTGGGCCGACAGCCTGCTGTTCGTCCGGACCCACATCCGGATGTATTTCGCGGTGCTCGTGTCGGTGGCCGCCGGTCTGGTCATCTCACCGGGCACGGCCATGCCCGAGTACTACGGCGGGCGCCTGGTCGGCGCGTTGTGGCCGCTCACCCCGCCGCAGATCGGACAGTACTCCGCGGTGATCATCGGGCTCACCGTGCTGCTCCTGCTGGACGGCCGGACCACCGGGGCCGGCGCGGCGGTGATCATCGTGCCGTCCTTCGTCCTGCTCGCGATGACCCACACCAGGACGGCCACGATCGGCCTGCTCGTCGGGTTGGCGGTGGCGATCGGCTCGCTCATCCTGACCAGCGCCGCCGCCCGCCGGTTCTTCTCCTGGGCGGTGCTGTGCGCCACGGTGGCCGCGGTGGCGTTCGCCTCCGCGCTGCAGACGTGGTTCATGCGCGGACAGAGCAAGGAGAACTTCTCCAACCTCACCGGTCGGGCCAAGGTCTGGGACGCCCTGCTGACGGAGCCCCGGACGATCCCGGAGAAGGTGTTCGGCACAGGTCTGGGCGACAAGTCCTTCGGCGGGCTGCCGATCGACAACAGCTGGCTGGCCGTCTACAACGAACAGGGTCTGCTCGGCATCGCCGTCGTGGCGGCGATCCTCCTCGCGCTGGGCGGGGTCGCGTTGCTGCGCCCGCCGTCGCTGTCGAGGGCCTGCGCGATCTTCCTGATCACCTACGTCGCGATGTCGTCGTACACCGAGGCCGGGCTCGGCGACGCCTCTCCGTACCTGCTGCACCTGGCCCTGGCCGCCGCCCTGCTCGCGACACCCGCCGAGGCCGCGCCCTTGACGACATCCCTGACCACGTCCTTGACGACACCTTTGACAACGCCCGCAGTCCCGCGACGACGCATCCCGCGCCGGGACCGGAATCGGGAGGTGACCTGACCATGCACATCCTCGTGGTGCACAACCGCTACTCCTCGGCGCAGCCGAGCGGGGAGAACGAGGTCGTCGACCAGGAGGTGGGGCTGCTGCGCGAGGCCGGCCACCGGGTCGAGGTGTTCGAGCGGCGCAGCGACGACATCGCCGCCCGGTCCCTGCTGGGCAAGGCCGCGGTGCCGCTGCTGGTGCCGTGGAACCCGGCGGTCCGCGCGGAGCTCGCCGCCCGGCTGCGCACCGAGCGGCCGGACGTGGTGCACGTCCACAACGTCTTCCCGCTCCTGTCGCCCGCGGTGCTGGCCGCCTGCGCCGACGCCGGTGTGCCCGCCGTCGCCACGCTGCACAACTACACCCAGGTCTGCCCGCCCGGCACGCTGTGGCGGGACGGCCGGCAGTGCACCGAGTGCGTCGGGCCGGCGGCGACGCTGCCCGCCGTCCGGCACGGCTGCTACCGGAACTCCCGGCTGGCGACGGTGCCGCTCGCGGTCAGCCTGTCGGTCAACCGGCGGCGGTGGTGGTCCGGCGTGGAGCGGTTCCTCTGCATCTCCGCGGCGCAGCGTGACGTCCTGGTGCGGTCCGGCATGCCGTCCGAGCGGCTGGCGGTGAAGCACAACTTCGTACCCGACCCGGGCGCCCGCCGGACGGGCGACGGCGAGCAGCTGCTCTTCCTCGGCCGGCTCGCGGAGGCCAAGGGCGTGCGGCTGCTCATGGCCGCGTGGGACGAGATCGCCGCGGACGGCGGTGTGGGCGTGCCGCTCGTGCTCGCCGGCTCGGGGCCACTGCGGCAAGAGGTGACCGCCTGGGCGGCGGGCCGGGACGACGTGCGGTACGTCGGCCTGTACGACCGGGCCCAGTGCGAGCAGGCCGTCGCGCGGTCGGTCGCCGTGGTGGCTCCCTCGACGTCCCTGGAGACGTTCGGCCTGGTGATCGCGGAGGCGATGGCGGCGGGGGTCCCGGCCGTCGCCGCCGGTCACGGTGCCTTCGTCGAACTCGTCGAGGACGGGGTGACCGGGCTGCTGCACCAGCCGGGCGAGCCCGCCTCGCTCGCGTCCTGCCTGCGCCGGATCACGGCCGGGCCGGCCCGCAACCGGGAGATGGGCCAGGCGGCCCGGCGCCGATACGAGCAGAACTTCAGCCCGGCCGTCGGGCTGGAGCGCCTGGTGGAGGAGTACCGCACCGCGATCGCGGGTCGGTCCGGCGGCGCGGACGGCGCGCCGCCGGCAGGAAACGGAAACGCTGGCTCGCGGCGGGGCACCCGCGCGAGCAGGAATGGGGGCAGTAGATGACACGATGCCGACTCTGCGGCTCGGCGGCGATGGCGAGCGTCGTCGATCTCGGGGCGACCCCGCCGTGCGAGAGCTTTCTCGCCGCGGACCGACTGGACCGGCCGGAGCCGGCGTACCCGCTGCACCTGCGGGTCTGCACCGACTGCTGGCTCGCGCAGATCCCTCCGCTGATCACACCGGAGGAGACGTTCACGCAGTACGCGTACTTCTCCTCCTACTCGACCTCCTGGGTGGAGCACGCACGCACGTTCGTCGCCGATGCCGTACAGCGGCTGGATCTCGGCCCCGACGCCTTCGTGGTCGAGGTCGCGAGCAACGACGGGTACCTGCTCAGGCACGTGGTGGACCGGGGGATCCGCTGCCTCGGCATCGAACCGTCGGTGAACGTCGGCGCCGCGGCGCGGGACGCGGGTGTGCCCACGCTCACGGAGTTCCTGGACCCGGCCACCGGCTCGGCCGTCCGCGCCGAGCACGGCCCGGCGGACCTGGTCGTGGCCAACAACGTGTACGCGCACATCCCCGACGTGGTCGGGTTCACCCGGGGGCTGCGCGCCCTGGTCGCCGACGACGGCTGGGTCTCCATCGAGGTGCAGCACCTGCTGACCCTGATCGAGGAGAACCAGTACGACACGATCTACCACGAGCACTTCCAGTACTACACGGTCGCGTCCGCGACCCGGGCGCTGGCGAGCGGCGGACTCGCGCTCGTGGACGTCGAGCTGCTGCCCACGCACGGCGGCTCCATCCGGCTGTGGGCCCGGCCGGCCGAGGCGGCCGGCGAGCCGACCCGGCGGGTGGCCGACGTGCTGGACCGGGAGAAGGCCGCCGGGCTGCAGGAGCTGTCCGGGTACACCGAGTTCTCCGCCCGGGTGGCCAAGGTGCGCCGGGACCTCCTGCGGTTCCTCATCGAGGCGGCCGAGCGCGGCGAGACGGTCGTCGGCTACGGCGCCCCGGGCAAGGGCAACACCCTGCTCAACCACTGCGGCATCCGGCCCGACCTGCTCCCGTACACGGTCGACCGCAACCCCTACAAGCACGGCAGGTTCACCCCGGGCACCCGCATCCCGATCCTGCCGCCGGAGCAGATCAGCACCGACCGGCCGGACTACGTCCTCGTCCTCCCGTGGAACCTGCGGGCCGAGCTGGTCGAGCAGTTGTCCTTCGTGCACGCCTGGGGCGGCCGGCTGGTCTTTCCCATCCCGGAACTGAGCATTGTCGAGGTGAAGCCATGAAGGTCGTACTGTTCTGCGGCGGTTATGGGCTGCGGATGCGCAGCGGAGCCTCCGACGACGTGCCCAAGCCGATGGCGATGGTCGGTCCGCGGCCGCTGATCTGGCACGTCATGCGCTACTACGCGTACTTCGGGCACACGGAGTTCATCCTGTGTCTCGGGTACGGGGCCCACCACATCAAGAACTTCTTCCTCAACTACGAGGAGACGACGTCCAACGACTTCGTGCTGCGCAACGGGCAGACCGAGCTGCTGTCCACCGACATCGCCTCCTGGACCATCACGTTCGCGCAGACCGGCATCGAGTCGCCGATCGGAGAGCGGCTGCGCCGGGTGCGGCACCACCTGGACGGCGACGAGATGTTCCTCGCCAACTACGCCGACGTGCTCACCGACGCCCCGCTGCCGGAGATGATCGACCGGTTCGCCCGGCGCGACGCCGGTGCGTCGATGATGGTGGTGCCGCCGCAGTCCTCGTTCCACTGCGTGGACCTGGGCGAGGACGGCCTGGTGGGGGGCATCACCGCGGTGAGCGAACTGCCGCTGTGGGAGAACGGCGGCTACTTCGTGCTCCGCCAGGAGGTCTTCGACCACATCCCGGAGAACGGGGACCTGGTCGCCGACGGATGTACCGGACTGGCCAAGCGCGGCCGGCTGGTGGCACACCAGCACCGCGGCTTCTGGAAGCCGACCGACACCGTGAAGGAGCGGGCCGCGCTCGACGCCGCCTACGCCCGGGGCGACCGCCCGTGGGCCGTGTGGGAACGGGATGGCGCGGGGGCGGGCGCGACCGGCGGCGGGGACGGCGGCGGGGACGGCACCGGGGCGGGGACCGCGTGATCCGGCTCGGGGCCGGGCACCTGGACCGGATCGTCGCGGTAGGGGCGCACTGCGACGACATCGCCATCGGCGCCGGCGGCACGCTGCTGACGATGTGCCTCGCGCGGCCGGGCGTCCGTGTCGACGCGCTGGTGCTCTCCGGCGGTGGCAGCGAGCGGGAGCAGGAGGAGCGGGCCGCGCTCGCCGCCTTCTGCCCGGGTGCCGAACTGCGCCTGACCGTGCTCAAACTGCCGGACGGCCGGCTGCCCGCGCACTGGGACGAGGCCAAGGCCGCGGTCGAGGAGCTGCGCGCGCGGACCGAGCCGGACCTGGTCCTCGCACCGCGTACCGACGACGCGCACCAGGATCACCGCGGCCTGGCGAAGCTGGTGACCACCGGGTTCCGCGACCACCTCGTGCTCGGCTACGAGATCGTCAAGTGGGACGGCGACCTCGGCCGCCCGGCGGCGTACCAGCCGCTGTCGCCGGAGACCGCCGAACAGAAGGTGCGGCTGTTGCAGGAGCACTACCCCTCGCAACGGCACCGGCCCTGGTACGACCGGGAGGCCTTCCTCGGGCTGGCGCGGATCCGCGGCATCGAATGCCACGCGCGCTACGCCGAGGCGTTCGCCGTCACCAAACTCACTCTCAATCTGGGCACTCTCAATCTGGGGGGATGAACCATGCGTGTACTGCTGACCGGACACCAGGGCTACCTGGGCACCGTGATGGCCCCGGTCCTCGCGGCCGCCGGGCACGAAGTCGTCGGCCTGGACGCCGGCCTGTTCGCGGACTGCGTCCTCGGCCCGCCGCCCGCGGACCCGCCGGGGCAGCGGGTGGACCTGCGCGACGTCACGGCCGACCACGTGGCCGGGGTGGACGCCGTGATCCACCTGGCCGCGCTGTCCAACGACCCGCTGGGCTCGCTGGCGCCGGACCTCACCTACGACATCAACCACCACGCCTCCGTACGGCTGGCCCGACTGGCCCGCGACGCCGGAGTGCGGCGCTTCCTGTACGCGTCCACCTGCTCGGTCTACGGCGCCGCCGGCGGCGACGACCTGGTGGCCGAGGACGCCCCGCTGCGCCCGGTGACGCCGTACGCGGAGTCCAAGGTGCGGGTGGAGGACGACCTGCACGCGCTGGCCGACGGCGACTTCAGCCCGGTGTTCATGCGCAACGCCACCGCCTTCGGCTACTCGCCCCGGCTGCGCGCCGACATCGTGCTGAACAACCTGGTGGGCCACGCGCTCCTGTCCGGCGAGGTGCTGGTGCTCTCCGACGGCACCCCCTGGCGCCCGCTGGTGCACGCCGCCGACATCGCCCGGGCCTTCGCGGCCGCGCTGATCGCGCCGCGCGAAGCGGTGCACGACCGGGCGTTCAACATCGGCAGCGAGACCAACAACGTCACGGTCGCCGAGATCGCCGGGCAGGTCGCCGAGGCGGTGCCCGGCTCGCGGGTGGTGATCACCGGGGAGGCCGGTGCCGATCCGCGGTCGTACCGGGTGGACTTCTCCCGGTTCCGCGCCGCCGTACCCGGCTTCGACTGCGAGTGGACGGTGAAGCGGGGCGCGCTCGAACTCGCCGACGCCTACCGGAAGTTCGGGCTGACCCGGGAGGGCTTCGAGCGGCGCTTCACCCGGCTGGCCGTGCTGCGCGCGGCGTCCGACGCCGGCACCGTCGACGACACCCTGCGGTGGCGCCGATGACCACGGTCGGCGAACAGATGCACGCGCTGGTGGAGCGGCTGTACCCGCTGTGCCGGAGCATCACCGGCGACGGTGTGCGCGCCACCCTGGAGATCGTCGGCGAGTACGTCCCGCTGCAGGTGCACGAGGTGCCGACCGGGACGCAGGTGCTCGACTGGACGGTGCCGCAGGAGTGGAACATCCGGGACGCGTACATCGCCGACACCGCCGGCAACCGGGTCGTCGACTTCGCCGCGTCCAGCCTGCACGTGCTCGGCTACAGCGTGCCGGTGGCGGCGACCATGCCGCTGACCGAGCTGCGCGGACACCTGCACACCCTGCCGGACCACCCGACCTGGGTGCCGTACCGCACCAGCTACTACACGCCGGAATGGGGGTTCTGCCTGGCCCAGGAGACCTTGGACGCGCTGCCGGACGGCGAGTACGAGGTGCGCATCGACTCCACCCTCACGGACGGCCACCTCACCTACGCCGAGCACGTCGTCCCCGGGCAGGTCCCCGACGAGGTGATCGTCTCCTGCCACGTCTGCCACCCGTCGCTGGCCAACGACAACCTGGCGGGCATCGCGGTGGCGACGTTCCTGGCGCGGGCGCTGGCGGAGCGGACGCCGTGGTACACCTACCGGTTCCTGTTCGCGCCCGGCACCATCGGGGCGATCACCTGGCTGGCCCGCAACGCGGAGCGGGTGGGTGGGGTATCCCCTGCTCCAGCGGAGCCGAGAGCGGGGGGAAGGGTCAAGCACGGGCTGGTGCTGGCCTGCGCCGGCGACCCGGGCCGGCTGACGTACAAGCAGAGCAGGCGCGGCGACGCGGAGATCGACCGGGTGATGCGGCACGTCCTGCTCGCATCCGAACGCCCGCACAGCGTCACCGAGTTCACTCCGTACGGCTACGACGAGCGACAGTTCTGCTCGCCCGGGTTCGATCTCGGCGTCGGCTCGCTCAGCCGGACCCCGTACGCCGGGTACCCCGAGTACCACACCTCGGCGGACAACCCGGACTTCGTCTCCCCGGAGGCGATGGCGGACACGCTCGCCGTCTGCCGCGAGGCATTCGGCGTTCTCGACCGCAACCGGCGGTACCTCAACCTCAGCCCCTACGGCGAACCACAGCTGGGCCGGCGCGGGTTGTACGACTCGCTCGGCGGCCGCAGCGACGCGAAGCAGGCCCAGCTGGCCATGCTCTGGGTGCTCAGCCTCTCCGACGGCGAGCACAGTCTGCTGGACGTCTCCGAGCGGTCCGGGCTGCCGTTCGACACGGTCGCCGTCGCGGCCGGCGCCCTGCGGGGCGCCGGGCTGATCAAGGCATGACGCCGATGACCACCGAGGGGGTGAAGACGACGACACCGGCGACAGCCACATCGGCGGAGGCGCCCGGAGAAGCCCGGCGGACCGCCAAGCGGGCCGTCGTCGGCCGGCTGTCCTGGGGACTGGCCGACCAGGCGGCCTCCAGCATGACCAACTTCGCGGTGGGGATCTACGTGGCACGCTCGCTGGGGGTGACCGCGTTCGGCGTGTTCAGCCTGGCCTGGCTGGCCTACGGCCTGGTGCTCAACGTCGCCCGCGGGCTGGCGACCGACCCGCTCGTGGTGCGCTTCAGCGGTGTGCCGGACGCGCTCTGGCGCGCGGCGGTGGCCCGGTCGTCGGGTGCCGCGCTCGGCGTCGGTGCCGCCCTCGGCGCCGTGTGTCTGCTGGTCGGGCTCGGCCTCGGCGGCCGCGTGGGGCCCGCGTTCGCCTGCCTCGGCGTCGTCCTGCCGGCGCTGCTGCTGCAGGACGCCTGGCGGTTCGCGTTCTTCGCCGCCGGCACCGGGCAGAAGGCGTTCGCCAACGACCTCGTGCAGGGCGTCGCGCTCGTCCCGGCCATGGTCGTGGCGGCCCGCGTGGGCAGCGTGGCCGCCTTCCTGCTGGCCTGGGGCGCCTCCGCCGCGGTGGCCGCGGGGTACGGGTGTTTTCAGTCCGGCATCCGGCCCCGGGTGGCCCAGGCGCGCGGGTGGCTTCGCGAGCAGCGCGATCTCGGCTACCGGTACCTGGTCGAGAACGTCAGCCTCAGCGGCGCGAGCCAGCTGCGGGCGTACGGGCTCGGCGCGATCGTCGGGGTCGCCGCGGTGGGTGCGGTCCGGGGCGCCGAGCTCCTGCTCGGCCCGTTCCTCGCTCTGCTGATGGGGCTGTCGCTGGTCACCGTCCCGGAGGCGGCACGGGTGCTACGTCAGGCCCCGCACCGCCTCGGCCCGTTCTGCCTCCTGCTGGGCGGCGGGCAGGCCGCCGCCGCACTGCTCTGGGGCGGGGCGCTGCTGCTGATGCCGGACCGGCTCGGCGAGCTGGTGCTCGGCGGGGTCTGGCACTCCTCCGCGGCGCTCATCATGCCGGTCACCCTCAGCGTCGCGGGCGCGGGCCTCGGCACCGGCGCGGCCGCCGGGCTGCGCGCGCTCGGCGCGGCCCGGCGCAGCCTGCGCTGTCAGCTGTTCGCCTCCGCCTGCTATGTCGGCGGCGGGCTCGGCGGGGCGGCCGTCGCCGGCACGGTCGGCTCGGCCTGGGGCGTCGCCGCCGCGACCGTCAGCGGCTCGGCCGTGTGGTGGCTGCAACTGCGGTCCGCCCTGCGCGAGCACCGCCGGAACCCCATCCCCGAAGTGAGGACGCCATGACCGCCCTTCCCCGGTTGAGCATCGGCCTGCCCGTCTACAACGGCGAGGAATACCTCGCCGAGTCGCTCGACGCCCTGCTCGGCCAGACCTACGAGGACTTCGAGCTGGTCATCTCCGACAACGCCTCGACCGACGCGACCCAGGACATCTGCCGCCGGTACGCCGCGCGGGACTCGCGCATCCGGTACCTCCGGCTGCCCCGGAACATCGGCGCCGCACCGAACCACAACCACGTGTTCACCGAGTGCCGTGGCGAGCTGTTCAAGTGGGCCTCGCACGACGACCTGTACGCCCGGGACCTGCTGCTGCGCTGCGTGGAGACGCTGGACGAGCGGCCGGACGTGATCCTCGCGCACGCCGACCAGGCGGTCGTCGACGGCGACGGCCAGGTGAAGGTCCCCTACGAGTACGGGCTCGCCACCGACTCGCCGCACGCGCCGGAGCGCTTCCGCAGCATGCTGTTCGAGCCCGGTGGCGACGACTTCTACGGGGTGATGCGGGCCGACGTGCTGCGCCGGGTGAAGCCGCTCGACAGCTACCACCACGCGGACCGCACGTTCGTCGCCGAGATCGGCCTGCGCGGGCCCTTCCACCAGGTGTCGGAGCTGCTGTACTTCCGCCGCGACCACCCCACCCGCGCCGAGCGGGCGAACCCTTCCAAACGCTCCCGGTGCGTCAACCTGGACCCGCGCCGGGCAGGCCCGCTGCACCCGACGCCCCGGCTGCTCGCCGAGTACGTCTGGGGCTTCGTCGCGGCGATCCGGCGGGCGCCGTTGTCCCCGGACGACCGGCGCGCGTGCTACCGCCACCTGGCCGCATGGATGGCCAGCCGGGTCCGGCCGGGCGCCGGCGAGCGGGTCGAGGACCGCGCCCCGGTCGACCCGGCCCTGCTCACGGTCTCCGTCGACGCCCTCGTGGCCGGACGTGAGGGGAGGCAGGTATGACGTCGGCGGACGGAACTCCGGTGCGCGTCGGGGTGTTCGGCCTGCTCGGCTCCGGCAACCTCGGCAACGACGGGTCGCTCGAGGCCGTGCTCGGCTACCTCCGCACCGAGCACCCGGCGGCGGTCGTGGACGCGCTGTGCGGCGGACCCGAGGTCGTCGCGACCCGGTACCGGATCCCCGCGACGCGGATGCACTGGTACCGCGGGGAGTACCGGACCGCATCGCGGGCGGGCGCGATCGCGGCGAAGGGCCTGGGCAAGCTCGTCGACGCCTTCCGCACCGCTGCCTGGGTGCGCCGGCACGACGTGGTGATCGTGCCGGGCATGGGCGTCCTGGAGGCCACGCTGCCGCTGCGGCCGTGGGGCTTCCCGTACTCGCTGTTCCTGCTCTGCGCGTCCGGCCGGCTGTTCGGCACCCGGGTGGCGCTGGTCTGCGTCGGCGCCGCCGCGATCGGCAACCGGCCCACCCGGGCCCTGGTGCGCTGGTCGGCGCGGCTGGCCGCGTACCGGTCGTACCGGGACGCCCCGTCCCGCGACGCGATGCGGGCGATGGGCGTGGACACCGCGCGGGACGAGGTCTACCCGGACCTCGCCTTCTCCCTGCCGACGCCGCCGGCGAGCGCGTCCCCGGGCCGGCCGGGCCCGGTCTGCGTCGGCGTCATGGCCTTCCACGGCGGCAACGACGACCGCGCCCGGGCCGAGGAGATCCACCGGCGCTACCTCGACGGGACGACCCGGTTCGTCCGCGCGCTGGTCGAGGACGGCAGGCCGGTCCGGCTGCTCATGGGCGACGAGGTCGACGTGCCGGTGGTCGCCGCGATCCTCGACGCGGTGGACTCTCCGCTGGTCACCGCCGCCGAGGCGGCCTCACTGGCCGACCTGATGAAGGAGGTGGCGGCTGCCGACACCGTGGTGGCGACCCGGTACCACAACCTGATCTGCGCGCTGAAGGTCGGCACGCCGACGCTCGCACTGAGCTACGCGGCGAAGAGCGACGCGCTCATGGCCCGGATGGGGCTGGGCGCGTACTGCCACCCGGCTCGCGAGGTCGACGCCGACCGGCTGATCGAGCAGTTCCGGGCGCTGGAGCAGCGATCGGGGGAGCTGCGGCGGACCCTCACCGAGCGGAACCTGACCGCCGTCCGGCGCCTTGAGGACCAGTTCACCGCCCTGACCAGGGCCCTCTTTCTGTCCAAGGACTCCTCATGAAGGTCACCGAAGTCCCGGCGATCGCCGGCGCGTTCTTGTTCACCCCGAGCCCGTACGCCGACGAGCGCGGCTTCTTCTGCCGCACCTTCGACGCCGAGGTGCTGCGCTCGGTGGGCATCGACCCCAAGGCCTTCGTGCAGCACAGCGTCTCCCGCTCGGTGCGGGGCGTGCTGCGCGGCATGCACCTGCGCTCCGGCGCCGGGGAGGCCAAGATCGTGCGCTGCTCGCACGGGGAGGTGTTCGACGTGGTCGTGGACCTGCGCCCCGGCTCGCCGACCTACCGCAACGTGGCCACCTTCCAGCTCTCCGGCGAGACGCAGGCGAGCGTATACATCCCGGCGGGGTGCGCGCACGGCTTCCAGGCGCTGACCGACGCCGACATCTCGTACCGGATCGACCGCCCGCACGACCCGAGCGAGGACGTGACGATCGCCTTCGACGACCCGGAGCTCGCCATCCCCTGGCCGCTGCCGGCCATATCGATGTCCAAGCGGGACCGGGAGGCGCCGAGCCTCGCCGAGGTCCTGCGTTCTGAGGAGAACTGAGCCCCCATGGCCGTTGACGACTTCCAGCTCCCCAAGTCCCGGGCGGCGAACGAGCGGCTGCACGTCCTGATCCCCGGCGGCGCACACACCTACGCCAAGGGCGACGACCAGTACCCGGAGAACCTCGCCCCGGTCATCAGCCACGGCCGCGGCGCCCACGTCTGGGACGTGGACGGCAACCGCTACGTCGAGTACGGCTCCGGCCTGCGCTCCGTCAGCCTCGGCCACGCCCACCCGCGGGTGACCGAAGCCGTCCGCCGCGAACTCGACCGGGGCAGCAACTTCGCCCGGCCGTCCATCCTCGAACTCGACGCCGCCGAACGCTTCCTGGCCACCGTGCCCACCGCCGAGATGGTCAAGTTCGCCAAGAACGGCTCCGACGTCACCACCGCCGCCGTACGCCTCGCCCGCGCCGTCACCGGCCGCACCCGGGTGGCGATCTGCGCCGACCACCCGTTCTTCTCCGTCGACGACTGGTTCATCGGCACCACCCCGATGAACGCCGGCATCCCGGAGGCGATCACCGACCTCACCGTCTCTTTCCCGTACGGGGACCTCGCGGCCACCGAGGAACTGCTCACCCGCCACCGGGGCGAGGTCGCCTGCCTGATCCTCGAACCCGCCGGCCACGCCGAGCCGCCGCCCGGGTACCTCGCCGGCCTGCGCGAGCTGGCCGACCGGCACGGCTGCGTACTGATCTTCGATGAGATGATCACCGGCTTCCGCTGGTCCGAGGCGGGGGCCCAGGGCCTGTACGGCGTCGTCCCCGACCTCTCCACGTTCGGCAAGGCGCTGGGCAACGGGTTCGCCGTCTCCGCGTTGGCCGGGCGCCGCGACCTGATGGAGCGGGGCGGGCTGCGTCACTCCGGCGACCGGGTGTTCCTGCTGTCCACCACGCACGGTGCGGAAACGCACTCGCTGGCCGCCGCGATGGCGGTGCAGACCACCTACGCCGAGGAGGGCATCACCGCTCGGCTGCACGCCCTCGGCGAGCGGCTGGCCGCCGGTGTCCGCGAGGCCGCCGCCCGCGCGGGCGTCGGCGACCACCTCGTCGTCCGGGGCCGGGCCAGCAACCTGGTCTTCGCCACCCTCGACGAGAACCGGCAGCCGTCGCAGCAGTACCGCACCCTGTTCCTGCGCCGGCTCCTCGCGGGCGGAGTGCTGGCCCCGTCGTTCGTGGTGAGCAGCGCGCTCGGCGACGCCGACATCGACCGTACCGTCGACGTGGTGGCCGAGGCATGCGCCGTGTACCGGAAGGCACTGGACGCCGCCGACCCCACGCCCTGGCTGGCAGGGCGGCCGGTGAAGCCCGTATTCCGCCGCTTGGCGTGACGTGACGTGACGTGACGTCAGCGACGCTCCCGCCGACCGGCGTCGGCCAGCCGGTCGGCCGTCCGGTCGACCAGCCACGCGGTCGCCGGTATCACCGCCAGCGCGGTACACCAGCCGCCGAGGGCGTCGGTCGGGTAGTGCGCGCCCAGAGCGACCTGCGCCCAGCCCATGGCGGCGCCGGCGACCAGCGCCGCGGCGAGCACGAGCAAGGTGCCGGCCGTCCTGCCGGGGCCGAGCCCGTCCCGGTCCCGGCGGCGAGTCGCGAGCATCGCCACCGCGAGGGCGAGCGCGGTGGCGAAGGCGGTGTGCCCGCTCGGGTAGGACAGGTACCCGCCGTGGATGGTGCGTCCCACCAGGTGCTTGAGCAGCGTCGCCGTCGCCACGGTCATGCCGACGCCGGCAACGATGAACACCGCCGCGCGAGGACGCCGAAGCAGCAGGCAGCCCGTCACGGTGGCCACGACCAGCGTCGCGGCTCCCACGGGTTCCCCCAAGGAGTCCGCGGCCAGAGCGACGTACCGCCACGGCGGCCCCACACCGTCCACCGCCGCCTGGATCCGCGCGTCCACCATGCCGGGCTCGCCCTCGTCGGCATACCGGATCCCGAGCACGGCGACCACCAGTGCGGCGAGGGTCGCGATCAGCCCGAGCCACACGCGCAGCGGTGGGGGCAGCACCGCGGCCGCCGGCCGGCCGGTCACATGCCCACCGCGTCCGGTCGACCCGCGGGCACGACGGCGGGGCGTTGTCTCCGGACGACTCCGGTGACCGTGGGTCCGGGCACGCCACGGCCTGTGTGTCCCGTCAGCACCCGGGCTCCCGCGGGCAGTTCGGAATTCGGGCACTGGTCGCCGACCGCTTCTGCGGCCCCGGCGAAAGCCCGCACTTCATCGCCGGACTCGTCCGCGTCGCGACCCCCTGCGCGGCGGCGGTCGAGCCCCGCGGGAACTGCCCGCTGCCGCCCTCCGTCATGGCCGGGATCGTCAGCCCGTACGAGCCGCGCGGCCGGACCGGGCAAGATGACAAACCCGCCAAGCACGAGTTGGGCCGGGCCGACTTCCAGGTCCGCTCCGGCCAGGCGATCCAACGAGAGCCCCCCCATCGTGTCCGACCCACCCTCCAGCGGCCATGAACTGCCCCGCGAACACCCGCTCCCGGCCGGTACGACTCCACCGGAGCCGTAGGCCTGTGCGGCCCGAACTCGCGGGCCCGGCCATCACCCTGGCCCAGGGCATCGGGATCGGCCTCCACCTGTCAACCTAACCGACATCCGGTCGCGGCAAACCGCCGACGGCGCCGTCCGCGACTCGCCGTCCGGAGCCGCGGGAGCCATGGGAGCGGATGCCGGCGGCTGGACCTCCCGGCTCGTCCGAAGCGCCGACGGGCCGGTCCTTCGCGACACCTTGCGCGCTATGTTGATCCAGCACGTGTCACCACCGGCGCGGGAGCTTCCCCTGCGGGCCGCAGGTCACCGGCTGTCCGGCTGCCGGACCGCGGAGGCCCACTCCAGGGTGGCGGATGGGGCAAGTCCCCCCTCGGGCACGGAATTTCTCCCCGGGCCTTCGTCTACGACGAGGCCGAGCTCGCCGCCGCCGAGGCGTTCGGTCCCGACCGCGCGCGGGAGTTCCTCGCCGGGCGGTCCGCCGCAAAGGAGGCGGTGCTGAGGCCCTCGGCACCGGCTTCACGGGCGGTATCCGCCCGCGTGACGTGGCCGTCCTGCGCGCGGACGGCGGCGTCGAGGGCGTTGCGCAGGCGTTTGATCCGGCCGATGGCCGGGATCAGGTCCGAATCCTCCATGCAGTTCGGTGGCACATCGACGGTGGATCGAGGCGAGGCTCTTCGAGTGAAAAACCGGAGCAAGGCCGCCTGATTGGCGGTTCCGCCGGCTGCCGGGGATCTCCATACCATACGTTCAAGTCCGGCGCTAACAGCGGCGGCGCTCGTGTACGGAGTTCATTCACACCTGCCACAGACCACAAAGCCAAGAGGAATAGTCATGCGCCTCACCCGCTGCGCTCTCGCTGCTTCAACGGTGGCGGCTTCCGCCTCGGCCTTTGGCCTGCCCCTCTTCTTCTCGGGCTGGATGTCCCAGGGTTCCGATGCCACGCAGGTCCGCATGGTCAGCGCCCTCGGCACCTCGCGGATCGAAGCCGAATCACCCCAGCCCCCCGTCACGAATCCGGGCCCGCAGGGATCAGTGCCCCCCTGTCACAGCTACGGCGGCCCCTACTGCGGCTGGGTGGGAACATACTGGGGCGGCTGCGACAGGGAGTGGGGCCTGAGCTTTGGATTCAAGAACCCTGACTTGATCTGCCTCCACGACCCCCGCCCGAGCCCCTCGGCCGCACCGAGCCCCTCGGCCACATCCAGCCCCTCGGACGAGCCAGGCCCCTCCGCCACACCCAGCCGCGCTCGGCCGAACCCGGCACCTCGGCCGAACCCGGCACCTCGGCCACACCCAAGCCCCTCCGCCAAGCCCGGCCCCTCCGCCGCGCCCAGCCCCCCGGCGGGCTCGGCCTCCGCCGGAAGCGGGCCCTCGGCCGGCTCGGCCTCCGCCGGAAGCGGCAGTTCCTCTGTCGTACCCAGCCCCCCGGCCGGCTCGGCCTCCGCCGCACCCAACCCCTCTGCCACACCCGGCCCGCCCTCCGTCACCCTCAGTCCCTTCGCCGCACCCGGCCCCCCGGCCGGCCCGCCCTCCGCCGGAAGTAGCAGTCCCTCCTGACCAGTCCTGCTGGAAGGGCCCCGATCTCCGCACCGGGGCCGGTCCGGCCGCCTCCCCGGAGGCCGGCCGTTCGTTATCGGTACGGCGGGGGTGGCGGCTCATCAGGCTCCTGCTGCAACGTGATGTCAGGGACCAAAGGTGCTGTCGGTTCCTCTTCCGGTCGAGGATCGCGCGGCGGAACGACGTCGGCGAAGCCGTGCCGTAGCCAGCATTCCCAGAACCATCAGCAAACCGCCGGCCGCGATCCCGATGTGCTTCGCGCTCAAAAGACGGTCGCTCCTGCCGGATGCCGCAGTATCGCGCGGAAGAGGGCGGACGGTGCCCCCGGAGCCGGGAGTCTCCGGCTCGGGCCGGCCGTTTTGAGGGTTGTCCCCTCCCAGGGGCGACGGGGAGCCGGACGCGCCTCTTCCGTCGGCGGCTTCACCACCGTCTGGAAAGGCACGGTCACCGCGGTCGCCGTCGTCCTGGCCGTTGGTGCAGTGGGTGGCCGGGAAGGGGAAAGCTCGTTCGTGGCGGCCGAATGCCCTCACCACGAAGAGCGGGTGTTCCCTGAAAAAGTCACGGATCTTCCACTGGTACTGATTGCTGCTCTGGGTGGGGTAATCCACGTTCAGATACGTCGAAACAGTAAAGCTGTTCCATGGTGCCGCCGGCGACGACGATGAGGATGACGAATCCCCCTGGATGACGATAGCCTCCGGCCCGTACCGGCCGTTGACCAGGATCGCCCTGAAGTTCTGGTCGATGAGTACGACACGGCGGGAACTGTGGCAGTCACGCCAGGGATTGTGGTGATGGTGGTCCCCGTCCCTGTCCTCGTCCCCGTCCCCGTCCTGGAGCCACGGGGAGCCGGACGCGTGCCGTGCAGACGCCTGCGCGGCGACGCCTGCCGACGGAGACGCAAGGGCGACAACCGCGCCCGCCAGCGATGCTGCAACCCAGGGACGAAGATTCATGCAATGACCTCCATGGGCGGCGGACGCAGGCGACCACCTGCTGAGCGGCGCATCCGAATCTCAGATGAAGTTAAGAGGAGTCGACTCGTCACATCGTGAACATCCTCGGGGAGCCGTACCCGTGTCACTCAGCCGCAGCAGTCTCGGGTGAAAGAGGGAGTCAAGGGGGTGCAGGTTCAAATCCTGTCGCCCCGACTTGCACAACTGCAGGTCTTAGGCCGTTTTCGCCGCCGGCGAGAACGGCCTTTCCGGCGTCTCGTCGGCCTGGGAGCGGGGGGACGGCCATGGGCTGGGCGGTGTTGAGGAGCAGAGCCGGTGGCGGCGAAGGAGTGGAGCGCCCGCACGGTGGCGCTGAGCTGGGTCGATCCGGTGGGCGCGGACGGGCGGCCCGGGGTCATAACGATTCTTGATGGCGGGGAGTGGGGCTTGCTATTGGACAGGTGGCCGGAATCGTGTTGATATTGCCCGGAAAATGTGATGGGCGGCCAGGACGGCGGCCCGTCGAATTCGGGGAGGCTGGCATGGGAACCACTGAGAACACCGAAGAGATGTACAAGCTCTTCAACAAGGCGGCGAAGGTCTACGACCAGAGCGGTGTGGAGTTCTTCCGGCCCATCGGGCGTCGCCTCGTCGAGTTCTCGGGGATCTCCGCGGGGGCGTCGGTCCTCGACGTCGGTTCCGGCCGGGGGGCCGTGCTCTTCCCGGCGGCGGAGGCCGTCGGGGCGGGCGGCGAGGTGGTCGGCATCGACATCTCCGAGGAGATGGTCAAGTACGCGCAGGCGGACGCGGCGAACCTGGGGCTGCGGCACGTCGGCGTGCAGGTCATGAACGGGCAGCGGCCGGAGTTCGCGGCCGGGCGGTTCGACGCGGTCGTCGGCAGCTGCAGCCTGTTCATCTGGGTCAAGAGCGCCGACGACGTCCGGCCCTACCTGGAACTGCTGCGGGCCGGTGGGCGGTTCGCGACGGCCGCGCCGTCGTTCTTCTCGACCGCGCACGGCAAGTGGGCGCTGTTCCCGGAGGCCGTGAACGAGCTGCTGATGCCGTACATGCTGCTGTCGCTGAAGCAGAGCGGGGCGTACGACTCGCAGTTCGCCAACGCCGGCGCGAACTGGCTGATCACGGCGGAGTCGATCGAGAAGACCCTGGCGGACGCCGGGTTCGTCGACATCGAGGTGGTCGAGGAGGAACTGCCGGTCGTCGTGACGTCGGGCGAGCAGTGGGTCGAATTCACCTACACCACCGGAATGCGCGGAATGTGGGAGCGCATCGAGGAGAGCGAGCGTCGTGAATTGATCGCCGAGGTTTCCCGGCGGCTGGACACGCTGCGGGACGAGAACGGCGTCATCAGCGTTCCGGTGCCGATCGTCTACATTCGGGCGAACGCCCCGAAGTCCTGATTCACGGCCTCCGGGAAATTCGCCGGAGGGAGCAGTGGGACGTCCGCGGTCTGCATGGGGGAGAAATGGCAGCAGTGGTCGAAGGTGAGTGGCCGGTCACCGCGAGGGAGGCGGAACTCACGGAGATCGACGAGTGGACGGCCGCGGGGGTCGGTGTACTGCTGGTCGGCGAGCAGGGGGCGGGGAAGACCACGCTGCTGAACGCCGCGCTGGAGCAGGCCGGGGGCAACGGGGACCGGGTGGTGAGCGGCGACGCCGTGCGCGACCTGTTGAACGGTGGCACGGCGCCGGCCGCGCTCCGCCGGGTCACCGTGGCGATCGACGACGTGCACCTGGTCGACCGGGTGACCCTGGAGCTGGTGTGCCGGCTGGTGGGCGGCGGCCGGGCGGTGCTGCTGGCCAGCACCGAGCCCGGGGCCGCGCTGCCCGACGCGCTGCGCCGTCTGCTGATCGGCAAACGGGTGCGCAGGCTCGCCGTGGACGCCCTCGACCGGTCGGGCGTCGTCCGGATGCTCACCGCCCGGCTCGGCGGGCCGGTGGCGGTCGACGCCGCGGCCCGTTTCTGGGACCTCACCCGCGGCAATCCGCTGATCCTCCGTGAGGTGGCGGACCAGGCGCTCGCCGAGGGAAGCCTCCGGCGGGTGGGGGGACGGTGGTGGTGGCCGGGTCTGCAGGGCACGCCCGACAGCCGGCTGGTCGATCTGGTGGACCTGCTCCTCGGCGAGCTGGACCCGGGCGAGCGCGAGCTCGTGAACATGCTGGCGTTCGCCGGGCCGCTGGAGGCCGGGCTGCCGGTCGTCGACGCGCTGCGGGAGGCGGCGGAGGCGCTGAACCACCGTGGCGTGCTGGTCGCCGAGCGGTCCCGCTCCCGGCTCTCCCTGCGGCTCGCGCACCCGTTCTGCGCGGCCGTGGTGGCGGCGAACCTGCCCGAGCTGACGGCCCGCCGGCTCAGGTCGGAGATCGCCGACGCGATCCTGGGCACCGGGGCCAGGCGTTCCGGCGACGCCGTCCGGATCGCCGCGCTGAGCCTCGGGACGAGGGCGTCGGCCGGGCCCGCGCGACTGCGCGAGGCGGCCGCCGGCGCGCTGCGCGCCGAGGACCACCCGCTCGCCGAGCGGCTGAGCCGGGCGGCGCTCGCCGCCGGTGCCGCTTCCGCCGCGTCCGGTGCCGCAGCGGGCGTCGACGCCGGGGCTGTCGTGCTCCTCGGCGAGGCGCTGGCCGGTCAGTCCCGCCACGTGGAGGCCGAGGCCTGCTTCGCGCGGGCCGCGCACTCCGCCGCCGTGCTGCGCCCGCGGGCCCTGAACATGGGCCTCGGCCTGGGGCGGCTCGCGGAGGCGGAGGCGGTCGCCGAGACGGACCTCGGGGCGCGGGCCCTGGTGCGGCTGCTCAAGGACCGGATCGGCGAGGCCCGGCAGCTGGCCGCGACGGCGGAGGGGGCCGGTGCGCTGCTCGCCCTCCTGCGCCACGAGTCGGGCGACGACGAGGGCACGCCGGCCGTCGGCCCGGGCCCGGCGCCGGACGTGGAGCACCTCTACGTGGCCGGACTGGTGGCCGCGCACACCGGGGGGCCGGCCGGGGCCCGGCCGGTGCTGGCGGAACTGCGCGCGGCCGCCGACGGCGGCGGCCTCCGCGGGCGCACCTACGCCCGGCTCCTGGAGGCGCACCTCCTGCGGGCCGAGGGCCGTGCGGCCGAGGCGGTCGAACTGCTCCGGGAGGCGGCCGCGTTCGGCGGGACCACTGACTGGCTCGCCACGCGGTCCCTGCGCCTGGCCCGGCTCGCCGGTGCGGTGGCCGAGTCGGGGGACGCGGCGGAGGCGGCCTCGCTGCTGGCGGAGGCCCGGGAGGCGCAGCGGGAGGAGTGCGCGTACCCGCTGATGGCGGATGCCGTGGAGCTGGAGGCCGCGCTGGTGACGGCGCGCCAGGGCGACCACGCGGCAGCGGCCGCGCGGGCGCTGGAGGTCGCCGGGCGGGCGCTGGCCGCGGGCCGGAACGCCCAGGCGCTCTCCGCGCTGCACCTGGCGGCCCGGACGGGTGCGGCGCCCCGGGCCGCGGCGATCCGGACACCGGCCGGTCCCGGCGGGTCGGCCGGTGGCGCGGTGGTCCTGCGCCACGTCCTCGCGCTCGCGGAGGGCGACGGCGCCGCCCTGGACGAGGTCTCGGGGCGGTTCGCCGCGCTGGGGCTGCTGCCGCTGGCGGCGGAGGCCGCCCATCAGGCGGCCGGGGCCCATCAGGCGGCCGGCAACCGCCGGGCGGCGCGGGCCGCGCAGGCCGCCGGGGCCGAACTGGTGGCGCGCGGTGGCGTCGAGCCGCCGGTGTGGGCGGTGCCGGCCGACCGCCGGGAGCAGGGGGCCGGGACGAGGCTGACCGCCCGGGAGCGGGAGGTCGCGGCGCTGGCCGTCTCCCGGCTGTCCAACCAGGAGATCGCCGACCGGCTGGTGCTCTCCGTCCGCACCGTGGAGAACCACCTGTACCACGCGTACGGGAAGCTCGGTGTCACCGCGCGCAAGGAACTCGCCACCGTTCTCGCAGAACCGGCCTGAGTCGCACGAACGGTACGAGTGGTCGGCAGGCGGTGGGCGGTTCCGGGGGGGCATCCCGGACCCGCCCACCACCGTGCGGGCGCGGGTCAGGCGGTGGAGGCCCTGGCTTGTTCCTCGGTGATCCGCGCGTTCCAGGCGGCGAACGTCGGGGTGTCGGTCAGCTCCCCGAAGGCCACGGGCAGGCCGGCCCGGCGCCACTTCGTGACCAGCCGCATCATCTCCAGTGACCCGAGGCCCAGTTGGATGAGGTTGTCGTCGTCCCCGACCTCGGTGGGGTCGATGCCGATCAGCTCGGCCAGCGCCGCGCGCAGGTCCTCGCCCGTCAGGACGGTGGCCGCGGCGTTCTTCCGGTTGGTGTTGTCGGTCATGGTGCTGGGTGTCGTCCTTCCGGCCTGGCGGCGTCGGTTACTCGGCGGGCTGGGCGGTGATCTCCAGAATGGCCACCCCGGCCTCGAAGCCGGGGCTGCCGGTGAAGAGCATCACCTTGTCGCCCGGACCGACCTGGCGGGTGCGCCACAGGTGCTCCAGGCCGATGAAGACGTCGGCGGCGCTGATGTGGCCGACCTTGCTGGTGTGTTCCCAGATCCCGCTGTCGAGGGTGAAGCCGATCGGGTCGAGGAACTGGTCGCGCAGCGCGTCCAGCGTGGCGCTCGGGTGGCAGACCCGCTTGATCTCGTCGACGGTGATGCCGGCGTCCTCCAGCGCCTGGTCGAGGGCCTTCTGCAGCACCTCGCCCGGGTGCTCCATGGGCGGGGTGTTGCCCTTGGCCCACTCCTCCATCCAGAACTTGACCCGGGCCTCGTAGTCCAGCTCCCGGCCCACGGTCACGGCCGGCGGGAAGATCGGCTCGCTGCCGCGGTGCAGCGCCTCCATCCCGGGGGCGGAGTGCGTGCCGACGGACAGCAGCTTGGCGATGCCGCCGGTGTTCGAGACGACCGCGGCCGCGGCGCCGTCGCCGAAGATGGACAGGCGCGAGGTGGTCCAGCGGTCGACCAGCGGCGCGGAGTAGTTGTCCGCGGCGGTGAGCAGGACCGCGGCGGTGCGCGGGTCGTGGGCGAGCCGGTGCGCGGAAAAGACGAGGGAGGAAAGCATTCCCTGACAACCCTGCTTGATTTCCAGCGCCGTGATCGGCGTGTTCAGGGTATTGGTGAGAATGTAGTGCGCGGGCGACCAGCCGTCGGGGCCCTGGTGGAACGCGGAACTGTGGAACAGCGCACCGAAGTCCTCGGCCGCGTGCCCCGAACGCCGAATTGCCTCCTTGGCCGCCAGGACGGCCATTTCGGGGGCCGACAGCGAATCGGAGACCGCGACGGACTCGAGGCCCGACGCCTCCCGGACGTCCGCACCGTACCAGCCGGCCGCCACGGCCTGCTCCGTCGTCACCAGGCCGGGCACGTAGGTGCCGAGGCTCGACAGGTAGACGTCCTCAAACTTCATGGTGGTTCCCTTCCGGCGCCCGTCGATCGGATGCGCATGGCCAGATCCGTGCTCTTCGGCTCCAAGCCGACCACGGCGCGCGGGCCGGCGCCTGAGTACCGGCTACTCAGATCGCGGGCGGCCCGCCGGGTCCTACGCAGGTGAGCGGGCCCGGCCGCAATCCGTCCCCCGGTATCCATCCGCTTTATGGGCGCTTAACCACCCGGACGGTAATTTGACGGGCAGTCGGCGGCCCCTGGGTAGGATGGCGATGTCCCGGTGTTGCTCCCTTGTGCCGCGGGGGTGCATCGTCCGGGCGGGCCGGACCGAGTGGCCCGACGGGAAGGCTGTGCCCGAAATTCCAGGTCGCTCCGCCCGCTGCAGGCGGATTGCGAGTCCTGTTGTATTCCGGTTCGCGGTACGGGGGAGAGTGTTTGCATGACATCTGATCGGCTGGGGTGCGGGTGCGGTTTTCCGGCACCCGGACAGAACCAGGAACAGAACCAGGAAGGGTTCTCGTGCGTGCGCGCCCCGATGGGTGCGCGGTCCGTCGCGCGGGCTGCCGAAGGGGGGCAGCCGTGGTCGCCCGTTCTGAGGTGATGGCTGGCCGTAACCTCGTGGCGGTGCCGTCGGTGGGGCAGGTGGACCGGGTCGCCCCGGACGCCGCGGTCCCGCGTCGGCCGGTGCGCAGTGCGCCGTCCGCCTGGCGGATCCTCGTGGTGGAGAACGACGACGAGGACGCGGAGCCCCTGACGGCGGGCCTGCGGCGGCACGGGCACCTGGTGGAGCGGGTGTCCGGCGGCATCCCGGCGCTCGGCGCGTACGAGGGCGTCGACGTGGTCCTGCTGGACCTCGAACTGCCGGACCTGGACGGACTGGAGGTCTGCCGGCAGATCCGCGCCGCGGGGGACACCGCGGTCATCGCCGTGACCGCGCGGGGGACGGAGCTGGACCGGGTCCTCGGACTGCAGGCCGGCGCCGACGACTACCTGGTCAAGCCGTACGGCTTCCAGGAGTTGCTGGCCCGGATGGAGGCGGTGATGCGGCGCGTCCGGAAGGCGGCCGCCGATCCGTCGGTGATCGTCCGCGGCCCGCTGCGGATCGACGCGGGGGCCCGCCAGGTGCGTCTGCACGGCCGGCGGATCGACGTCACCCGCAAGGAGTTCGACCTCCTGTACCTGCTGGCGGTCCAGCCCGACACGGTCGTCTCGCGCAAGACGATCATGCAGACCGTCTGGGGCGACGTCTGGTCCCGGCGCACCATCGACACCCACATCAGCAGCCTGCGGGGCAAGCTCGGGAGCAGTGACTGGATCCGCAACGTCCGCGGTGTCGGCTTCCAGCTCGGCTGGGCCTGAGCCTCGTCGCCCCTTCTGCGCGGCGTCCTTCCGAACCCCGCCGCGACCGCTTCACCTGTTCCACACGTTTTCGTCAACTCCACTGATGAGCTGCGGAGTTGAAACTCATCTGACATTTCCGGGCAACAACTTGAGGAACCTGCACTCAGTCTGACTCCGAGTTGGGCGCTCGTTCCTTGAACGCGTCGGAGCCACCCGGCAGGATCGGTGATGGCTCCGGCGCGACGACCGGGTGCCCCTCACCTCAGGTCGTCGGCCCCAGACACCGCCTCCTCCTTTTCCCGCCGGGAAATCGACACCCAGCGCACAGTTTGGAGTTCACCCATGTCCGAAACCGTTCAGCACAATGCCTTCGCCGACGATGCCGAGCTGCGCAGGATCAACCGGGCGACGGTGGAGACGTACATGACCTCCCTCGGCGAGGCCCGGCTGAAGCGCCACCTGCTCTTCACGGAGGACGGTGTCGGCGGCCTCTGGACCACCGACACCGGCGCCCCGATCGCCATCCGCGGCCGGGACCGGCTCGGTGAGCACGCCGTGTGGTCGCTGAAGACCTTCCCGGACTGGGAGTGGTACAACGTCCAGATCTTCGAGACCCAGGACCCCAACCGCTTCTGGGCGGAGTGCGACGGCCGCGGCAAGATCCTCTTCGCGGACTACCCCGAGGGCCACTACGAGAACCACTTCCTGCACTCCTTCGAGCTGGAGAACGGTCTGATCAAGCTGCAGCGGGAGTTCATGAACCCGTTCGAGCAGCTGCGCTCCCTGGGCATCCCCGTCCCGGAGATCAAGCGCGCCGGCATACCCACCTGATCGGTCGTCGCCCCGCCGCATAGGAGCATCCCGTGGACGAAGTCCTGCCCGACATCCGTCTCCGCAAGGCACTGCACCAACCCAGCTGGCCCGACCCGGCGCAGACCGAACGAGTGACGGAGACGCTGGCCGCCGGGCCGGCGCTGGTGCGCGCGCAGGACCTCGGCGTGCTGCGCGCCGCGCTCGCCCGGGTCGCGGCCGGCGAGGCCATGGTGGTCCAGGCCGGCGACTGCGCCGAGGACCCCGACGAGTGCACGGTCGCGGACGTGTCCCGCAAGGCGGCACTCCTCGACCTGCTCGCCGGAACGCTGCGCATGACCGCCCACAAGCCCGTCGTCCGGGTCGGCCGCATCGCGGGCCAGTTCGCCAAACCCCGCTCCAGCGCGACCGAGTCGGTGGGCGGCGCCCAGCTCCCCACCTTCCGGGGCCACATGGTCAACGGGCCCGAACCGGACCCCGAGGCCAGGCGGCCCGACCCGCTGCGCATGCTCACCTGCCACATGGCGGCGGGCGACATCGTGAAGCACCTGGGCTGGCGGGGGAACGCGCCGCTGCACGACGTCCTCGGCCCACCGGTGTGGACCAGCCACGAGGCGCTGCTCCTCGACTACGAGATCCCCATGCTGCGCCGGGGCGAGGACGGCACGCTGTTCCTCGGCTCCACGCACTGGCCGTGGATCGGCGAGCGCACCCGGCAGCCGGACGGCGCGCACGTCGCCCTGCTCGCCAAGGTGAGCAACCCGGTGAGCTGCAAAGTCGGCCCGTCGATGGAACCCGCCGAACTGGTGGCGCTGTGCGGGATCCTCGACCCGGACCGCACCCCGGGCCGGCTGACGCTCATCGCCCGGATGGGCGCCGAGCGGGTCACGGAGCGCCTTCCGCGGCTGGTCGAGGCCGTCCGCGCGGCCGGGCACCCGGTGATCTGGCTGACCGACCCGATGCACGGCAACACGGTCGCGGCGCCGGACGGCAACAAGACCCGCCACGTGGACACCGTCTCGCGCGAGGTCCGGCGCTTCCAGCGGGCCGTCACCGGGGCCGGCGGCGTGCCCGGCGGGCTGCACCTGGAGACCACCCCCAACGACGTCACCGAGTGCGTCTCGTGCCAGGCGGACCTCGACCGCGTCGGCGACAAGTACACGACGTTCTGCGACCCGCGGCTCAATCCGCGGCAGGCCGTCGCCGTCGTGTCCACCTGGAGCGTCTGATCCCCAGACGCGTCGTACCCCGCTCGATCCGAGTCAGGCGTGAGAAGGAAGCAAATGGTCGGGATTCCTCCCATCGAGCCCTACACGTTGCCGACCGCGGGCGACCTGCCCGCCAACACCGCCCAGTGGACCCCAGATCCCGATCGTGCCGTGCTGCTCGTCCATGACATGCAGCGCTTCTTCCTGGCACCCTTCCCGGGCAGCGTCCGCGACCCCCTGGTGAGACACGCGGCGGCGCTGCGCGAGCGCGCCGCCGAACTCGGCGTCCCCGTGGCGTACACCGCCCAGCCGGGCAGCATGACCCCCGAGGAGCGCGGCCTGCTGGCCGACTTCTGGGGTCCCGGCATGCGGGGCGACCTCGCGGACCGTGCCGTCGTCGACGACCTGGCGCCCCGGGACGGCGACTGGCAGCTGACCAAGTGGCGCTACAGCGCCTTCCACCGGTCGGACCTCCTGGAGCGCATGCGGGCGGCCGGCCGCGACCAGCTGATCCTCTGCGGCGTCTACGCCCACGTCGGCGTGCTGATGACGGCGGTCGAGGCCTTCACCCAGGACATCCAGGCGTTCCTCGTCGCGGACGCCGTCGCCGACTTCAACGAGGACTTCCACCGGATGGCGCTCGACTACGCGGCCGGGCGCTGCGCGATGGTGGTCACGGCCAAGGAGGTCTTCGCATGACCGCGGCGACCGGTGACCTGCTCGACCGCGTCCTGAACGGTCGGGCCGGGGCCTTCGCCCTGCTGTACCGGCCGGAGGCGGCCGGCCCCGGCGTCCTCGACGTGCTGACCGGCGACGTCACGACCCCCGCGACGCTCGCCGGGATCCCGCTGCCGGACGCCGCCCGGACGGCCGGGGCGCACCACGAGGTCCTCGCGGTCGTGCCGTACCGGCAGATCACCGAGCGCGGCTTCGTGGCGACCGACGACGGCGCGCCCCTGGTCGCGCTGAGTGTCACCGGACAGGAGCGGATCCCGCTGGCGGAGGCACTGCGCCGGATCCCGCAGGTGCCGACCGAACTGGCCGACGCCCACTTCGACGTGGACGACGAGGCCTACCAGGACATCGTCCGCCGGGTCGTCGACGACGTGATCGGCGCCGGCGAGGGGGCCAACTTCGTCGTCAAGCGGTCCTTCGTCGCCACCATCACCGACTACCGGCCGGCCAGCGCCCTGGCGTTCTTCTCCCGGCTCGTCCAGCGCGAGGTCGGCGCGTACTGGACGTTCCTGATCCACACCGGGGAGCGCACGCTCGTGGGCGCCTCGCCCGAACGGCATGTCAGCCTCGACGCCGGCACCGCCGTGATGAACCCGATCAGCGGCACCTACCGCTACCCGTCGACCGGCCCGACGCTGCCGGACGTCCTCGACTTCCTCGCCGACCGCAAGGAGACCGAGGAGCTGTACATGGTCGTCGACGAGGAACTCAAGATGATGGCCCGGATCTGCGAGGAGGGCGGCCGGGTCAACGGGCCGTACCTCAAGGAGATGGCCCACCTCGCGCACACCGAGTACTTCATCGAGGGCCGCACCGCGCACGACGTGCGCGACATCCTGCGCGAGACCATGTTCGCCCCCACGGTGACCGGCTCCCCGCTGGAGAGCGCCTGCCGGGTGATCGACACGTACGAGCCCGGCGGGCGCGGCTACTACAGCGGCGTCGCGGCGCTGGTGGGGCGCGACGAGCACGGCCGCCGGGCGATGGACTCGGCGATCCTCATCCGCACCGCGGACATCGACGCGTCCGGCCGGGTCGAGATCGGCGTCGGCGCCACGCTGGTGCGCCACTCCGACCCCGCCCGCGAGGCCGCGGAGGGCCGGGCCAAGGCGTCCGCGCTGGTGAGCGCGCTGGAGTCCGGCCGGGCCGGCGGCTTCGCCGACCACCCCGAGGTCCGCGCCGCCCTGGAACGGCGCAACGACCCGATCGCCGGGTTCTGGATGCGCGGGGCCGGGGACGGGCTGCCGGCACACACCGGGCCGGCCGGCCGCCGGGTTCTGGTCGTCGACGCCGAGGACACCTTCACCTTCATGATCGCCGGCCTGCTGCGCGCCCAGGGTCTGGAGGTCACGGTCCGCCGGTTCGACGAGGAATACGCCTTCGAGGAGTACGACCTCGTCGTGATGGGCCCGGGGCCGGGCGACCCGGGTGACACGGCCCACCCCCGGATCGGCCATCTGCACGCCGCGGTGCGCACCCTGCTCGCCGAGCGACGGCCCTTCGTCGCGGTCTGCCTGAGCCACCAGGTGCTCAGTCTCGCGCTCGGCTTCGAGATATCCCGGCTGCCCGCCCCCAACCAGGGGCTGCAGAAGGAGATCGACTACTTCGGGGCCGTCGAACGGGTGGGCTTCTACAACACCTTCGCCGCGGTGAGCGACGACGACAAGCGCGAGGTGGAGGGCGTCGGCGTGATCGAGGTCAGCCGGGACCGGGGGACGGGGGAGGTGTTCGGGCTGCGCGGTCCGCACTTCATGACCATGCAGTTCCACGCCGAGTCCGTGCTCACCCAGAACGGCCCTCGCATCCTGGCCGGCGCCTTCCGGAACGTTTTCGGCACATGACGAAGGAACAGCGGGAGATCTCCATGCACAGTTACGTGGTTGTCGACGCCTTCTCGACCGAGGTGCTCAAGGGCAATCCGGTCGCCGTCTACTTCGGGGCGGACGACCTGACGGAAAGTCGGATGCAGTCGATCGCCAGGGAGATGAACCTCTCCGAGACCACCTTCGTGCTCGCGCCCGAGCAGGGTGGCGACGCGCGCATCCGGATCTTCACCCCGGTCAACGAACTGCCCTTCGCCGGGCACCCGTTGCTCGGCACCGCCATCGCGATCGGCAACCGGGGGCCGCTGGACCAGCTCAAGCTGGAGACGGCCAGGGCGATCGTCCCCTTCGAACTGGTCCGCACGAACGGCGTGGTCACCGGCGCCTGGATGCAGCAGCCCATCCCGGAGTGGGAGCCCTTCGACCGGCGCGAGGAACTGCTGGCCGCCCTCGGCGTGCAGGACCCCGCGCTGCCGGTGGAGATCTACCGCAACGGGCCGCGTCACGTGCTGGTCGGCCTGAGCAGCGTGGCGGAGCTCTCCGCCCTGCGCCCCGACCACCGGGCGCTGGGCGCGTTCGAGGACATGGCGGCCAACTGTTTCGCCGGTTCCGGTACGCAGTGGCGCAGCCGGATGTTCTCGCCCGCGTACGGGGTCGTCGAGGACGCGGCCACCGGCTCCGCGGCCGGTCCCATCGCGATCCACCTGGCGCGGCACGGCCTGGTCGAGTACGGGCGGCGCATCGTCATCACGCAGGGCGTCGAGATGGGCCGGCCCTCGCCCATGCACGCGCTCGCCGAGGGCAGCGGCGAGCGGGTCGCCCGGGTCGAGGTCGGCGGCGAGGGTGTCATCGCGCTCGAAGGCGTGCTGCACCTGTGACGCGCCCGAAGGCGAGCGGTCCATCCCCCCGGTAGTCCAGACACCCCGGAGAGACGTATGAGCAGCACCAGGTCGGAGAGCATGACCGGGACCGTCGAGGTCCGCTTCCCCGAGTACGCGCAGCCGCCGGCCGAGCCGGTGGGCCTGCTGCGCGGCTGGCTCGCCGATGCGGTGGGCAACGGGGTCCGCGAGCCGCTGGCCCTGGCGCTGGCCACCGCGGACGCGGCCGGCCGGGCGTCGACCCGGATCGTGGTGATCAACAAGGTGACCGACCGCGGGTTCGTGTTCATCACCCACGCGGGCAGCCGCAAGGGCCGGGACCTGGCGGTCAACCCGTGGGCGTCGGGTGTCCTGTACTGGCGGGAGACCAGTCAGCAGATCGTGGTCGACGGGCCGGTCGTGCGGCTGTCCGACGCGGAGGCGGACGCCCTGTGGCGCGCCCGCCCGGTGTTCACCCACGCCATGTCGACCGCCTCCCGGCAGAGCGAACCGGTGAGCGGCCCCGACGAGGTCGAGGCGCTGCGCAAGCGGGCCCTGGAACTGGCGGAGAGCGGCACGCCGCTGCCCCGCCCGGAGGGCTTCGCCGGTTACGAACTGCGCTTCGACAGCGTGGAGTTCTGGGCCAACGGGTCCGACCGGCTGCATGAGCGGCTGCGCTACGACCGGGACGGCGAGGGGTGGCGGGCCGGCCGTCTCCAGCCCTGACCCGGCACCCGGCCCGACACCTGACCCGGCCCGCAGCACCAGCGGTACCCGCAGCAGCCGCGGAATCCGCAGCACCCGCCCGACCCGCCGAACCCGTCGAAGTGGAACGCGAGTACACCATGCAGTCAGCCGCCCCCCTCCTGCACTCCGGCTTCCGGGCCTCCGCCCGGCGCGTCCCGGAGCACCCCGCGCTGCTCCTGCGCGGACGGACCTGGACCTACCGGGAACTCGACGGCATCGCCCGCCAGTGGGCCGCGGCGATCACGCGGTCGGCGGCGCGGCCGCGGCGCGTGGCCATCCTCGGCCACCGCAGCATCGTCACGTACGCCGGCTTCCTGGCCGCCCTGTACGCCGGGGCGACCGTGGTCCCGCTGAACAAGAAGTACCCCGTCGCCCGCAACCGCGACATCCTGGAGCGCGCCGAGGCCGATGTCGTGCTGGCCGACGCGGGCTCCCTCGCCGGGCTCGGCCCGCTCCTCGACGGCCTGGCCGGCGCCCCCGCGGTGGTGCTGCCGGAGAGCGACGAGGTGCCCGGGAACGTCCCCGCGGCGGTCCGGGTCCTCACCCGCGCCGACGTGGCGGCCTGCGTCCCGTCGGGCGGGCCCGTGGCGGTCGCCCCCGAGGACGGCGCGTACCTGCTCTTCACGTCCGGCACCACGGGCCGTCCCAAGGGCGTGCCGGTCTCGCACGCCAACGTGGCCGCGTTCCTGCACGCCAACACCGAGCGGTACGGCTTCACCGAGCAGGACCGGTTCACCAACACCTTCGACCAGACCTTCGACCTGTCGGTCTTCGACCTGTTCATGGCCTGGGGGAGCGGCGGCTGCCTGGTCCCCATGGACACCTTCGACCTGATGACGCCGCTGGACTTCGTCCGCACCCACGGCATCACCGTCTGGTTCTCGGTCCCCTCGGTCGCGGTGCTCCAGCACCGTCGCGGCGCGCTGGTGCCGGACAGCCTGCCGTCGCTGCGCTGGAGCCTGTTCTGCGGCGAGGCGCTGCCCGCCGCGACGGCGCAGGTCTGGGGGGAGGCGGCGTCCGGGTCCGTGGTGGAGAACCTGTACGGGCCGACCGAGGCGACCATCGCGTGCCTGGTGCACCGCTGGGACCCGCGGACCTCGCCGGCCGGGGTGGTCAACGGCGTCGTCCCGATCGGCTCCCCCTACCCGGGCACGGCCGCCGCGGTGTTCGCCGAGGACGGCAGCCCGGTGCCCGACGGCGGGACCGGCGAACTCTGCCTCTCCGGGGACCAGGTCTTCGAGGGCTACCTGAACGCGCCCGAGCAGACCGCGGGCGCCTTCCACCTCGCCCCGCCGGCGGACGGCGGTCCCGGCCGCCGCTGGTACCGCACCGGCGACCTCGTCCGCCGCGCGGAGAACGGCGAGTTCGGCTACGTCGGCCGGCTGGACACCCAGGTCAAGATCCTCGGCCACCGCATCGAGACGGGCGAGGTCGAGGCGCACCTGCTCCGGCAGGAGAACGTCGAGCAGGCCGTCGTCCTCGCGGTGCCGGGCGAGGAGGAGGGCGTGACGGTGCTCACCGGGATCCTGGTGGGCAAGGACCTCGACGTCTACGACGTGGACGAGGAACTGCGCCGGACCCTGCCCCCGTACATGATCCCGCTCTTCTACCACCTGCTGGACGGCTTCCCGCTGAACGACAACGGGAAGGTCGACCGCAAGGCGCTGCGCCACCGGGTCGTCTCCGGGGAACTGGAGCCGATCCTCCCGTGAGCGGGTGTCCGACGCCCTCCAGGAACGCGTCCGAACAGGAAGGAACGCCGTAGATGAACGACCCTGCCGCGGTCGCCGCGCTGCGCGACCGCGTACGCGGTGAGGTGCTGCTGCCGGGCGACGACGGATTCGCCGCCCGGTGCGCGGGATTCCAGACCGCCTACCGGCACCGCCCGTCCGTGCTGGTCCGCGCCGCCGACCCCGGGGACGTGGCGGCGGCCGTGGCGTACGCCGGTGCGCGGGAACTGCCGGTGGCGGTCCAGGCGACCGGGCACGGCCTCTCGGTCCCCACCGACGGCGGCGTGCTGATCAGCACCGCGAAGCTGTCGCAGGTCACGATCGACGCCCCGGCCCGCACGGCGCGGATCGGGGCGGGCACCCGCTTCGCCGCCGTCGTCGACGCGGCGGCCCGCTACGGCCTGGCCCCGCTCAACGGCTCCGCCCCCGGGGTCGGCGTGGTCGGGTACGTGCTGGGCGGCGGACTCGGGCTGCTGTCCCGGGAGTTCGGCTACGCGGCCGACCGGGTGCGGTCGATCGACCTGGTCACCGCCGACGCCCGTTCCCGGCGGGTCACCGCGGACAGCGACCCCGAGCTGTTCTGGGCGCTGCGCGGGGCCGGCGCCAACTTCGGCGTGGTCACCGGCATGGAGATCGACCTGGTCCCGGTCAGCCGGCTGTACGGCGGGGAGCTGGTCTTCGACCTCGCCCGCACCCCGGACCTGCTCGCCGGCTACCTCCGCTGGACGCAGACGCTCCCGGAGGAGCTGACCTCTTCGGTGTCGCTGCTCGACTGCCCCGATCTGCCGTTCTTCCCCGCGGCGGTGCGCGGCCGGTTCGTGGCCCACGTGCGCATCGCGTACACCGGGGACTCCCGGACCGGCGAGCGGCTGGTCGCCCCGCTGCGCGCGCTCGGCCCCCGGCTGGCGGACACCGTCGCGGAAATGCCGTACACCGAGTGCGGAACGATCTACAACGACCCGCCGCAACCGCACGCCTACCGGGGCGACAACGTCCTGCTGCGCGCCTTCGGTCCGCAACAGGCCGCCGAGGTGACGGAGTTGGTCGGGCCGGGGGCCGCCGTGCCGTGCGTGCTCGACGTCCGTCACTTGGGCGGGGCGCTCGGCCGGCCGGCCGAGGTGCCCAACGCGGTGGGGCACCGTTCGGCCCGCTACCTGCTGCGCGTGCTGACGCCCCTGATGGGCGCCGGGCCGGAGGAGGCGCGCGGCGCCACCGACAAGGTGCTGGGGGCGCTCGCCGCCGAGTCCGTCGGCGGCCGGTTCCAGAGCCTGGTGTACGGCGGGTGCGCGGACGGCGCTCCGGCCGTGCCGGCGACGGACTTCTGGGAGCCGGCCGACCACCGCCGGCTGGCCGCGCTGAAGGCCCGGACCGATCCGGCCAACCTGTTCCGTTTCAACCGCAACATCGAGCCCGCGGGCTGAACGGCGCGACGGCCGGAACGGCACACCGCGGTGTTGTGCGGCGCCCCGGAATTCCGGGGCGCCGCTCCGTCGTGTCCTATTCCGCGGGAACGGCGGGAACGAGCCCGTCCAGGGCGGGGCCGAGCCCGGCCAGCGAATCCAGGGAATGCACTCCTTCGACGGTCGCCTCCACGTCGAACCAGGCCCGGAAATCCACCGGGTGGCCGATGAGTTCGGCGGGGCTGCGGGGAAGTTCCGCGCTGCGCGCGGCCTCCTCCGACTCCCACAGCAGAAGGGCGCCCCAGCGGCCCGTCGACGGATCCGACAGCCAGATCTTCAGGAGCAGGCCGGGAATGTCCGTCCAGTGTTCCGACTCCGCGCGGATGAAATCGCGGAGCGTGCCGGCGTTCTGCCGGGAATCGGTGACGTCCCACCACGCAATCATCGCCTTCATTGCGTCAGTCTAGGCTCGGCGGCCGTCGCCGGGGAACGGACTGCCCGTCAAATTCGTGGACGGACAGTCGAATTGAGTAGTGACTACTCAGGCGGCGGCGGCCGGCCGGTGATCGAATGGGGGACGTTCGTCAAGTCGGCGGGGCCCGATGCGGGAGGCCGGCCGGCTCTGTGATGCCGCCTGTTGACATGGGAGGACGAGTGGCACCAACCGATCTGTCGATCCTGGACCTGCCGTACGACGCGGATCCGGACCCCGACGCACTCGTGCGGGCGGCGATGGAGTGGCACTTCGGCCCGGAGACCGGCTCGCCGTTCTGGCTGAAGCGGGCCGGGACCCTCGACTTCGACCCCCGGTCGGACGTCAAGTCCCACGCCGACCTGGCGCTCTTCCCCAACGTCGCGAACGAGCTGAGGGACGTGCCCGCGGCCGACCTGGTGCCGCGCGGCTACGGCGGGAACCCCGACGTCGTCGGCGTCTTCGAGAGCGGGGGCACCACCGGCGCGCCCAAGCGGGTGGTCTGCCCGGCCGACTGGCTGGAGAAGCTGGTCGCCTGGAGCAACGCCAACCTCGACGTGCACGGCTTCCCGCGCGGCGTCGACTGGCTGGGGATCACCCCGTCCGGTCCGCACGTCGTCGGGGAGATCTTCCGGCGCTCGGCCCGCACCCACGGCCGGTACGCCTTCCAGGTCGACCTCGACCCCCGGTGGGTCAAGCGCCTGATCGCGGAGGGCCGGGGCGGCCAGGCGGACGCCTACGCGGGACACGTCATCGACCAGGCCGCGCACGTCCTGCGCACCCAGGACATCGGGGTGATGACGGTGACCCCGCCCCTGCTGGAGCGCATCGCCCAGCGCGAGGAACTCGTCGAGCTGATCAACCGGAAGGTGAAGGCCATCCGCTGGGGCGGCACCCAGATGGACCCCGACACGGAGGCCCTGTACCGGACCGAGATCTTCCCCGAAGCCACCCTCTACGGGCACTACGGCAGCACGATGATCCTCGGCATCGCCGGTCAGCGCCACGGCACGCCGCTGGGCGAACCGTGCGTCTTCGACACCTTCTCGCCGTACATCACCTTCGAGGTGGTGGACCCCGCCACCCGGCGGCCGGTGGCGTACGGGGAGCGCGGCCAGGTCGTGATGCACCACGTCAGCAAGGCCCTGCTGCTGCCCAACAACCTCGAACGCGACACCGCGATCAGGGTGGCGGCGCCCGAGGGCCGGATCGGCGACTCGGCGGCCGGCATCGCCCCGGTCGCCCGCTTCGACGACGAGGTCGTCATCGAGGGGGTCTACTGATGACCGCCGGGCCGCAGCAGCCGGCGGACCGGGACGGACCGGACGGGCCCGCGATCCCCGTGCTGGACGCGCTGGGCCCGGCCGGCCCGTACCGCGCCCACAACCGCCAGGAGATCACCGATGTGACCGGCGCGGTCATGGCCGAACTGAGCCTGGTGCCCGCGCTCTACGTCAACCGGACGATGAAGGCCCTGCACGCCGCGACCCCGCTGCCCGCCGCCGAGCGGGCGAGTGCGCTGGCCCGCGCCGCCGAACTGTTCCGCACGGCGACCCTGGGCGGGCTGACGGTGCGGGAGTACGAGGCCGCCGTCAGCCGGGTCTCCGGCCTGCCGGTCAACGTCGTCCGGACCGCGACCGCGACCTGCGCCGACCGGGTCGCGAGCTCCTACCGCAGCGTCCAGTCGGCCAGACCCGCCGGG
Source organism: Kitasatospora sp. NPDC092286 (assembly GCF_044755565.1). NCBI lineage: Bacteria > Bacillati > Actinomycetota > Actinomycetes > Kitasatosporales > Streptomycetaceae > Kitasatospora > Kitasatospora sp. NPDC092286. The sequence goes on along the minus strand of NZ_JBIVRD010000015.1, from coordinate 65,220 downwards.
GCGGTGCCCGACTGGCGCGACCCGCTGGTCCGCACCTCGCAGGCGGTGTGGACCCGGCGCGGCGAGGTCCTCGCCGTGCACGTCCCCGGCAACCACCCCGGCACGCACGGGTTCTGGCCGGAGGCGCTGGCGCTCGGCTACCGGGTCGCGGTCCGCCCCGCCGCCCGCGAGCCGTTCACCGCGCACCGCCTGGTCCTCGCCCTGCGCGAGGCCGGGTTCGGCACCGACAGCGTCGTCCTGCTGCCCTGCGGCCACGAGGCGGCCGACGCCGTCGTGCGGGGCGCCGACCTCGCCTACGGCGGGGACGAGGTCATCCGGCAGTACGCCGACGAGCCCGGGGTGCTCTCCCTGCAGCCGGGCCGCTCGAAGATCCTGCTGACCGCGGACACGGACTGGCGCGACCACCTCGACATGATCGTCGACTCGGCGACCCGGCACGCCGGCAGCGGCTGCGTCAACGTCACCGCCGTCCTGGTCGAGGGCGACCCGGCCCCGCTCGCGGGCGCGATCGCCGAGCGGCTGGCCGCCCTGCCCAGCCTCCCGCCGCACGACGAGAAGGCCGTCCTGCCCGTGCAGAACCTCAAGTCGGCGCGGACGCTGGAGAAGTTCGTGCTGGACCGGGCGCGGGGCACCCGGGCCTGGCTCGGCGGCACCGGGTTCGTCGACGACCTCGGGGACGGCAGCGCCGTGCTGCGCCCGGCCGTGCACCAGGTCGACTCCGCCTCCGCCTCCCAGCTCGGCGCCGAGGTGCCCTTTCCCTGCGTGTGGGTCGGTCCGTGGAGCCGTGCGGACGACATCGAGCCGCTGCGCGACACGCTGGTCCTCACCGTCGTCACCGGGGACGAGGAGCTGGTGCAGGCCCTGATCGACGAACCGACGATCAGCAACGTGCACGTCGGGAGCCACGCCACGCACTGGCACCGGCCCGGTCTGCCGCACGACGGCTACCTGGGCGAGTTCCTGATGCGGAGCAAGACCGTGGTCCGGGTCTGAGCGGGGCCGCCGGCGGCCGGTAACGGCAGGCAGTACCGGCGGGCGGCACCGCCCCACGAACACCGGCAGCACAACCCGGCCCCGGAATTGCCTTCCGGAAACCGGACCGGGTTGTGCTGCTGTTTCATGCCCATTGCCATAAACGACAGTTCTGCCCGGCCGGGAAGGTAGTTATTGGACACCTTCCGGGGGGACGGCAGATGATTCTGCGGAGCCGCCGAACCGGCGACCCGAAGGGGGAGGAGTGGAGTGCACGCATCCCGAGCGAATCCACCGGAAATGGATTTCACGGCCGTCGTCGCCGAGATCTGGTGCGAGGTCCTGCAGGTCCCCGAGGTGGGCCACGACGAGAGCTTCTTCGATCTCGGTGGACACTCCCTGCTGCTCCAGATGGTTCGTGAGCAGGTCGTCCGGCGCACCGGCCAGGACATCGAACTCGTCGAGTTCTTCACGCACCCGACCGTGCGGTCCCTCGCCCGCCGCCTGAAGGAGGGCGGGGCCGCCGCACCCGCCGAGGGCCGCCGCCGCCCGGCCGGCCGGCTGAACCGCCTGGGAAACCGGCGGGCCCAGCTGGGCGGACAGGCACCCGACCCCGACGGAGAATTCGGTGAGTGACATCGGAACCCCGGAAGACACCAGCGGATTCATCGCCGTGATCGGAATGGCCGGCCGCTTTCCCGGCGCCGCCGACACCGACGAATTCTGGGCCAATCTCGTGGCCGGCCGGGACACCGTCACCCGCGACGCCCCCCAGGTCGTTCCGGGCGGCGCGCCCGACGGCGGCGACCTCACCTACGTGCCGTCCCGCGGCCGGCTGGACGGCGCCGAGTGGTTCGACGCCGACTACTTCGGCTACTCCGCCAGGGAGGCGTTCCTCCTCGACCCGCAGCACCGGGTCTTCCTGGAGTGCGCGGTCGCGGCCCTGGAGGACGCCGGCGCGGACCCCGACCGCTTCCCCGGCACCGTCGGCGTCTACGGCGGCTGCACCGAGACCCGCTACGCGGAGGCGCTCGCCGCCCAGAGCGACCGGCTCGGCGGAGTCACCGAGGACGACATCGTCCTCGGCACCGCCCCGGACTTCCTGGTCGCCCGCACCGCCGAGCGCCTCGGCCTGCGGGGCCCGGCCGTCGCCGTGCAATCGGCCTGCGCCACCGCCCTGGTGGCCGTCCACACGGCCGGACGCGGCCTGCTCGCCGGCGACTGCGACCTGGCCCTGGCGGGCGGCGTCGCCGTGCACGTGCCCCCGAAGAAGATCACCTGGACCGGACCGGACGGTACCCTGGCGCCCGACGGCGTCTGCCGCGCCTTCGACGCGAAGGGCGAGGGCACCGTCGCCGGCAACGCCGTCGGCGTGGTCGTCCTCAAGCGCCTGGCCGACGCGCTGGCCGACGGCGACCACATCCGCGCGGTCGTCCGCGGCTCGGCCGTGACCAACGACGGCGCCGGGCGGATCGGTTTCACCGCGCCCACCGTCGCGGGCCAGGCCGCCGCCGTCCGGGAGGCACTGCTCACCGCGGGCACCGACGCCCGCACCGTCACCTACGTCGAGGCCCACGGCACCGCCACCCCGATCGGCGACCCGATCGAGGTGACCGCCCTCACCCGGGCGTTCCGGGCCGACACCGACGAGCGGGGCTTCTGCGCCATCGGCTCGGTGAAGACCAACATCGGGCACGCCGACGCGGCGGCCGGCGCCGCGGGCCTCATCAAGACGGTCCTGGCGCTCGGCCACCGGCAGATCCCGCCGAGCCTGCACTTCACCGAACCCAACCCGCAGATCGACTTCGAGAGCGGCCCGTTCCGGGTCGCCACCGAACTCGGCACCTGGGCGCCGGGCGACCTCCCCCGGCGCGCCGGGGTCAGCTCCTTCGCGGTCGGCGGCGTCAACGCCCACCTGGTGCTGGAGGAGGCGCCCGAGCGGCCGGTCCGCGCGTCCGAGCGGCGAGCCCACCTGCTGGTGCACTCCGCCCGCACCGCCCCGGCGCTGGGCGTCCGGCTGGCCCGGTTCGACGCGCACCTGGCCGGCCCCGCGGCGCCCGCGCCCGCCGACGCCGCCTGGACCCTCCAGACCGGCCGGCGCGAGCACGGGCACCGGGCGTTCACCGTCCTCGGCGACGGCCGGGAGCGGACGACGGTCCACTCGACCGGAGCGCCGCGGCAACGGCCCGTGGTGTTCCTCTTCCCCGGGCGGATCGGACCGGCGGAGGCCTGGCGGCTGCACCTCACCGAACCGGCCTTCCGGGAGGCGTTCGACAGCGTCCTGGACGGCGTCGACGAGCAGCTCGTCCGCGCGGTGCGGGAGACCGCCCGCGGCCTGGCCCTGCCGCGCGACCCGGTGGTGCGCGACACCTACGTGTTCGCCCTCGAGTACGCCCTGGCCGCGCTCTGGCAGCGCTGGGGCATCCGGCCGGGCGCGGTCCTCGGCACCGGCACCGGCACGCTGGTCGCGGCCGTCGTCGCGGGCGTCCTCCCGGTGGCCGGCGCGGTGCGGCTGATCGCCGAACCGGCCCGCTCCGGCGGGACCGAGGAGGACCTGCGCGCGCTGCTCGACGCGCTGGACCCGCGGCCGCAGCGGATCCCCGTCGTCCTCGGCGACGGCAGCTGGAACGACCCCGGGACACCGGTCACGGCCGGCCGCTGGGCGGCGGAACTGCGCACCGCCGCCGACCCGGACGCCGCGCTGGACACGCTCCTCGCCGACCCCGAGCGCGTTCTCCTCCAGGTGGGCGCGGGTTCGAGCCTGGTCGAGACCGCCCGCCGCAAGCCCCGGTGCACCCCCGGGCACCTCCTGCTCGCCGGGCTGGCCGGCCCCGACGACGGCGGTGACGCGCTGGCGGTCCTCTACGACGCGCTGGGCCGGCTGTGGCTGTCCGGCGCCCGGGTCTCCTGGGCGGGCGTGCACGAGGGCGAGCGGCGGGCCAAGGTCCCGCTGCCCGGCTACCCCTTCGAGCGGCTCCCGTACCTGGTGCGCCACCCGGACGAGGAGTCCCGGACGGCCGGCGGGAACGGCGCCGTCGCCACCGCCGGCGTCACCGGCACCGGCACCGGCACCGGCGTCGCGGAGACCCGGACGGCGGACGAGGAGCCCGCCGTCACGAGCACCGCCCCCGCCGACGGCAGCCGGCCGGAGTCCGCCGACGACACCCCCCTCGGCGTGGTGCTGCGGCTGTTCGGCGACGCCCTCGGACTGCCCGACCTGGAACCGGACGAGAGCTTCTTCGAACTCGGCGGCGACTCCCTCATCGCCGTCAAACTCCTCGCCCGGCTCAAGGAGATCTACCCGGTCGAGATCAGGATGAGCGCCCTGTTCGCGTCCGCGACGGCGGCCGACCTGGCCGCACTGATCGAGCAGCAACTGGCCGCCCCGCACCAGGACACCGAGGAGGAGTCGGCATGACCGGCACCGGAACCGCGACCGGCGGCGGCCCCGCACCCGAGGCCACCACCCCGGCCGACCTGCAGGCCCGCTGGCTCTCCGGCCGCAGGCCCAGGACGGAGACCACGCTCGACCTGTACTGCTTCGCCCACGCGGGCGGCTCGGCGGGGGAGTTCGTCCGCTGGGGCGGCGCCCTGCCCGGCATCCGGGTCTGGGCGGTCAAGCTGCCCGGCCGCGCCCCCCGGCAGGACGAGGCCCCGTACACGCGGATCGGCGACCTGGTCCGTGACCTCGTCGAGCAGGCCGACTTCGGCCGACGGGACTTCGCCTTCTTCGGGCACAGCCTGGGCGCGCTGATCGCCTTCGAGACCACCCGGGCCCTGCGCCGGGCCGGACGGCGCCTGCCCCGCGCCCTGCTGCTGTCCTCCATGCAGCCGCCGCCCCTCCCGGAACGCCGGAACATCCGGGACCTGCCGGACGACGAACTGCTCGCCGCGATCGAGGAACGCTGGGGCGCGCTGCCGATGGTCGTCCACGAGGAATCCGACCTCAAGCGGCTCGCGCTGCGCTACCTGCGCGCGGACGCCGAACTCGCCGACTCCCACGAGTACGTCGCCGAGGAGCCGCTGGACATCCCGATCACGGCCTTCGCCGGCGACCAGGAGGACCCCGGCCAGCTCGCCTGGGCCCCGCACACCCGGAACGCCTTCGCCGCGCACGTCCTGCCCGGCGGTCACTTCTACTTCCGCGACCCGCAGTCGCAGGCCGAACTGCTGCGCATCGTCAATGACGCGCTGACCACGGAGAATTAGGGGACAGCCATGCACTACACCACCTTCGGCCGCGCCACCGGCCTGCGGGTCTCCGAGTACGCGCTCGGCACGGCGAACTTCGGCACCCTGTGGGGCGGCGGCGCCAGCCGCGAGGAGGCCCGCAAGATCTTCGACCGCTTCGCGGAGGCCGGCGGCACCTTCCTCGACTCGGCCGACAACTACCAGATCGGCGAGTCCGAGAAGCTGCTCGGCGAGTTCCTCGGCGCCGACCGCGACCACTTCGTGGTCAGCACCAAGTTCACCCTGGGCGCCGGCCGGCCCCGGATCTCCAACACCGGCAACAGCGCCAAGAACATCCGCAGTTCGGTCGAGGCCAGTCTCCGGCGCCTCGGCACCGACTACATCGACGTGTACTGGGCCCACCTGCCCGACTCGGTCACCCCGGTCGAGGAGATCCTGGGCGCCCTCGACGGCCTCGTCCGGTCCGGCAAGATCCTCTACGCGGGCTTCTCCAACTTCCCGGCCTGGCGGATCTCCCGCGCCGTCACCCTCGCCGAACTGCGCGGACTGCCCCGCCTGGTGGGCATCCAGCTGGAGTACAGCCTCGCCGAGCGCGGCGCCGAGCGTGAACTGCTCCCGATGGCCGAGGCCCTGGGCCTGGGCGCCACCCTGTGGGCACCGCTCGGCGGCGGCCTGCTCACCGGCAAGTACCGGCAGAGCCGGAGCGGCCGGCTGACCGACTGGGACGGCCAGGCCATCCGGGTCGAGGACTCCGAGCAGCGCACCGCCGTCCTGGACGCCGTGCTCGCCGTCGCGGAGGAGACCGGCGCCCCCGCCGGGCAGGTCGCCATGGCCTGGCTGCGCGCCCGGTCGGCCCGGTCGGCCACCGCGATGGTGCCCGTCATCGGCCCGCGCACCGCCGAGCAGCTGGAGGACTACCTCGCCGCGCTCGAACTCACCCTCGAAGACGCCCAGTTCGAGCGTCTGGAGCAGGCCGGCGGGTTCCGGCCCGGCCAGCCCTACGAGCTGATCGCCAACCACCAGGACGCCGCGCTGGGCCGCGAGGGCGACCGCTTCGTCCGCCCGACCGTTCCCGTGGCCTGACCGGGCCGCACGAGCACGCACTCTCAACCGGAAAGGGAACGGCGGACCCCATGACAGACCTCGCACCGGGCGACCACGACGTCGACCCCGACGCCCACATCGCCGTCGTCGGCCTGGCGGCGCGCATCGGGCAGGCCGACGGCCTCGACGCCTTCCGCGGGTGCCGGTCCGCCGGCCCGGCGGACCCGACCGCCGGACCGCTGGCCGACCCCTACGCGTTCGACCACCGATTCTTCGGCATCTCACCGCGCGAGTCGGCGATCCTCGACCCGCAGCAGCGCCTCCTGCTGGAGTGCGCCCAGCACGCCCTGGAGGACGCCGCGCACGACCCGGCCAGGGACGAGGCGGTCGTCGGCATCTACGCGGGCGGCGCCACCACCACCCACGCGGCGCGGCTGCGCGGCCGGCCCGCCGGGGCGCCCCCGATCGACGACCGGCAGATCCGGGCCGCCACCGGGGCCGACTTCCTCGCCTCGCGGGTCGCCTACAAGCTGGGGCTGACCGGCCCCGCCGTCTCCGTGCAGGCGGCCGGGGCGACCGCCCCGGTCGCCGTGCACACCGCCGTCCAGGCGCTGCTCGGCGGCGAGTGCGACCTCGCCCTGGCCGGGTCGGTCGGCGTGCTCGGCCCCGAGGGCGCCGAGCCGGGCGGCGGCTGCGCGGTGGCCGTGCTGAAGCCGCTCCGGGCCGCGCTGGACGACGGCGACCGGATCTACGCGGTGGTCCGCGGCACCGCCGTCGGCACCACGGGGCCGGGCGAGTCCGCGGCGGAGGGCCGCGCCCGGATCGTCCGGGACGCCCTCGCGGTGAGCGGCGTCGCCGCGGACACCGTCGCCGAACAGGACACCGCCCCGGGGAGAGGCGTCACCGACACCGCGCCCGCCGCGGCCGCCTTCGTACGGGCCGTCCTCGCGGTGCACGACGGGCCCGGCCGACGGGCGGACGACACCGGGCCGCGCCGCGCGGCGGCCGGCGGTTCCGGCCCCTTCGGAACGCACGCCCACGTGATCGTCGAGCAGCCGCCCGCGGCGCCGCGGACCGGACCGGCCGCCCCCGACGCGGACGGCTGGCAGCTGCTCCCGTACTCGGCGAAGTCCGCGACCGCGCTGGCCGCCGTCGCGGCGCGGCTCGGCCGCCACCTGGAACGGGCCGCGGACGGCGCGGCGCTCCAGGACGCGGCGTGGACCCTGCAGACCGGCCGGACCAGGTACGCCCACCGGGGCTTCGTGGTGGCCCGCGACCCCGCCGGGGCCGCCGCCGCGCTCGCCGGGGTCAAGGTCAAGGACAAGGACCGGCCCCGCGGGTCGGCCGCGGACGACCCGCCGCCGGTGGTCTTCACCTTCCCCGGGCACGGCGGCCAGCACGCCGGCATGGCCCGCGGGCTCTACCGCCTCGACCCGTACTTCCGGGCCGATCTGGACGCGTGCGTGGCGCACGTCCTGGACGCCTCCGGCATCGACCTCGGCGTCGTCTACGACCCGGTGGGGGAGGCCGCCGAGGAAACCGCACGGCAGGCCGTCACGGACGGCCGGATCGCCCAACTCGCGGTCTTCGTCCTGGAGTACGCCCTCGCCAGGGCCTTCGTCCGGTGGGGCGTGCGCCCCGCGGCGGTCGTCGGCCACAGCCTCGGCGGCTACGCCGCCGCGTGCACCGCCGGGGTGTTCTCCTTCCCCGACGCCGTCCGGATGGTCCTCAAGCGCACCGAACTGCTGCTGACCCTGGCGCCCGGCGCGATGGCGGCCGTCCGGCTGCCGGAGGCCGAACTGCTGCCGCTGCTCCCCGAGGGCGTCGGGATCGCCGTGATCAGCGGCCCCGACCAGGTGACCGTCTCGGGGCCGCGCGAGCCGGTCGAGCGGTTCGTCGAGGAGCACGCGGCCAAGGGTCTGGAGACGCGCCTGCTGAAGGTGCCGGGAGCCGGCCACTCCTCGCTGGTCGACGCGGTGCTCGACGAGTACGAGGAGTTCCTCGCCGGCATCACCTTCCACCGCCCGGCGATCCGGGTGGTCTCCGACACCACCGGGACCTGGGCCGACCCGGACGAGATCCGCACGCCCGGCTACTGGTGCCGGCACATGCGCCACGCCGTCCGCTACCACGACGTCCTGGAGACGCTGAACGCCCTGCCGGGCTGCGCCCTCGTCGAGGTCGGACCGGGCACCACGCTCACGTCGCTGGCCCGGCGCCATGCCGAACTCCGCTGGAACCACCCGATCCTGCAGGGCCTGCCGCACCCGACCGACGAGACGCCCGACCCCGAGATCCTGCTGTCGACGCTGGGCGCGCTGTGGGCCGCCGGCGTCGAGATCGACTGGCCGGGACTGCACCCGCGGCGCACCCCCCGCCGGACCTCGCTGCCGGGCTACCCGTACGAACGCTCCGCGTTCCCCGTGCCCGCGGTCTGACCGCGCACCTCCCGGCACCCCGGCGTTCCGTTCGACCGTCATCCGTTCCACGACCACAGGAGAGCAGTGTCCATGGGGAAGAGCCTCTACGAGCTGGGTGAGATGCCGCCGCTCGGCTCCGTTCCGGAGAAGATGTACGCGTCCGTGATCCGCCGGAGCCGCTTCGGCGAGCCGCTGAAGTCCTTCGCCACCGAGGTCGTCGACACCCCGAAGCCGGGGCGCGGCCAGGTCCTCGTCTGGGTGATGGCGGCGGGCATCAACTACAACAACGTCTGGGCCGGCCTCGGCTACCCGCTGGACGTCATCGGCGCCCGGCAGAAGCGCGGCGAGCCCGAGGACTTCCACATCGGCGGCTCCGAGGGCTCGGGCGTGGTCTTCGCCGTCGGCGACGGCGTGGCCGGGGTCTCCGTGGGGGACCAGGTCGTGCTCTCCGGCGGCCAGTGGGACGAGACCTCGGAGGACATCCGCCTCGGCGGGGACCCGACCTTCTCGTCCACCCTGCAGGCCTGGGGGTACGAGTCCAACTTCGGCACCTTCGCCCAGTTCGCGCTCGTCGACGACTACCAGTGCCACCCGAAGCCCGCGAACCTCACCTGGGAGGCCGCGGCCGCGTTCATCCTCACCGGCTCGACCGCCTACCGCCAGTTGTTCGGCTGGGCGCCCAACACGGTCAGGCCGGGCGACCCGGTGCTGATCTGGGGCGGTGCCGGCGGGCTCGGGTCGATGGCCATCCAGCTGGTCCGCAACGCGGGCGGGCTGCCCGTCGCGGTGGTCTCCAGCGAGGAGCGCGCCGAGTACTGCCGCGGCCTCGGCGCGGTCGGCACGGTCGACCGCCGCCAGTTCTCCCACTGGGGCCGGATGCCCGACCTGAACGACCCGGCCGCGTTCGGCGCCTGGATGGGGGAGCTGCGCCGCTTCGGCCGGGCCTACTGGGAGGCCCTCGGCGACCGCCGGGCGCCGAAGGTCGTCCTGGAGCACAGCGGCCAGGACACCATCCCCACCTCCATGTACCTGTGCGACACCGGCGGCATGGTCACCATCTGCGGTGGCACCTCCGGCTACGCCGCCGACGTCGACCTGCGGTTCCTGTGGATGCGCCAGAAGCGCCTGCAGGGCTCGCACGGCTTCAACCCGGCCCAGTGCCGGGCGGTGATCCACCTCGTCGCCTCCGGGCAGCTCGACCCCTGCCTCTCCGGGCTGTTCAGCCTGCCGGAGATCGGCGAGGCCCACCAGCTGATGCACGAGAACCGCCAGCCCCCCGGCAACATGGCGGCGCTGATCAACGCGCCGCGCGCGGGGCTCACCGACCTCGCCTGAGCGGCCCTTCGAGGATGTCCGCCTGCCACCCTTGATGAACGGACGGCAATGAGCACTGATTCCATGACAGAGCGCACTCCGCTGCCGCTGCCCGCGCTGCTGGCCGGGCGGGCGGACGAGATGCCCGACACCGTCGCCTACGTGTACCTGCGCAACGGCGAGGAGGTCGGCGAGGAGGTCACCTACGGGCAACTGCACCGCGAGGTGCTGGCCAGGGCCGGCGCCCTCGCCGGGCTGGCCGGCGAGCGCCGCAGTGCCGTGCTGATGTACCCCAACGGGCTGGAGTTCATCAGGGCCTGGCTGGCCTGCACCGCGGCCGGCCTGATGGGGGCCCCGGTCCAGGTGCCGACCCGCCACCACGCGGTGCAGCGCCTGCGGACCATCGCCGACGATGCCCGCACGACGCTGGTGCTGACCACCCGTGAGGTCCGCGACCAGGTGCTCACCGACTTCGCCGGGCTGCCCGAACTGGAGGGCCTGGAGATCGTCGCCACCGACGAGTTGCCGGTGCCGGCCGCCGGGACCGCACTGCCCGTGCCGGCGCTGTCGGACGTGGCCCTGCTGCAGTACACCTCCGGCTCCACCGGAACGCCCAAGGGCGTGATGGTCACGCACGCCAACTTCTGGTTCAACGCCGGGGAGACGGACCAGCTGTGGCCGCTGGAGGACGACGGCTCCGTCGTCTCCTGGCTGCCGTTCTTCCACGACATGGGCCTGCTGCTGGGCATCGTGCTGCCGCTGTGGGCGGGCCGGCCCTCGTACCTGATGGGGCCGGAGGCCTTCATCCGCCGCCCCGGCCGCTGGCTGGAGGCGCTGTCCCGGTTCGGCGGCACGCACTCCTCGGCCCCGAACTTCGCCTACGACCTGTGCGTGCGCAGCGACAGCGTGCGCGGTTCGATCGACCTCTCGCGCTGGCGGATGGCCGCCAACGGCGCCGAGCCGGTCCGTGAGCACACGCTGCGGGACTTCGCCGGCAAGTACGCCGCCAGCGGCCTGGAGAGCGCCGCCCTCGCACCGAGCTACGGCCTCGCGGAGCACACCCTGAAGGTCAGCGGCAGCGGGCCGGGCATCGAGCCGGCGCCGCTGGTGCTGGACGCGCGGGCGCTGGGCCGGGGCAAGGTGGTCCCGGTCGCCGGCGAGCCGGAGGCCGTCACCGGGACCAGCACGATCATGAGCGTCGGCCGTACGGTCGGCGACACCCGGGTGCGGATCGTCGACCCGCACACCCTCCGCGAGGCGGCACCCGACGAGGTCGGCGAGATCTGGGTGACCGGTCCGTGCGTGGCGGCCGGCTACTTCGGGCGCGAGGAGGAGAGCGAGCGGACCTTCCGGGCGCGGATATCCGGAGCCGGGGCGGACGGGCCGTTCCTGCGCACCGGCGACATGGGGTTCGTGCACGGCGGGGACCTCTTCGTCACCGGCCGCCTGAAGGACCTGATCATCGTCAAGGGCCGCAACCACTACCCGCAGGACCTGGAGCACACCGTCGAGGGCAGCCACCCGCTGCTGCGGCCGGCCTCCGCCGCCGCGTTCCCGGTGGACGACGGCCGGGAGGAGTCCGTGGTCGTCGTGGTCGAGGGCGACAGCCGGGTGGGCCGGTACGCGAGCGCGGAGGAGGTGACCACCGCCGTGCGGGAGGCGTTGCGCCGCAACCACCGGATCGACGTCGCCGACGTGGTGCTGATCCGCCGCGGGACGCTGCCGAAGACCACCAGCGGAAAGGTGCGCCGCCGGCCCTGCCGGGAGCAGTACCTGACCGGGACCCTCAACCGGCTCGAAGCCCCGGCGGCGAAGTCTTGACCCGGATTTGACCCTTTGCTCACGGGGGTCTGACATTTCTTCACGCCGCTGTGGAGGTTCGCTGTTCCGCCGTTCGCCGGGTGTCCCAATTGCCGACTCTTCGAGGGTGGTTGACCGGTACGATCAATCCATGGAATTGCGTCAGCTGGAGTACCTCGTGGCGGTGGCCGAAGAAGCCAGCTTTACGAAAGCGGCCGCGCGCGTTTTCGTGACCCAGCCCTGTGTGAGTGCGCAGATCAGACGGCTGGAAGGGGAGTTGGGCAAGGACCTGATAGACCGGAGCGGTCGGACGGTCCAACTGACGGGTGTGGGCGCGGCGGTGCTGCCGCACGCGCGTGCGGCACTGGCCGCCGTCGACAGCGTGCGGGACGCGGTGGAGAACGTCACCGGCGTCGTGCGCGGACAGGTGGCGCTGGGCTCCGTCGCGTCCTCGCTGTCCCTGCGGCTTCCCGATCTGGTCGCGGACTTCAGCGAGAAGTACCCCGCCGTGGAGATCTCCCTGAGTGAGGGGAGCACGGAACACCTGGTCGAGGCCGTGCGGGCGGGCCGGATCGACGTCGCGATCATCGGTGTCGGCGTCGATCCGCCGGCCGGGCTGGAAACCCTGGTCATCGCCGACGAACTGCTGGTCGGGGCGGTCGGTCACGCCCACCCGCTCGCCGGGCGCGGCAGCATCACCGTGGACGAGGTGGAATCCCACACGCTGATGTGCCTGCCCGTCGGCAGCGCCGTGCGCGCGGCCTCCGACGCGACCTGGGCGGCGGCGGGCGTCAAACCCCGGGTGGCCTTCGAGGCCAGCGATCCCCGGGTGCTCGCCCAGCTCGCCTCCCGGGGCATCGGCATGGCGATCCTGCCGGAGCGGTTCGTGCTCTCCCAGCCGGAGCTGCTGCACCCGGTGCGGATCTCCAGCATGCACCTGCGGGGCGGTCTCGCCCTGGCCTGGCGGGCCGGCGGCCGGATGAGCCCGGCGGCCAAGGCCCTCGCGAAACAGGCGCGCACCCAGCTCGGCTAGCCCGCGCCGCCGGCCCTTCGCCGACCGTTCCCGATCCTCCCACCCGACCGGAAGACGCCCCGTGAACGCAATCGACCTCGCGCGACTCCAGTTCGCCGTCACGGCGACCCTGCACTTCCTGTTCGTCGCGATGACCCTCGGACTGGTCACCGTGGTCGCCCTGACGCAGACCCGGGCGGTGCGCACCACCGACCCCGTCCTGCGCGCCACCCGGATGCGGCGGGTGCGTTTCTGGGGCGGCCTCTACGTCGTCAACTACGCGCTCGGCATCGTCAGCGGGCTGGCCCAGGAGTTCCAGTTCGGCATGAACTGGTCCGGCCTGTCGCACGTCGTGGGAAACGTCGTCGGCGCCCCGCTGGCGATCGAGACGGTCGTCGCGTTCTTCCTCGAATCGACCTTCCTCGGGCTCTGGGCCTTCGGCTTCGCCCGGGTGCCGCCGCGGGCCCACCTCGCGCTGATCTGGGGCGTCGCCCTCACCGCGTACGCCTCCACGTTCTGGGTGATGGTGGTCAACGGCTTCATGCAGAACCCCGTCGGCTACGAGATGCGCGACGGCGTCGCCCGGGTCACCGACTGGGGCGCCCTGCTCACCAACGGGGCGACCTGGTACGCGGTGGTGCACATCGCCGGTGCCGTGGCCCTGATCGCCGGGCTGTTCATGGCCACCGTCAGCGCCTACCACCTGCGCCGCGACCGGGACACCGAGTTCTTCCGCCCGACGCTGCTCCAGGGCTCGTACCTCGCGGGCGGCGGCGCGCTCGTCACCGTGGTGGCGGGGTTCGTGCACCTGGGGGCGCTCAAGGACTACCAGCCGGAGAAGTACGCCGTCGTGATGGGGCAGAGCGGCGCCGAACTCGACGCGGTCCGCGCCGGGGCACAGGCCCGGTACGGCGCCGGCGACTGGATGCCGCCCGCCTGGGTGGGCGGAGCGGCCGTGCTCATGCTCCTCATCGGTGTCCTGCTGGCCTTCCTGGTCTGGATCCCGGCCACGGCCGGCCGTGGCCGGGCGGGCGGGACGCCACCGGCCCGGCGGTTCGGGCTGCGGCTCCCCGCCTTCCTGCTGCCGCTCGGCTTCCTGGCCCTGATCTGCGGCTGGCTCAGCCGGGAGGTCGGCCGGCAGCCCTGGATGGTCACCGGCGAACTGACGGTCCGGGACGCGGTCGCGGACGTCCCCGTCAGCGGGATGCTCGCCTCCCTGGTCGTCTTCACGCTCGTGCTCACCACCCTCGCCGTCGTCGACTGGGCGCTGATGGTCCGCTTCGCCAGGCTCGGACCGGACGTGGGACTGCTCGGCGACACGGACCTCTTCCCGGACGCCGAAGAGCGCGGGGCGCCGCGGGAGGACGGCCGGGGCGCACCCCCGGCGGACGTCCGCCCCTCCTACTGACCCATGCCATGAACGCACACATGTCCAGCTGATGGGGAATCAACGGTGGATGTCTTTTGGTACGCCCTGGTCGGGCTCCTCCTCGCCGGTTACCTGGCTCTGGAGAGCATCGACTTCGGCATCGGGATGCTGATGCCGTTCGCCGACACGGAAGCCGGCCGCGTCCGGATGCGGCGCGCGATCGTCCCCCGTTTCCTCGCGAACGAGGTGTGGCTGGTCGCCTTCGGCGGGCTCCTCTTCGGAGCCCTGCCCGTGGCGGAGGGCGAACTGCTGCGCGCGCTGCGGCTGCCCTTCCTCGCCGTGCTCTGCGCCTGGTTCCTGCGCGACGGCGCGCTGTGGTTCCGCCCGGCGTACGAGGGCGCCCGCTGGCGACGCACCTGGGACATCGTGCTGTCGGCCGCCAGCCTGGTCCTCGCGGCCGGCTGGGGCGCGGTGCTGGGCATGCTGGTCCGGGGACTCTCGGTCGGGCCGGACGGGCACTCGGTGGCGGCCGCGGCCGATCTGGTCCACCCCTTCACGCTGCTCTGCGCCGCCCTGGCGGTGGCCGGCTGCCTGCGCCAGGGCCTGCTCTGCGCCGCCCGCAGCCTGCCGGAGGGGAACCCGGTGCGGGTCGGGTTCGGCCGGCTGACCCGGGTGCTGACCCCGGTTCTCCTGCTGCTGCCCCTGCTCGTCGTGGTGGCCGCCGCGGTGGTCACCGACGCCCCCGTGGCGGTGGGCGTCGTCGGGGTGCTCACCGCCGCGGCCGTGTACGCCTCCGACCGGGTCCAGGCGACCGGGCGCACCGGAGCGGCGCTGCTGCTGGGCGCCGCGCCGCTGGTGGCCCTGCCCGTCCTGGTCGGCGCGGTCAACGGCACCACGGTGCTGGCCACCCACTCGGGCCAGGGCGGACTGGAGCTGTCCCGGGCGATCGCCGACTCCGGCTCCCTGACGCTGCTGGCCGCGATCGTGCTCCCGGCCCTCGTCCCGGTGACCCTCGGCCAGTTCTGGTTCTGGCGGGTTTTCACCGGGACCGGAATGCAACCGAGGTGACCTGCGGTCATAACCGCAGGCCCTGGGTGCGATAACGGAATGTTATTGGCTCCTCCCCGGCCGGTCGGTAAAATGGGGCCATGAGCAACGTGTCACACGGGCATCCGGAATCCGAGATCCGCGCGGCGATCGCGGCCGAGCGCAGGGAACTCGCCGCCGTATTCGACGAGCTGCCCGCGGAGACATGGGACGAGCCGTCGCTGTGCACCGGCTGGCGGGTCCGGGAAGTCGTCGCCCACATGTCGTTCGGATTCCGCTACTCCGTTCCCCGGATGGCCAAGGAGCTCGTCCTGGCCGGCGGCAGCCTGAACCGCATGACCGACCGCTGCGCGCGCAAGGACGCGGCCGAGTTCTCCACCGACCGGCTCGCGGCCTTCCTGCGGGACAACGCCACCCACCCGTGGAAGCCCCCGGTCGGCGGTTTCGCCGCCGCGCTCGGCCACGACGTCGTGCACGGACTCGACATCACGGTGCCCATCGGTCTCGACCGGAAGCTCCCCGAGGACCGGCTCCGCATCCTGCTGGACGCCGTCGACCCCAAGGCGTTCAAGTTCTTCGGCGCTCAGCTCGACGGCGTCCGGCTGAGCGCGGACGACCTCGACTGGAGCTTCGGCAGCGGATCGCAGGTCACCGGCGCCGCCCAGGACCTGCTGCTCCTCACCTTCGGCCGCAAGGTGCCGAAGGGCCGGCTCCGGGGTGCCGCGGCGGACCGCTTCACCCTGGGCTGAGGTCCGCCCAGCTCCGCACGGCGCGCCCGAGGGCCGCCCGGCTGTCCGCCGGGCGGCCCTCGCGCTTCCCCGGTCCGTTCACTCCGCGCCGCGGCAGGCCGGCCGCCCGCTCCGGCGGATCGGCTGCGGGCCGTAGAACGCCGCGGCGGGGTGCGGTAACCGGCCGCGGGACCGCACCGGCCGGCCGGGCCGCGAGCCGATGCCGGGGAGGGCGAGCAGGACCGGCGGACGGGTCCAGTCCTCCTGCTGGAGCACGACGTCGATGCGGGTGCGGGCGCCGGCGCAGATGTCCACCGGACCGACCGTACCCACCAGCAGCGGGGAGTCGCCCCACTGCTCGGCCGAGGTCCGCGCCCCGAGCGTCACCGCGTGCAGGTGCCAGGTGCCGGGCGGCACGTTCTTCACCCGGAAGGGCCCAGTTCCGTCGAGCTTCGTCCAGGCCGCGGGCTGCCCCTGGAGGATCGGGCTGTCGAACAGGCCGATGTACAGCGGCGAGCGCGACGTCCCGAGCACATGGGCGGTGCCCGCCACGGATCCCAGCGGGCCGCGCTCGACGGGGCTGGGGGCGATGCCGGGGTCCTCGTCCGTGTCGTGCCGGCCGATCCGCCGGTACTGGGTGGGGGAGACGCCCACCGAGGTCGTGAAACGGCGGGAGAACGTGCTGGGACTGCTGTAGCCCACCCGTGCGGAAATCTCTGCCACATTCAGGGAACTGTGCACCAGGAGGGATTTCGCCTCGTGCAGCCGAACGGCGCTCAGAAAGCGCCCTGGAGTTACTCCGGTGGCTCGCTGGAAAACCCTGATCAAATAGAATTTGCTCACCATTACCGATCGGGCCAGATCGTCCAGGACGAGTGGCTCGTGGTAATTCTGGCGAATGATCGTGACGGCGCGGCGCGCATGGTGCTCCATTCTCCGCACTCCCTGATCCGGTCGACGACGATGAGAAACGGGCGTGCGGCCGCTGTGGCGCCGTTCCGGTGTCCCGCAGAGACTGGAACGGCAGCAGGAAAGCGCGCCCGTACGAGAACAGAGTGATGTTCAGCGGAGGGTGCTGCCGGGGGAGCGGGGCGTCGCGCGGACGGGCCGCGCACCTGACACACCCGGAGGTGTCGGCGGCTCGTGCGGGCAGTCGGCCCGGAGGAGGACTCCGGCCGTGGGCGGCGATGCTGACTGTGCGGAAGACTCTTCGTGCGACGGTCCGTGCCGGAGCCGGCCCCGCCCGGGTCTGTGTTCACCTGCAGACACTCAGCAACCCCCCGTTGCAGTCTGTTACGGCGGCTTTGAGCCTTGCATACGGATCCGCTTCGAGGCAACCGACAAAACGTCGGCGGCGGATACGCAGGTCACGTGATTTATGGAAAGTTTGCCGGGGGGGTCGGCGCCGGGCGCCGGATGGGCAATCTGGGCGATGACACCGCCGCGGAGCGAACCGCAGGCTGGGAGCGCCGACGGAGCGTGTGACCCCCCGTCGGGAAACGCCGCGCAGCCGCCGCGTGCCGTCGATGGCACCTTCCCCGAACCGGGACGCGCGCTGCGGGGCCGCGATTCGTCGCGCGCCCCTTTCACGACGTGGCCGCACCGGCACGTCGAACGAACACCCCCGCGCCCCGCGGCACGGGTGGCGCTCGGTCAACGCCTTTTCCGTCGACGCCCGGCCGAATCGAGGACCGTACCGATCATGACGACCCATCAAGTTGAGCTGCTGTTCCTGGACTTAGGTCTCATCCTGCTGCTCGCCCGCGGTCTGGGCGCGCTGGCCGGCCGTCTCGGCCAGCCGCCCGTGGTCGGCGAGATCCTGGCCGGCATCCTGCTCGGACCGACGCTGTTCGGCAGCCTGGTCGCCAACCGGCTCTTCCCCGCCGACGTGCGGCCCCTGCTGGGGGCGCTGGCGAACATCGGCGTCGCCCTGTTCATGTTCGTCGTCGGGCTGGAACTCGAACACCGTTTCCTGCGCGGCCGGGTGAGGATCACCGTCGGCGCCGCGACGGGCTCGACCCTGGTGCCGTTCGCCCTCGGCATCCCGCTCGCCTTCTTCCTGCTGCGCAACCACCCGACCGAGCAGCGGGCCGCGTTCGTGGTGTTCATCGGTCTGTCCGTGTCGGTGACCGCGTTCCCGGTGCTCGCCCGCATCCTGGTCGGCCGGGGCATGTCCCGCCTCGCGATCGGCGGCCTCGCACTGGCCACCGCCGCGGTCGTCGACGTCGCCGCCTGGTCCGCGCTGGCCGGGGTGCAGGCCGTCGTCGGCGGCGCCGGCGGCTACTGGCAGGTCTCCCTGCTCGTCCCGTTCACGGTGCTCCTGCTGGCCCTGCGGCCCCTGCTGCGGCGGGTGCTCACCCACGGCGCCCCCGGGAAGGGGCTCACCCCGACGGGCATGGCCGTCGTGATGGTCGGCATCTTCCTGTCCGGAACGGCGACCGAGGCGATGGGGATGCACTACATCTTCGGCGCCTTCCTGTTCGGTGCGCTGATGCCCCGCGAGGGGACGGAGGCGACGCGCGAGGAACTCTGCGAGCGCACGGGCGAGATCACCTCGCTGCTGCTCCCCGTCTACTTCGTGGTCGCGGGCCTGAAGGTCGATCTGCGCGGGGTGGGCCTCGAAGGGCTGACCGAGCTGGCCGTCATCCTCCTCGTCGCCATCGGCGGCAAGTTCGGCGGGACGTACCTGGGTGCCCGCTCGCAGGGACTCACCGCGGAGGACTCGGGGACCCTGGCGGCGCTGATGAACACCCGGGGCCTCACCGAACTCGTGATCCTCGGCGTCGGACTGCAACTCGGCCTGCTGGACGGCCCGCTGTACTCGCTGATGGTCGTCATGGCGCTGGTGACCACCGCCATGACCGGGCCGGTCCTGAACCTGATCGAGGCCAGGAGCGCCCGCCGGGCGCCGGCCGTGGTGCCGGGCCCCGGCGCCGGGGGTGGCGCGGTCGAGGAGGACATGGCCACGGCCGGACGGCAGGGTCGTGCGTCCGGCTGAACGATTGCGGCTCGAATCAGCCGTGTTCCGGCCGGGCCCCGATGTGTAGGGTGGGGAAGCGTGAAGGCGGAGACCCTGAGAGGCAATCTGGAAGGCATGCTGCTGTCGGTGCTGGAGCCCGGGGCGCAGCACGGCTACGCGGTGATCGAGGAGCTCCGGCGGCGTAGCGGCGACGCCATCAACCTCCCGACCGGGACGGTCTATCCGGCGCTGCACCGGCTGGAGGCCGCCGGGCTGGTCGACAGCGAGTGGATCACCCACAACGGCCGTCGCCGGCGGAACTACTTCCTCACGACGGCGGGCCGCCGGGCACTGGCCGACAAACGGACGGCGTGGCGGGAGGTCTCCTCCGTGATCTCGGTCGTCCTGGGCGGGCAGCCGTGACGCACGCGGCCGTGCTGCAGAGCTTCACCGACCATGTGGCGGAGCACCTGGTCGGGCCGGACTCGCGCCGTTCGGCCATCGTCGACGAGATACTCGACGGCCTCCAGTGCGCGGCGGAGGGCAATCTGGACGTCTGCGACGACCTGGAGGAGGCGGCGCAGCGCGCCGTCCTGGAGTGGGGCGCGCCGTCCGAGGTCGCCCGTGCCTACAACGACGCCACGCTGCGCATCAGTGCCAACCGGCTGTCGCTGCAGGCGGTCTGTGCCCTGCCGCTGCTGGCGGTGGCCTGGGGTTCGGCGCTGCTCGGCGGGCCGGCCGGCCCCTGGCCGCAGCATCCGCCGCTGCTGCTGGTGGGGCTGGCGGTGGTGGGTTTCGGCTGCGTGCTGTCACTGGCGGGCGGGCTCTCCGGCATCCGCAAGGGCATCGGTTTCGAGGCGGCGGCCGCTCCGCGGGACCAGGTGGTCGCCACTGGTACGCTCGCGGCCCTGATCGGGCTGCTCTGCGTGCTGGGCGCGCTGACCCTGTTGCTGGTCAACCGGGGTGTGAGTCATCCGGAGTCGCTGGACTGGCCCAAGGTCGTCCTGCCGGCGACGCTGACGCTGCTGGCCGCCGGGTACTTCGGGACGGCCCTGAAGCGCTTCCTCTCCGTCCTGCGCGGGGCGGATCCCGTGTAGCGCCGTCTCCTGTCCGGCCCGGCCGCCGACACGGCGGTTTCCGGGGGACGTTGCACCACGTGGTCGGTCGTCCGGGCCGCGATGAGTTCACGCAGGCGCCCGGCCGGGGTCTCCCGGCCGGGCGTTTCGCGTTGGCGGCCCCGGTCTCCTCACCCGGCCCTCGGGCCGGTCGTTGCGCCGCTCGCGGCCGGTCGCCCACCAGGGGACCGGTGCGTTCCGGGGCCGTTCCGTCGTGTGCCAACTCGCGACCGGATCGGTTCATTTGATATTGCGTCACCGGTTGTGGCCGGGCTATGGTCTCCTCCTACATGCGTAGCGTAGCTACACAGTAGCGTCCCTACAGGAGGGGTTACCTTGGAGCGCATGACGCGGTGGGTGCTCGCCCATCGGCTGTCAGTCGTCCTGGTCTGGGTGGTGCTCACCCTGGCCGGTGGTGCCATGTCGGGCAGCACGATCGACAAGCTTTCGTTCGAGTCCCGGCTCCCGGACAAGCACTCCCAGGAGGCGAACGACGCCCTGGCCCAGCGCTTCTCGCAGACCGGCGGCAAGAACGCCCCGCTGCTGCTCGTCGTGACCGTGCCCGACGGCTCGACGGTCGACAGCGGCGGTGTCCGCGAGCAGTGGGGCGACCTGATCGCCAAGGTCACCCCGAAGGGCGGCCGCAGCGTCTCGTTCGCCGGTCCCGGCGGCGAGTCCCTGGTCTCCCAGGACAAGCGCACCACGGTCGCGCTGGTCTACCCGCCGGCCAACCGCTCCAACGCCCCCTACGAGCAGTCGCTCCCGGCGATCAAGACGGCGGTCGAGAGCGCGAGGATCGGCGGCGCCCCGGTCGAACTGACCGGCCAGCCGGTCCTCTCCGGCCGCGACAGCGGAGGCCAGCGCAGCCCGATCTACGAGACCTTGATCGGGGCCCTCGGCGCCCTGGTCGTGCTGGCCCTGGTCTTCGCCAGCGGCCTCGCCGTGGTGCCGCTGCTGATGGCCATGGTCGCCATCCCGACGACGTTCCTGCTGGTGCGCGGTATCACCGGGATCACCGACGTCTCCTTCATCGTCCAGTACCTGGTGGCGCTGATCGGCCTGGGCATCGCGATCGACTACGCGCTCCTGATCGTCACCCGCTGGCGGGAGGAGCGGCAGAAGCCCGGATCCGACGGTTCCTCGCCCGAGGAGCGCCGGGAGGCGGTCGTCCGGGCCGTCTCCAGCGCGGGCCACGCGGTGGTGCTCAGCGGCGCCACGGTGGCGATCTCGCTCGCCGCGCTGGTGGTCCTGCCGGTCCCGTTCCTGCGCAGCGTCGGCTACGCGGGCCTGCTGATCCCGCTGGTCAGCGTCGGCGTCGCGATCACCCTGCTGCCCGTGCTGCTGTACGCCTGGGGCGACAAGCTCGACCGGCCGCGCCGGGTGCACCGTCCGGACAGCCGGCTGTGGGGCCGGATCGCGGGCTTCACCACCCGCCGTCCCGCGCTGTGCGCGGTGCTCAGCGGCGCGGTGCTGCTGGCCCTCGCCGCCCCCGTGCTCGCCCTGCGCCTGGGCCAGCCGGCCACCGTGACGCTCGCCCAGGGCGGCAAGCCCGCCGCGGCCTACCAGCGGATCGTCGACGCCGGCTTCGGCGAGGGCATCGCCCGCCCGCTGGAGGTCGTCGTCGACGCGGGCGGCTCGGACGCCGTGCAGGGCAGGCTCGCCGCGCTCGAAGGCGTCGCGGGCTCGGCCGCCCCGGCGGACTGGGCGCGCGGCGGACAGCGCGTCATCGACGTGTGGACCAAGGCCGACCCGTCCAGCAGCACCGGCCGGGACACGGTCACCAAGGTCATGGACCTCGCGGAGGACACCCCGGGCACCCTGGTCGGCGGCGGCCCCGCCACGGACGTGGACTTCATCGACGGGGTCTACGGCTCCCTCGGGCTGATCCTGGTCTTCGTCGCCCTGCTCACCTTCGTGGTGCTCGCCCGGACGCTGCGCTCGGTGGTCCTGCCGATCAAGGCGCTGATCCTCAACGCGCTGTCCACCTGCGCGGCGTACGGCGTGGTCGTCCTGATCTGGCAGAAGGGCTACGGCAGCGAGCTGCTGTTCGACACCCCGGCGATCGGGGCGGTGACCATCTGGGTCCCGATGGCGGTCTTCGCCTTCCTCTTCGGACTGTCCATGGACTACGAGGTGTTCATCCTCCACCGCATCCGCGAGACCCACCTGGAGCTGAGTGCCAAGGGCGTGCGCGACACCGTGGTGCCGTCCGTCGTGACGGGCATCAGCCGCACGGGCCGGCTGGTCACCTCCGCGGCGTTCATCCTCTTCCTGGCCTTCACCGCACTGGCCAGCATTCCGATCACCGATGTGAAGGTGTTCGCCACCGCTCTGGCGGCGGGCATCATCATCGACGCCACCGTGGTCCGGGGTCTGCTCACCCCGGCTCTGGTCACCCTCCTCGGGCGGTCCAACTGGTGGTTCCCACGCTCCTTGGGCCGGCTGCTCGTCACTACCCCCGAACGGGTACCCGCCCCGAGGAACCGCCCCGCCGTTGACGACGCGGCAGGGGAAGCGGGACGGACGGACGGCTCGTCCGCCGCTCCCGCCACGCAGGCCGGCCCGCAGAACCGCGCCTGACGGTGCAGGCCACCGCGCCACGGCGCGGTGGCCTGCACGCGCTTTCTCACCGCTTCACCTGAGTGCGCAAGGCTGGTGGCGCGGGCGCCGACGGCAACGCGGCGCCCCCGACCGGACGAGTGCGAAGGGAACCGACAGTGTCGATACAGAGCCCCAGCCACGATGTGGTGATCCTGGGATCGGGAATCGCCGGATCCACCCTCGGCGCGGTGCTGGCCCGCAGCGGGGCGAAGGTGCTGATCGCCGACGCGGGCACCCACCCCCGCTTCGCGGTGGGCGAGTCCATGATCCCTCAACTCGTCGCCTGGCTCCAGGTGCTGGCCGAACGCTACGACATCCCCGAGTTCGAGGCCCTCACCGACGCCACGACCATCAACCAGCAGGTGAGCAACACCTTCGGCCGCAAGCAGCACTTCGGCTTCATGCTGCACCGGCCGGGCCAGGAGCCGGACCCGACCGAGGCGCACCAGTTCGTCATCCCCGACGCGCTGACCTCGGCGAGCCACCTGTTCCGCCAGGACAGCGATGCCTACCTGCTGCGGGTCGCCGTCGGGTACGGCTGCGACACCCGTCAGCAGTGGCGCGCGGAGAAGATCGACTTCGACGACGCCGGCGTCACCGTGACGGGCACCGACGGGAACCTGGTCCGGGCGCGCTACCTGGTGGACGCGAGCGGCTTCCGCTCGCCGCTGGCCGACCACCTGGGCCTGCGCGAGCAGCCGGCCCGGTTCCGGCACCACTCCCGCTCGCTGTTCACGCACATGATCGGCGTCAAGCGGTTCGACGACGTGCTGGAGGTGCCCGAGCAGGACCGGCCGCCGGTGCCCTGGCACAACGGCACCATGCACCACCTCTTCGAGCGGGGCTGGTTCTGGATCATCCCGTTCGACAACCACGAGCTCTCCCGGAACCCGCTGTGCAGCGTGGGCGTCACCTTCGACCCGCGGCTGTACCCCAAGCCGGAGGGCATCGGCGCGGAAGAGGAGTTCGAGCTGCTGCTGAGCCGCTTCCCGGCGGTGGCACGGCAGTTCGAGGGGGCCAGGAAGGTCCGGGAGTGGGTGTCCACGGGCCGGCTGCAGTACTCCTCCAACAAGACCGTGGGACAGCGGTGGTGCCTGATGTCGCACGCCGCGGGCTTCCTCGACCCGCTCTACTCCCGGGGCATGTCCAACACCTTCGAGATCATCCACGCGCTCGCCCCGCGGCTGCTCGCCGCACTCGCGGACGACGACTTCGACGAGGAGCGCTTCCGCTACGTCGAGGAGCTCGAACAGGGCCTGCTCGACCACAACGACACCCTCGTCAACTGCTCGTTCATCTCCTTTTCCCACTTCCGGCTCTGGGACGCCGTCTTCCGTGTCTGGGGGAGCGGCAACACACCCGGCACGCTGCGGATCAACAACGCGCTGCGCAAGTACCGCGCCGACCGCGACGCGCGCGTCTTCGACGAGCTGGAGAAGGTGCCGCACGTCGGCCTCTGGTGGCCCGACAACGACGATTTCAAGGCCCTTCTGGACGGTACGGCGAGGGCCTGCGAGCAGTACGAGGCGAAGGAGATCGACGGCGACCGGGCGGCGGACATCATCATGGGACTCGTCAGGGGTTCCGAGGCGGTCCACCCGGGATTCGGCTGGAAGGACGAGAACCGGCGGTTCATGCACCCGGACCGCGGCCAGATCGTGGAGTTCCTGCAGTGGGCGGCCGGATCGCCGGTGCCGGCGCTGAGCACCATCGGCCGCGAGAGCCTCGACGCCCTGCGCGCGGCCGGTGCCGGGTCGGCCCCCCTCCCCGCGGAGGGAGGCCGGTGAGCACCGTGGCCCCGGAGGGGGTGGCGAGCGTCCAGGAGGCGAACAAGGCCCTCGCCCGCCGCTGGTTCGACCAGGGCTGGAGTCGCGGGGAGCTGGACGTGGCGGACCTGATCTTCGCCCCGGAGTTCCGGCTGGGCGGCCGGCCGGTGGGCCCCGAGGGCCCCCGGGAGAGCGTCCGGCTGCGGCGCGCGGCGTTCGCCGGGCTCACCGTCGAGGTCGGGCTGCAGGTGGCCGAGGGCCCGTGGGTGGCGAGCTGGTACACGACCCGGGGCACGCACGTGGGGGAGTTCGCCGGCGTTCCGCCCACCGGGCGGGCGATCTCCTCGGAAGGAATCCAGCTGTGGCGGGTGGAGAACGGGCTCGTCGTCGAGGACCGGAATGTCTTCGACGTGCAGCGGGTCCTTTCCCAGCTGCGGGCGCAGGACCGGGACACCCCGGGCCCGGCGCCTTTCGCTACCGGTCCGCGTGGATGATCCTGTTCTCGTAGGCGAAGATGACGGCGTGCACGCGGTTGCGCAAATGGAGTTTCTCCATCGCGTTCCGGATGTGCGATTTCACGGTGCTCTGGCTGAGCTTCAGCTCCGCCGAGATCTCGGCATTGCTGAATCCCTGGGCCACGAGGTGGAAGACCTGGAGCTCCCGCTCGGTCAGCGTTTCCAGCGGGGAATCCCCGGACTCCTCCCGGGCCCGGGGGATCAGCAGGGAGCGGCCGGTGGCCGTGATGCGGACCGCGGCGGCGACCTCCTCGGACGTGCTCGCGCAGGACAGCACGCCGTGGACACCGGCCTGCAGCACGTGGTCCGCCGCCGCGTCCACGTCGTCGACCAGGACGAGCGCCTTGGCCGCGGGCAGCGGCGACCGGGTCCTGGACAGTGCGCCCACGATGTCCAGGGCCCGGCCCGCATGCTTGTGCGTGCTCACCACCACCACATCGGGTCGCAGCTCCCGGTACCGCTCGACGGCGCTCTCGCGGTCGTGCGCCGTACCGACCACCGTCAAATCGGGACAGTTGTCCAGAATGGTGCGCAGGCCGGCCAGCGAGATGGGGTGCGAGTCGACGACGAGGATGCTGAGGCGGGGCGCCACCGGCATGTTTCTCCCCCTGGGATCATGGTTACGCGGTGGCAGTATGGTTCCACAGCGGGATCGCATCCATACAGTGATCCGGACAGTACGGTCCGGTGGACCCCGGCCGGCCCTCCACGGGCCGCGGGTCCCCGGGGCCGGTGGCCGGGCCGGACGGGGACCAGGGGCGTGACGAACACCCGCTCCCGGACTGCTGGTCGGTCCGGGAGCGGGTGCTCGTCGCTTCCTGGTGTCGGGTGCCCGGCCGGAACGGGGCCGGGCACCGTCAGGTCCGTCGGGCGGCCGTCACCGTCCGCCGCGGCCGCCGCCGATCCGGGCGCGCAGCCACCGCTCCACGGGGCGCTCGTAGAACTGGTACAGCAGCGCACAGGCGGCCAGGGTGATCGCGAGGGCGAGGACCGCCCACCCCGCATTCGACCAGCTCGCCTTCACCGGGCGCATGTAGTACTCCATGACGCCGTTCTTGTCGAAAAGCGAGGAGGAAATCTCGAAGAGCACCGTGAAGTGCAGGAGGTAGAAGGCGTACGACCATTCTCCGAGTTTCACCATGGGCCGCGTGCCGAGCCACGAAGTGCCGCCCGAGATCTCCTTTCCGGCGACCGCCACGATCAGCAGGGCGAACAGCGGAGCGGTGACCTGGGGAAGGGCGTCGTAGACGACGAAGAGACGCCAGGTCTCCTCGCGCAGCAGCCACAGGACGACGTAGCCGGCGGCGACCAGGGCGGCGGCCGGCGCGACGCCGATCGGGGAACGCCAGCCCTTGCGCACGGCGGCCGCGGCGACCACGCCGAGCAGGAACTCCCAGACCCGGGCGACCGGCGAGAAGGTGCCGAGGAGCAGGCCGTTCACCCCGGTGAACTTCGGCCGCGCCTGGGGCGGGTAGGCGTCCCACAGCCAGATCCTCAGGCCCCAGCCCACCACCAGCAGCAGGACGGCCGCGACGCCGAGCCAGCGCAGCGACCGCCGCGCCAGGGGCCTGGCGACGAACGGGAAGAGCGCGTAGAAGAACGCCTCGCAGGCGAGGGACCAGGCCACCGGGTTCGCGCTGTCCAGGATGTGGCCGGGCACCCAGGCCTGGTACAGCAGGACGGCGGAGAGCGCGGTCACCTTCAGGGTGTCGGCGTGGTCCGGCCGGGCGTCGGGCAGCTGGAGCAGCAGCGGGACCAGCACGGCCACCAGCAGCACCGGCCAGATGCGGGCGAACCGGCGGCCGTAGAACGGGCCGACCCGGTCGCCGGCCGTCCACGTCCAGGTCAGGACGAAGCCGGAGAGGACGAAGAAGAACGTCACGCCGGAGGAGCCGAGGGACAGCAGCGGCTTGGCGTCCGGCAGCGGCAGCAGGGTGCCGACGTGCGACAGGAAGACGGCGAGGGCCGCGATCCAGCGCAGGCCGGTGAGGGAGTTCAGCCGGGCGGCCGGACCGGCGCCGGGGGCGGAGGGCGCGGGGAGCGGTGATTTCCGCTCTTGCGCGGAGGATCTCATGGAAACGACACCAGCCATTTCGACGGGGACGGGGCCGGGTGCGGCCGGCGGTCTTCTGAGGTCGGGAAATCGTGCGGCAGCATTGCACCACCGGCCGATGAAACCGGGGTTAAGCAGGTATAAATCGGTGCCGCGGGGCTTCTTCGGGTATTCCGTTCACTGGCCCGTCCGCCGGGGCCTAGGTTAATGTGTTCGAGCGTGTCCGGTCGAATTTTTCAGGAATTGGGGGAACAGCATGCGGCGATTTCCTTACGCCTCGGCCATGGTGACCGGGGCGTCGGGCGGGATCGGTGAGGGGTTCGCCAGGCTCCTGGCGCGGGAGGGCGTCGACCTCGTCCTCGTGGCGCGGCGGGGCGAACTCCTCGAACGGCTCGCGAGCGACCTGCGGGCCGCCCACGGGGTGACCGTGGAGGTGCTCCGGCTCGACCTCACCGACGAGAGTCAGCTCGCGCTCGCCGAGCAGCGGCTCGCCGATCCCGAGCGGCCGGTGGAGCTGCTGGTGAACAACGCGGGGTCGAGCGGCTCGGGGTACTTCGCGGAGCTGCCGGCGGAGCGCGAGCTGCACACGGCGGTGCTCAACGCGGTCGTCCCGCTGAGGCTGTCCCACGCCTGCCTGCCGGGCATGATCGCCCGCGGCTCCGGCGGGATCGTGAACGTCTCCTCGCTGGTCGCCGTCCTGCCCAAGCCGCGCTCGGCGACGTACGCCGCCTCCAAGGCCTTCCTCTCCTCGCTGAGCGAGAGCCTGGCCATGGAGGTCGCCCGCCACGGCGTCCACATCACCACCGTGCACACCGGCCTGACCCGCTCCGGGTTCCACGAGGCGGCCGGGGTGTCGACCGACGCGCTGCCCGGCATCAAGTGGCTGACGGCCGATCAGGTCGCCCGGGCGGGTTTGGACGCGGTGGCGGCCGGGCGGACGTCCACGGTGCCGGGCCTGGCGTACCGCGTCCGGCTGCCCCTGATGCGGGCGATGCCGCGGTCCGTGGTCCGGGCCATCACGCGGCGCGTCCACGAGCGGCGGGCGGCATGACCGCGCGGCGCCGGATCTCCCCCCGGCACCGGGTCCGCAACAAGGCCGTGGTCCTCCTCCACCGGCTGGGGCTGCCCTTCGGGCCCATGTACCTGCTCACCGTCCCCGGCCGCCGGAGCGGCCTGCCGCGGACCAACCCGGTCGCCCCGGTGGTGGTCGACGGCGTTCGCCACCTTCTCCAGGCGTACCCGGAGTCCGACTGGGTCAGGAACGCCCGCGCGGCGGGCCACGGGACGCTGACCCGGGGCCGGCGCTCGCAGCGGGTGGACCTGGTCGAGCTGCCGGTGGCGGAGCGGGGCCGTGTGCTGCGGGAGTTCCCGCGGCAGGTCCCGCGGGGCGTGGGCGCGTTCGTGCGCAACGGGCTGGTCGAGTCCGGCTCCCCGGAGCACTTCGAGGCGGCTGCGGAGCGCTGCCCGGTGTTCCGCGTCACGCCCCGGACGCCCTGAGGCCGCGGCCCGCGGCGCACCCGCGGGCCGCGCACAGCACCGAGCGGCCGGCTCCCACACCTTCGTGGGAGCCGGCCGCTCGTGTCGGCCGCTCGTGCCGGCCGGGCGCACTGCCCGGAGCGCGGAACGCCCGGCCGCCGACGGCCGTTCCGCGTGCCGGGTCAGTGCGGCAGCGCCTTCTCGACGTCCGCCTCGGTCGGCAGCGGCGCACCGTGCACGTCGACGCCGGTGGTCAGGTAGCGCAGCTCGTCGGGACCGTCGTTGCGCAGCCAGCCGGCCATCCGCCGCAGGTCGTCGGGCATCGGGTAGACGAACCGGCACTCGGGGTCGCGCAGGCCCAGGTGGTCCAGCACGACCGGCGCCTCGACCACCGTCTTCAGCAGCTCGGCCCCGGCGTCGGCGGCGGTCCGCTCCCCGCGGTCGACCGCGTCGCAGATCCGCACCATCTCGTCGAACAGGGCCTTGTAGCCCGGGGACCCGGGAACGGGCAGCCCGGGGTACGCGGCCTTCTCCATCGCGCGGAGCACGCCGTCGTCGCCGGACTCCTCGAAGCGTTCGGTGAACCGGTCGAAGCGCAGGTTGATCGGCACCTCGGCGGCGCACCAGACGCGGTACACGGCGTTCCACAGCGTGTGGTCCTGGAAGGAGACGAAGGAGCTGTTGACGAGCTCGTCGTTGTGCCGGATCAGGCCCTGCTGGAGTTCGTCGACGTAGCGGAAGCGCTCCTCGTCGAAGTCGTTGTCGGAGAGCGCCTCGAGGAGCCGCCAGGCGAGCGAGTTGATCACCTCACCGGTGTTGGTGAGACCGCGGGAGTACAGCGGGTCGAGGAAGCCGGCCGCGTGGGACATCAGGAACCAGCGGTGACCCACCGTCCGGGTCGAGGTGTACTGGATCCGGTCGGCCGACACCCACGGCCGCACCGTCCGCGCGTCCGCGAACAGGCGCTCCACCGCGGGGAAGCGTGCCGCGAAGGCGCGGAACTCCTCCTCCGGGGTCACGTCGCGGTTCCGCGGGTACTTCCGCTCGTCGAGCGTGAGCCCCACGCTGACCAGGGGGTTCTTCGAGCCGGGAGAGTTGTTGAACGGGATCGACCAGAACCAGCCGCGGTCGAAGAGGTGGTGCATGGTGCCCTCGACCCACGGGATCGGCGGCGCGTCCTCGGGCCCCACGCGCAGGCACTCGTCGGTCGGCCGGACCCCCAGCATGTGGGTGAACATCGAGCGGGAGTGGTGCTTGAGCGCCTCCGGCGGACGGCGCAGGTCCAGCTTCGCGGCGAGCGGCGAGCGGAAACCGCTGGCGTCCACCAGGCAGCGGCCCTCGTACCGCTCGCCGCCCCGGCCGACCACGGCGACGTGGTCCTCGGCGAGTTCCACGTCCTCGACGTGGAACGCCTGCCGGGCGTCGCAGCCGTAGCGGATGGCCGTGTGGAAGAGGTACGCGTCGGTGTCCTGACGGAACAGATGACCGGTCTGCAGGGCCTTGGACGGCGGGCTGAACTGCAGGAACTCGGCCGGGTCGGGCTCCTTGCCCTCCTCGTGCCGGATGAAGCCGAAGTGCCGCTTGGTGCCGGACGTCGGCGAGATGTCGTCGCGGATGCCGTCGGAGGAGGTGAGCGACTCCAGCTCGGGAACGCCGTAGCGCCGGGCGAGCAGCCGGAACACCTTGAGGGTGTAGAGCGTCGTCGACTCGCCGACGGCGAACCGCGGGTGGACGCCGCCGTCGAGGAGCAGGACGGAGACGCCCTGCTTGGCGAGGATGGCGCCGAGGGTCGAACCGGCGATGCCGGAACCCAGAATGATCACGTCGTGGCGCGGCGGCGCGGCGAGCCGCAGGCCGGCGCGGTTGCCGGAGGGTTGTCCGGGCATGGTGTCCTCCTGGTCGGACTGAGGCAGGTGGGCGGCGCCACAGGTGCGCCGGAGCGGAACGGGGTCGGCCGGGACAGCGCGAATGGCGCGCTGCCCCGGCCGGGGCCCGGCGGGCCGTTCGGCGGACGGACGTCCGGTGGTGGAGGGCGCGGGCCCCGCCCCCGGGCCGGGTGGGTCACCCCCGGGCCGGGTGGGTCAGCCGCGGGGCCGCGCGTCGGCCGGGGCGCCGTGCAGGCCGTGCCGGACGGCCTGCGGACCCTTCAGGTCGCCGCGGGCGCCGGGCGGCGGCATGAATCCGCGCATCTCGTTCTCGTTGGCGAGCTGCTGCATCTTCTCCCAGTCCGGCATGCCGCCGCCCGAGACGAGCTTCGACAGCCCGATGAAGAAGTTCTCCACCCCGCCGGGGGTCGCGATGACCAGCAACTGGCCGGGCTCGTCACCCACGTTGAGGAAGCGGTGCGGCACGGCGCGCGGGCCGAAGATCACGGTCCCCTCGCCGATCCGCTCGGTGACCCCGCCGACCTCGAACTCGTAGGTGCCCTTGTTGACGAAGAACGCCTCGTCGGCGGTCTCGTGGACGTGCAGCGGCGGACCGCTGCCCGGCTGGGTGGAGATCTGGTAGAAGCTGTACAGACCGCCGGTGTCCTCCTTGCGGAGCAGGAACCGGCCCTCCTCGCCGAACCAGCAGACGGGCTCGACCTCGTCCCGGTTGACGACTTTCCGTTCGGGCTTCGACAAGGTTCATTCCTTTCGGTCGGATCGTCCGGAGGCGGACGGCAGCCGTGGTGACAGGCAATCAGTGGTTGCAAAGAGGGTGATAAAGAGCGGGAAAACCCGGTGCTGGGGTGTGGCCGGGTGCCGGCCGGCCGGGGCGTCAGGCGAGTGACGTGCCGCCGTCCGCGACCAGGCAGCTGCCGGTGAGGTACGCGGCGCGCTCGGAGGCGAGGAACGCGACGACCTCGGCGATGTCCTCCGGGGTGCCGTTGCGCCGCAGCGCGGCCCGCTCGGCGGCCGCCCGGCGCTGCTCCTCGGGGATGAAGCGGGCGAGTTCGGTGAGCACGAGGTTCGGCTCCACCGCGTTGACCCGCACCCCGTGCGGGCCCACCTCCAGTGCCAGGGTGCGCACGGCGGCCTCCACGCCCGCCTTGGCCACGGTCAGCGGCAGGAACCGGGGTGCCGGCCGCTTGGCGAGCGCCGCCCCGACCGCCACCACCGAGCCGCCGCCCCGGGCGACCATGCCGGGGAGCACGGCCCGCGCGGTCAGGAACAGCGCCTTGAGCTGCTGGCTGACCACGTGCTCCAGGTCCTCCCAGGAGAGGTCCGCCGCAGGGGCGATGCGCGCCTCGTGGGCGCCCAGCCCGGCGGCGTTGAGCACCAGGACGTCGATCGGGCCGAGCGCGGTCGTGACGGCCCCGACCAGGGCGGTCACCCCGGCGGGGTCGGTGACGTCGCCCTGGACGGCCACCGCCGCACCGCCGTCCCGCCGGATCGCGGACACCAGGTCCTCGGCCCGGTCCGCGCTCTTGTGGTAGTTGACCGCGACCCGCGCCCCGCGGGCCGCCAGCAGCCGGGCGGTGGCCGCGCCGATGCCGCGGGAGGCACCGGTGACCAGGGCGACCCGGCCCGCGAACTCCGGGGTTCCGGGTGTCCGGCCGGCGGCCCCGGGGGCGGGTGCGTGCGGTTCGTGCTCCTCGTGTGCCGGATTCACCGGATCAGCTCCTCGGATCGGGAACGGGTCCTCGGTCCACCGAGGACGAAGGTCGGATCAGGGAAGGCGAAGTGCCCTCCAGGGAAGGGGAGTTCGGTTCAGGGGTCGGGTTCAGCCGAGCACCAGCCAGGTGCCGCCGAGCGCGATGCCGAACGCCAGGCCGGCGAAGACGGTGCGCAGCAGATTGGCGCGCGCCCACCGGGTGCGCAGGGCGTCCCAGCCGTCGGGGATCTCGCCGGCCGCGGCCCAGCCGTCGATCCGCCGGTTCATCCGCACGTTGCGCAGCTCCGACACCAGGGCGACCCCGGCCACCGAGGCCAGCGCCGCCGCGAAGGCGGCCTTCGCGGCGGCCCCCGGCGCCAGCACGGTGAGCCCGAGGCCGGCGGCCAGGGCCACCTTGTTGACGGTCGGCATCAGCGGGTCGAACCCCGGGTCCAGCAGCCGGTGCACGTCGGACCAGGTCTGCCGCGGCAGCCGCAGCAGCATCGGGACGATGGCGCGTTCCACCGCGAGCAGGGCGCCCGCGAGGATCCCCGTGCACAGGACCAGGACGACGGCCAGAATGGTGACCAGCATCGGGCCGGTTCACCCCGCCCCGTGGCCGAGCGGCTCGGCCGTCTGCAGCGGGGCCCGCTCCAGCCGGTCGTCCAGCATCAGCGAGTAGCTCTGGCCGCGCGCGACCGAGTCGAAGAACGCGTACATCGCCGCGTCGCGCAGCCGGCACAGCGGGCCGCTGTGGGCGAGCCCCAGCGCGCCGATGCGCCACGAGGTCGTCACCATGTCCGCCGCCCGCGCGCGACGGGCGGACTCGAACGCGCGCAGGGTGGCGGGCACGGCGTCCGGCTCGCACCGGCCCAGCAGGTCGGCGAGCACCACACCGCTCTCGATGGCCTGACCGGCGCCCTGGCTGAGGTTGAGCGTCATCGGATGGGCCGCGTCGCCGGTGAGCACCACCCGGCCCTTGCTCCACCCGCCGGCCGGCGGCCGGTCGTGGATCGGCACCGGCAGGATCGCCTCCTCGTCGGTCGAGGCGATGATCCGGCCGACCGGGTCCGGCCAGTTCCGGTACGCGGCCGCCAGCCCGGCCCCCCGCGAGAGGCGCAGGGTGTCGATCCCGGCGGTCGCGCGGTCACTGGTGATGGCGTCCCAGTAGACCTCCTCCTCGTTCAGCCGGCAGTACAGGAAGCGCAGCCCGCCCTTGCCCCACATGTTGAAGAACGTGCCGGTGGGCACCAGCGACTCGCCCGGCAGCCGGGTGATGGCCTGGCAGGCCGTGTAGCCGGCGTACCGCGGCGGCGGCTCGAAGCCGTTGCGCAGCGTGGCGCGCACGGTGGAGCGGAGTCCGTCCGCGCCGATCAGCACGTCGCCGCGGGCCGTGGACCCGTCGTCGAAGTGGGCGGTGACGCCGTCGGCGTCCTCGGTAAAGCCGGTGAACCGGCGGCCGAGGTGGATCCGCTCCTCGCCGACCGCCTCGGTCAGCACCGTGTGCAGCGTCGACCGCCGCAGCGCGCAGGCCGGCGCGCCGATCCGCTCCGTCGGGCCGTCCAGCCGCCACCGGGCGAGTCGCCGGCCGGAGTCGGAACGGAACTCGTGGAAGCGCATGCGCACCGCGTCGGCGGCGACGGCCTCGTCCAGCCCGATCCGGCGCAGCGCCAGGAAGGCGTTGTGCCAGAGCATGAAGCCGCCGCCGGTCAGCAGCCGTCCCGGCGTGGGGCGGGCCTCGAACACCTCGCAGGCGATGCCCTGCCGCAGCAGCCCCGCCGCCGTGGTGAGCCCGCCGATGCCGGCCCCGATCACCAGGGCCTTTCGGATGGTCGCCATGGGCCGTGGTCCGCTCAGCCCTGCGACGGCACGCTGTCGAGGCGGGCCCGCAGGTCGAAGATCCGCCGCTCGATCTCGCCCTTGCTCCAGTACGGGAACATCGGGGCCGCGGTCTCGCGGTGGGTCGGGGCGTCCTCCCAGGTGCGGAACGCCTCCTCGCTCTCCCACTCGGCGAGCAGGATGTAACGGCCGGGCTGCTCGGCGTCGCGCAGCAGCTCGTCGCGCAGGTGGCCGGGGGTGCCCTTGACCGCGGCGGTGACCTGCCGGTACGCCTCCTCGAAGGCCGCCTGGTCGTTCTCCTCGACCCGGGCGGAAACCATGATGCGAACGGTCACGACGGACCACCTTTCATCGGTGTGGTGCCCGGCACGTGCTCGACCACGTCGAGCACGTGCTTGCGGGCTGATTCACGGAACTGCTCCAGCCTGGCGCTGAGTTGCTCCCTCGCCGGGCCGTTCTGGAAGGCCTCCAGAGCGGCCCGGTCGGCCCAGTCGGCCATCACCAGGTAGGTGCGGGGGGTGCGCGGGTCCCGGGCCAGCGACTGGGCGACGGAGCCCGGCAGTAGCGCGGCGGCCCGTGCGGTCTCCAGCCAGGCGGCGCGGAACTCCTCCTCGCGGCCCTCCCGGACCGTCATCTCCAACACGGCGCGGATCACGGCGTGCGGTCTCCTTCGGGTCAGATGCCGCCGTCGACGTCGAGCGTGGCGCCGGTGACGTAGCGGGCGGCGTCGGAGACGAGGAACAGCACCGCGTCGGCGATCTCCGCCGGCCGGCCGAGCCGGCGCAGCGAGATCCGCTGCTCGTACGCGGCCCGCCCCTCGGCGCTGACCGCCTTCATCTGGTCCGTCTCGACCAGCCCGGAGGCGATGCAGTTGACGCGCACGCCCCGCGGACCCAGCTCCTTGGCCAGCGCCCGGGTCAGGCCCATCACCCCGGCCTTGGACGCCACGTAGTGGGCGGCGCCCGGCATGCCGTGGTGCGCCACGGCGGAGCTGATGTTGACGATCGAGGCGGTCTCCGCGAGGTGCGGCAGCGCCCCGCGGATGACGTGGTACGTGCCGGACAGGTTGGTGTCGAGGATGCGGTGCCACTCGTCGGGACCGAGGTCCGTCAGCGGCAGGTGGCTGATGACGCCCGCGTTGTTCACGACGGCGTCGATCGC
The DNA here is from genome assembly GCF_044755565.1 of Kitasatospora sp. NPDC092286. Classification (NCBI taxonomy): domain Bacteria; kingdom Bacillati; phylum Actinomycetota; class Actinomycetes; order Kitasatosporales; family Streptomycetaceae; genus Kitasatospora; species Kitasatospora sp. NPDC092286. Next base: position 30,262 of record NZ_JBIVRD010000015.1, on the reverse strand, counting down.
CCCGTACCGCTCGTGCGCCTCGGCCGCCAGCCGGGCGGCGTGCTCGTGGTCGGCGACGTCGGCGCGCACCAGGGTCCCCCGGGCGCCCAGTTCCGCCAGTTCGGCGCGGAGCGACTCGACCTGCTCGCTCTCGTTGACGTAGCAGGCCGTCACCGCGGCGCCCTGGGCGGCCAGGGCGAGCACGGTGGCCCGCCCGATGCCCCGGGCGCCACCGGTCACCAGGGCGTGCCGGCCCTTGAGGCCGAAGCCGAGGGCGGCGGTCATCGGGCCACCGCCGTTCCGGCGCCGGCGCGGGCGGCGGCCTCCACGCGCTCCTTGATGAGCGCCAGCTGGACCTTGGAGTTCTCGTTGATGCGCGCGGTCATCGCGGCGTCGTCCACCGGGGCGTCCGGCTTCATGCGGAACTCCTGTACCCAGCGCAGCTCCACGCCGGCGCCGGTCTGCTCGTACGTCCAGTGGATGTTCATGAAGGCGAACGGGCCGGTCTCGACCCGGCGCGCCCGGACGCTGCGGTTCTCGCGGTCCATGACGCGTTCGGAGACCCAGCTCCAGACCTTGCCGTCGGGCTCCGGGTGGAGGGCGAGGCGGAACCGCACCGTGTTGCCGTGCCGCTCCAGGACGTCCGCGACGGCGTACTCGCTGAACAGGTCCGGCCAGCCGGCCACGTCGTTGGTGATGTCCCAGACCAGGTCGAACGGCGCGTCGATCACGATGCCGTTCTCGGTGCGCGCCGCGGCCAGCCGCAGCTGCTCGTTGACCAGGCCGCAGATGCCGGGGAGCTGGGTGAGGCCCTCGGCGTCCAGGCGGATGTCGTAGCGGTTCTCGACCTCGGTGAGGATGTTGATCAGACCCAGCGAGTCGATGCCCAGGTCGTCGATCGTCACGGCGGGGTCGTCCGTCTGCAGGCTCTCCAGCGGGACGCCGGTGCACTGTTCGACGATGGTCAGGAACGCGTCGTACTCAAGGGGTACTGCGGTCATCGGGGTGGGATCCTTTCGGCATCGCGGGGTGGTAGGTGGGGCGCGCCGTCACGGGGCGAGGGCCCGGACGACGAGGGCGGAGTTGAAACCGCCGTGGCCGCGGGCGACGACCAGGGCGGTGCGCAGCCGCGCCGGCCGGGGCTCCACCACGAGGTCGAGGCCGTAGGCGGCGTCCGCGACGACGGCCGGCCCGGTCGGCGGGATCACCTGGTCGCGCAGGGCGAGCAGCGCGGTGACGACGTCGAGCGGCCCGCCGCCGGCGTACAGCCGGCCGTAGCGCGCCTTGGGCGCGGTCACCGGCACTCCGCGCGGCCCGAACACCTCGGCCAGGCAGGCGGCCTCGATCCGGTCGCGCTCGGGCGTGCCGTCGGCGTCGGCGAGGACGAGGTCGACGTCCTCCGGCCGGACCCGGGCGTCGGCGAGGGCGAGCAGCACGGCCCGGCGCAGTGCGACCGGGGTGCCGGCCTCCGGCGTGCCGGGGGCCGGGTCGAAGGTGGCCGCGTGACCGGCGATCTCGCCGTACGGGGCCTCGACACCGCGGGCGCGGGCGCCCTGCTCGTCCTCCAGGACCAGGATCGCCCCGCCCTCGCCGGCCACGTGACCGGGGGAGGCCGCGTCGAACGGCAGGTAGGCGCGCTCCGGGTCGGCGCCGGGGCTCAGCCCCCCGGACGTGGTCTGGCAGGTCAGCGCATAGGGGCTCAGCGGTGCCTCGGTGCCGCCGGTCAGGACGAGCCTGGCGTCGCCGTGCAGGAGCGCGCGGCGGGCCTGCGCGATGGCGTCCAGGCCGCCGGCCTGCTCGGCCACGGCGACCCCGCAGGGGCCCTTCATGCCGTGCCGGATGGACAGTTGGCCGGTGGTGGCGGCGTAGAACCAGGCGATCGACTGGTACGGCCCGACGTGCCGCGGTCCCTTCGACCACAGGGCCTCGATCTCGCGCTGGCCGAAGGCGTTGCCGCCGGAGGAGGAGGCGGTGATGACCCCGAGGTCGTACGGGGAGAACTCCTCCGGCCGCACCCCGGCGTCGGCCAGGGCCTCGTCGGCCGCCAGCAGCGCGAACTGGCTCCAGCGGTCGGTCTGCACCGCCAGCCGGGGGTCGACACCGGGCAGGTTGCCGTCCCCGAAGACCTCGCCGACGGTGCGCACGGGGAAGCCGGCCGCGTCGAAGTGCGTCACCGGGCCGAGGCCGTTGCGGCCCTCCAGCACGCCCTCCCAGAACTCCTTCGTCCCGAAGCCGTTCGGCGCCACCGCGGAGATGCCGGTGACCACCGCGCGGCGTGTGGCCGTCGCCGTGTCAGTCATGACGTGCCCCCTTCCCCGGCGCGGTGAGCACCATCGCCGTCTGGAACCCGCCGAATCCGCTGCCCACGCTGAGCACCGTGTCGGTCCGTTGCTCACGGGCCGTCAGAGGTACGTAATCGAGCCCGAGTTCGGGATCCGGGTGCGCGAGGTTGGCGGTGGGCGGGACGGTGTCCTTCTCGATGGCGAGGGCGCAGGCCGCGACCTCCAGGGCGCCGATCGCCCCCAGGGAGTGACCCACCATCGACTTGATCGAGCTCACCGGCACCCGGTACGCGTGCTCGCCGAGCGAGACCTTCAGCGCGGCCGTCTCGTGCCGGTCGTTCTGCCGGGTGCCGGAGCCGTGGGCGTTGACGTAGTCCACCGCGTCGGCCGGTACCCGGGCGCGGTCCAGTGCCACCCGGACCGCCTCGGCCAGTTCCTTGCCGTCCGGGCGCAGACCGGTCATGTGGAAGGCGTTGCTGCGCTGCGCGTAGCCCGCGACCTCGCAGTACACGCGCGCCCCGCGGCGTCGTGCGGACTCCTCGTCCTCCAGGACCAGGACGGCCGCGCCCTCGCCGAGCACGAAGCCGTCACGGTCGCGGTCGAAGGGCCGCGAGGCGTGCTCGGGGTCCTCGTTGTTGGGCGAGGTCGCCCTGATCGCGTCGAAGCAGGCGACGGTGATCGGCGAGATGGGCGCGTCGGTGGCCCCGGCCAGCACGACGTCCGCCGAGCCGTCCTCGATGAACTGCGCGCCCTGGGCCACCGAGTCGAGGCCCGAGGTGCAGCCCGTCGACAGCACCCGGACCGGGCCCTGCGCGCCGGCCGTCCACGCCACCTCGGCGGCGAGCGTGCCGGGCACCAGCGCCCCGTAGAGGTACGGGTACGGGTTCGACGCGTCCACGACCCAGTTGCTGCCGCGGTCGCTGACCCGGACGTACTGCTGCTCCAGCGTGATGGTGGCGCCCACGGCGCTGCCGATCGACACTCCGATGCGGTGCGGCGGCACCCCGTCGGTCCCGGCCCCGCTGTCCGCCAGCGCCTCCCGCGCGGCGACCACGGCGAACTGCGCCGCGCGGTCCATGCGCAGGACCTCCTCGGCGGTGAGCCCGGCGGCCGCGGCGTCGAAGTCGCACTCCGCGGCGATCCGGGAACGGTAGGCCGAGGCGTCGAAGTGGGAGATGGCGCGGGTGGCCGTCCGGCCGTCGGTCAGCAGCTGCCAGAACGCCTTGGTCCCGACACCGCCCGGGGCCACCACGCCGATCCCGGTGACGACGGCCCTGCGCCGGGTCACGCCGGCTCCTGGCCCGGCAGGGGCTCGGTGTCGACGTGGCCGAGTTCCGGACGGGGCGCCAGCGGGCCCAGCTGGAAGACCATGAACGCCGGTTCCGTGCCGTGGTTCTCCAGCCGGTGGCGAACGTTGATCTGCAGGTGCAGCGCCTCGCCCGCGGCGAGCGGGACCGGCTCCCCGTCGATCCTCGTCAGCAGCTCGCCGCTGACGAGGTACAGGAACTCCTCGGAGTACGGGTGGTAGTGCTCGGTGACGACCTCGCCGGGCAGCAGGGTGAGCACCCCCATGAAGCCCGCGGTGGCCTCTGCGGTGGCCGGGCTGAGCAGCGTCCGCAGATCGCCGCCCCGTCGCCGGTTGGACTCCACATCCTTCGCCGCGATCCTGGTCATTCGTGCGCTGGCCACGCCAGCCTCCTCTCGTCATCCCGCACCCTCGGTGCGGGCCCCCTACCGGTGACGCCTCGTCGCCGGGCCATTCGGGCACGATGGGTCTCAGCCCTGCGCGCGCCAGGTGTAGAACTCGTGGGCCATGGCGTCCTGAGGGCCGCGCCAGGTCTCCGGGTCGTACGCCGTGATGTGGGGCCTCAGCCGCTCGCTGACATCGACGAACAGTTCGTGGCCCTTCATTTCGGAGATGGGGCCGCGGACGTCGTCGTCGGATGCCATGTAGTGCAGGTAAAGATCGTGGAAGCGGAACAGCCTGCGTTCCGCCACGCCGATCAGATGGGGAAGTTCGCCGGCATCGGATTCGGCGAATATGCGTTTCACGTCGGCTTCGGCGGACGGCCTCATGCGAGCCACGATGAGAGTGCTGCGCATTCTGTTCCCTTCCGTTCCTGGGCCGGTCGCTCGGTGACCGGTGAAAACAGGATCACTCGGTGCGATAAAATTCGGATGAGGGCCCGCAAAAGCTCTCGCCGGAAAGTCGGAAGACCCTGGGGAGGCCGGGCGCCGGCTGCGGTCGCGGCGCCGGCCGGCCGGCGGACCGCCTGCCCCCGGTCTCCCAGATTGCCCAGTCGGCGCGGCCGACCTCGCCCGCAGCACCTGCTTGAACCCGCCTTGACCTGCGCTTGTGCGCGCCGACACGGTGCTCTGGTAGGGGCGGTCCGGCCTAAAGTACGCCCCGCCTCGTCCTTTGGGCTGTAGGTGGTACCAACATCGCCTCGTTAGGGTCGGACACCTGCGCCGCCCGTTCCCAGCGTTCGTCGTTGCGCTGATGTGAGGTGCGTGCGGTATTCACCTAGGGGGAACACGTGGACAGTTTGACCGTATTCGACACAGGTGGAAGAGACACCGCGCCCGTGGACGGGCGCGTGCTCCGGGAGGTGTGCGGCCGTTATCCGACCGGCGTCGCCGTGATCACCTGCGAGGTGGCCGGCGGAGAGGAGCCGGTGGGGCTGACGGTGAATTCCTTCACCTCGGTCTCGCTCGACCCCGCCCTGGTGCTTTTCTGCGTGCACCGGGACTCGCGGGTCCTCTCGGTCGTCGAAAAGGTCGGCGCCTTCGCCGTCAACATCCTGGCGGCGGACCAGGCGGACTTGTGCCGGGCCTTCGCCCGCCGTGACACCGCGGACTTCGGCGGTCTGCGGCACGGCCCCGGCGTGACCGGCTCCCCGGTCCTGGCCGACGCGCTGGCCTTCCTCGACTGCCGGCTGCACGCGATGTTCCCCGGCGGGGACCACGTCATCGTGGTGGGCCGGGTCGTCCACCTCGGCCTGCTCCGCGAGGACCAGCCGCTGACCTTCTTCCGCAGCGCGCACCCGCGGCTGGAGGTGCTGGGATGACGGTCGTCATGGACAAGCAGCCGACCTACGGCCTGCCGGACATCACCCGCCGCGGGGTCGCCCTGTGCCTGCTCGGGCCGCTGGAGGTCGTCGTCGACTCCGTCGAAGTTCCGCTGCCCCAGCGGAAGTTGAGGCAGCTGCTGGCCACCCTGCTGATCCGGCCGAACGCTACGGTGTCCAACGAGGCGCTCATCCGCGAACTGTGGGGCGACCGCCCGCCGACCACCGCGCTCGCCGCGCTCCGCGTGTACGTCTCGCAGCTGCGCAAGTTCCTGATCCGGCACGACCTCGACGGCCGCTGGTGCACCCTGCGCACCCGGGCGCCCGGCTACCAGCTCCAGGTCAACGAGGGCATCCTCGACACCGTCTGCTTCGACCGGCTGTGCGCGCTGGCCGCGGAGTCGGCGGCGGCGGGGCACCACGAACTCGCGTCGAAGCAGTACCGGGAAGCCCTGGACCTCCGCCGGGGCCCGACGCTGGAGGGGCTGCGGGACAGCTCGGCCCTCTCCGGCACCGCCCTGCAGTACGACGAGGTGTGGATGAGCGCGCTCAAGCGGCGGATCGACCTGGACCTGCAGCTCGGCCGCCACCTGGAACTGATCGGCGAGCTCAGCCGGCTGGTGGCGGAGAACCCGCTGAGCGAGGGGTTCTGCGCCCGGCTCATGACGGTGCTCCACCGCAGCGGCCGCAGCGGTGACGCCCTGGCCTCCTACCGCTGCACCCGGGCCCACCTCATCGAGGAGCTCGGCATCGAACCGGGGCTGGAGCTGCGCATGGCCCACCAGGCCGTGCTCGCCGACGACGAGATGCTCCCCGTGCCGATGAGGGCGTCCGCCTAGTCGGGAACAGTGTCCGGTCACGGGAAAAGCCGGGCTTTATCCGAGCTTTTCCGTGACCGGACACGATGTTTGCATGCGTTGGTCCTTGAGGAATCTGCTGCGTCTTTGCGGGAATGCCGTCATCACCTACGGCCAGTGCCAGATCGCCGTTTCCGTCCCACAGCTGGAGGAGCCGGCCCCGGGGCATCCCGAGCGCACGCTCCGGGGCCGGCCGCTGACGGAGACGGAGAAGGCCCTCGACCGTCAGCTGGACGGCGTCGCGGAGCGGGTCGGGCCGGGCCTGGGACTGTTCTGAGCGACCACGAGCAGGACGAAGGCGGCCACCGCGGTGATGGTGCGCGTCCGGTTGAACAGGTCCCAGCGGTGCAGGATCTCGGCGTAGTCGGCCGGCGGCGAGGTGACCGCCCAGACCTTGATCCGGGCGTTGATCGGGACGTTGCCGAACCGGGTGACCAGGAAGGAGATCCCGGTCAGTGCCGTCGCGCCGGCCGCCAGTAACCGGTCGCGGCCGCGCGTCTGCAGGGCCAGGGCCAGCGACCCGAGGGACGCGACCCCCATCGCGGTCAGCATCACCGGGGAGTTCATCTTCATGAGTTCGGCGTGGAACGACAGGCGCATGTCCAGCGGCACTTCCCAGAAGGTCGGCCCCAGATTGACCGCACCGTAGCCGAACGCGCCGGCGAGCAGTCCGGTGGCGGTGACCGCCACGGCTTTCGTTGTGCGAACGCGCATCGTTCTTTCCCTCATCGAGTGATCGGGTTCTTGCTGCCGCCAGCAGCGTAGACCGGCCGGGCACGGGTCCCGGCGGCACGATCCGCCCCGGCGGCACCCGGCGCGCGGGCGGTGGCCGCGGATCGCGGCAACTGAATCACAGTCAGATTATCGCTACTGATGGCCGCCTGAGGAGCTTGGCAGGTCGCTGCCTGACCATCGGTGAACCTCCGGGCGAGCACGCCCATCGACTGGGGTGGCAGGGGCGCCGCACGGTGCACGACCGGTTCGTTACGGTGGACGCGTCGTCATGCCGCGGCCGCCGCCGCGACACGCCCCGTCCTCAGGAGGCCCAGCCGGTGTCAGAGTTCGAGCTCCAGACGGACACCGAGGAGACGTCGGGACTCGCGGCGGCCGTCCGGGACGCCCGGGACGCCAGTGCTTTCCTGTACGCGGGCCTTCCGGTGGCGCTGGTCTGCTTCCTCGGCTGTTTCGCCGTGCCGGCCGCGCTGTTCTTCACCCTGTTCGTGATCGGTGCGCCCGCCTGGCCGGAGGTGGTGCGGGCCCTGCGCCGGCTGGCGGGTCACGAACGGATGCGCGCCGGGGCCTTCCTGGGTACCGCGGTTCCGGAGCAGTACCTGCCGCTGGACGGCTCGCTGTCGGACCGGTTCCGGCTGGCGATGACCGATCCCGGCACCTGGCGCGACGCCCGCTGGCTGCCCGTGCAGACCCTGGGCGTGATCGTACTGAGCCTGCTGACCCTGGTGCTGTGGCCGGTCGGCCTGCTGGTCGACGGCGTGCGGCTGGGCCTGGCCGTCGGGGCGGCGGGGCGGCGGGGTATCCCGTCGCGGGCCGAACCGGTGGTGCTCAACCTGCACGTGTTCCTGGCGGAGCGTCAGGCAGACTGGACGGCAAGGCTGTTGCGCCCATCCGAGTCGGCCCGACTGGCCGAGCGGGTGGCCGAACTGTCGGAGAGCCGGGCCGGTGCCGTCGAGGCGCACAGCGCCGAACTGCGGCGCATCGAGCGGGATCTGCACGACGGCGTTCAGGCGCAGCTGGTCGCCCTGTCGCTGCGGATCGGGCTGGCCAGGCAGCAGTTGGCGAAGGACCCGGAGGCGGCCAGGGCGCGGCTGGACGAGGCGCAGGAGGGCGTCGAGCGGGTCCTGGCCGATCTGCGGCAGGTCGTCCGGACGGTCTATCCGCCGGTACTGACGGACCGTGGACTCGCCGGAGCCGTCCGGGCGCTGGCCGCCGCTTCACCGATTCCGGTGGAACTCCGGATCAGCGCCATGGAGAACGGCCACCGGCTGCCGGCGTCGGTGGAGGCGGCGGCCTACTTCGTGATCGCCGAGGGGCTGACCAACGTCCGCAAGCACAGCCGGGCGACCAGGTCCTCGATACGCTTCCACCGCGGCGGCGGACAGTTGACCATCACGGTGACCGACGACGGTCGCGGAGGCGCCGACGAACACGGCGGCTCCGGCCTGGTCGGCATCCGCCGCAGGGTGGCCGCGCTCGACGGCACGGCGACCCTCACCAGCCCTGTCGGGGGGCCCACGGAGCTGAAGGTGGAGCTGCCATGCGGATCGTGATCGCGGAGGACAACGCCCTGCTGCGGGAGGGGATGGTCCTGCTGCTGAGCAGCAACGGCCACGAGGTGCCCGCGGCGGTCGGCGCGGGCCCGGAGATCCTGCCCGCGCTGCGCGGGCACCGGCCCGATCTGGCCGTCCTCGACGTCCGGCTGCCGCCGTCGTTCCGCGACGAGGGGCTGCGCGCGGCGATCGCCGCTCGGCGCGAACTGCCGGACCTGCCGGTCCTGGTGCTGTCCCAGTACGTCGAGGAGACCTACGCGGCCGAGCTGCTGGCCCATGGCGCCAACGGGGTGGGGTACCTGCTCAAGGACCGGGTGGGGCGGGTGGAGCAGTTCCTGGAGGCGGTGGCGACGGTCGCCGCCGGCGGCACCGTGCTCGACCCGGAGGTGGTCACCCAGTTGCTCAGCCGACAGGTCGCGGCCCGGCCGCTGCGCAGTCTGAGCCCGCGCGAGCACGAGGTACTGGGGCTGATGGCGCAGGGCAAGGCCAACAGCGCGATCTCGGAGCAACTGGTGATCACCGAGCGGGCGGTGAGCAAGCACATCCGGAGCATCTTCGACAAGCTCGAACTGCCGCCGGAGGGCGGCAGCGTGCACCGCCGGGTACTCGCCGTACTGACCTTCCTGGGGCACGACGTCCAGGAGTCGTAGCGGCCCGGAACACGGCGGAACCGGGTGCCAGGGGCGGTCGGCCGCTTCGTGGGCGGTGGTTCCGCCCACGACAGCCTCCCGCTCGTGGGTGGCGGGACGTCAGCCCGCCATGTCACCGACGCTGGTGCGGGCGGACGGGACGGCCTCGGCCGCGGTCGGGACGTCAGTTCTCACCGTTGCTCGCCTTTCGCCGGCGGGCGATGCCCCAGACCAGGGCGATCGCGTCCAGGGCGAACCCGGCGACCATGACGGTGGTGTGGGTGCTGCCCGTCACCCCGTGGGAGACCACGGAGGTCAGCACGGCACCGGTGAGGAAGACCACCAGCGGAAGGACCACCCAGCCCGATCCGGGCTTTCCGGTTGAACCGGCCATGAGAAGACTCCTCGAAACCTCTGGAAGACGCGGCCGCGACCGCGCCGCCGTACGTCTCGAGTCTGGCCGACCGCAGCGGTCCGGAAAGTACACCGCACACCCGAAGGGGGGTGTTGCCTGCACTACTCTTCCGGGTTCCGGGCGGAGCCGGCCCGACCCGGCCGAGCGTCCGGCCGGTGCCGCTCCGCCCCGGCTTGAAGGGTTTCCGGTCCCGGCAGGCCGATGGACTGGTACTCGGTGTAGGCGCCCAGGCCCACCGGGCCGTACTCGCGGCCGAGGCCACTGGCCTTGAACCCGCCGAACGGGGCGCGCATGTCCCTGGGGGCGCCGTTGACGGTGAAGGTGCCGGTGCGGACGCGGCGGGCGACGTCGAGCCCGTGGTCGGGGTCGGCGGTCCACACGCCGCCGGCCAGTCCGTAGGCGGAGTCGTTCGCGAGGGCGACGGCCTCGTCCTCGGTGTCGAACGCGATCACCGACAGGACCGGGCCGAAGATCTCCTCCCGGGCGATCCTCATGCTGCTGGTGACGTCGGCGAAGAGGGTGGGGCGTACGTAGAAGCCCTTCTCCAGACCGGGGTCGTCCGGTGCGCCGGGGCCGCCGAGGACCGGGCGGGCGCCCTCGGCGACGCGGACGGCGACGCGGACGGCACCGGCGCGACCTCGACGGCGCGCGCCTTCGCGGACGCCTACGCCGCCTCTCTCACCGCCCGCCCGGTGCTGTGCGAACTCGCGAGCGTGCTGGCCGGCGTGCTGGAACGCACGGTGTCCGTGGAGACGGTGCGCGACTACAAGCGGCGGGCGCTCGCGAACAACGACCGCCTCGCCGGCATCGTCCACACCCGCCTGCCCGGGCTCGACCCGTCGGCGGCGAAGGAACTGGCCTCGGCGACGATCGTCCTGATCGCCGGCCTGTGGCCGCTCGCCCACCCCGGCCCGACCGTCGTGGCCGCGGTGGAGGACCCGGCCCTGCTCGCCGCCCACGTCGACTTCACCGCCCGCTACAGCCGCATGATCGAACTGCTGGCGGCCTCGCTGTCGGCCTGAGCCGCACGAGACGCGGTGCCCGGCGGCGTGCGGCAGGAAGGTGCCGAGCCGCTCCAGGCCGCCCTCCCGGCCGACCGGAGACCCGTCCGCGTCATCGGCCGAACGCCCGAACCGCCCGATGGGCTTCTTGTGATGCTCGATCGATTGCTGACAGGATCTCAATTCGACCTGCCGCACCAGGGTATGTTGACGAAGCGGCCTCAGGGCGGCATGCGGAGGAGGCGGAATGGCACGGGTGAACCTGCGGGCCGCGTTCATGAGCGGCCTCTCGTCCACCGTCACGGCACAACAGGTCTTCACCAACCGGGTCGACGAGGTGGCCGCCTTCACCAGGTCGCTGGAGGGGCTCCGCCGGATCCTGGACGAGGCCGAGGTCTCGCCGGTCGTGGACCGGGCGCAGGGGCGCCGCAACGTCCTGACGCTCTACGGGGTGGGCGGCATAGGCAAGACGACGCTCTCCCACGAGCTGGAGCGCCGGCTGCTCGCCGACGCGGCGGCCGAGGAGCGCGACGATGTCGTGGCCGTGCGCGTCGACGTCTCCGAGGACGGCGCCTGCGACATCGAGAGCCTGCTGCTGCGCCTGCGGGCCGGGCTGGGGCAACTGGGCAGCCGGTGGCCGGCCTTCGACCTGGCACTGGCCTCCTACTGGGCCCGCGCCCATCCGGGGGAGACGCTCCAGGACTTCCTGGACTCCTCCCCGGTGCTGCGGCGCGCCTCCCGGAGCATCGGCCTGGGTGACCAGATCGCGGAGGCCGTGCGACAGGTCGACCCCGCCGGGCTCGGCGGCCTCACAGGGCTGGCGCACCGGGCGGCCCTGGCCACCTACCGCGCCGTCCGGGACCGCGTGCGCGAAGGACGCCTGCTCTCCGACTGCGAGCTGTTCGCCGAACTGGTCGAGGCCGACGCCGACTACGAGACGCTCTCGTACTTCCCCTACCTCCTGGCCTGGGACCTGGAACACCAGACCCGCCGGGGCCGGCCCGCCCGGCGGCCCACGGTGTGCGTGTTCCTCGACACGTTCGAGGTGGTCAACGGCCGGGCCGACCGCACGGTCGAGCGCCTGATCCAGCGGTGCGTCTACCTGATGCCCAACGTGCTCTTCGTGATCACCGGCCGCAACCGCGTCGACTGGGCCGATGAGGGGGTGGGCGGGGAACTGGACTTCACGGGGCCGCAGTGCTGGCCGCACCTTCACTTCAGCAACAACACGGCCGAGCCCCGGCAGCACCTCGTCGGCTACCTCTCGGACTCCGACGCCGACAGTTACCTCAGCGAGGCGCTCACCCAGGACGGCGAGCCCGTGATGCCGGCGGCCGTCCGTGATCGCATCATCGCCGGCGGCCAGGGCCTGCCGCTGTACCTGGACCTGTCGGTGTCCCACTTCGCCGCGCTGCTCGCCCGCGGCGGGCAGCCGTCGGTCGCGGACTTCGGCGGCTCGTTCACCGCCGTGGCCACCCGGTCGATCCGGGACCTGCCCCGGGACGAACGCGACCTGGTCCGTACCGCGGCGCTCACCGACCGGGTCGGCGCCGAACTGCTGCGGGCCGGACAGCCCGGTGTCTCCGACGGGAGCGTGGCCCGGTTCCTGCGCCGGCCGTTCCTGACGCACGACGACGCCTACGCCCTGCCGTACGCCCTGCACGCGGCGCTGCGCCGTGCCATCGGCGAAGCCGACCGGACGCTCCGGGACGGCTGGTCCGACCGCGACCGCAGGGAGGTCGCCGCCCGGTTGCTGACCTGGCTGGGCGAGCGCCTCGGGCCGTCCGGCGGCCGGGTCGCCGTCGCCCAGGCCCTCGAATCCGGGCTCAAGCTCTCGGCGGCGCACGGGGTCTTCGAGGACTGGATGGCGCGGGCCACGCAACGCCTCGTCGAGGCCGGGCAGTGGTCGGAGCTGGGCGCCGGGCTCACCCCCGGTGTCTCCGGGGCGCCGGAGTACCGCGCTGTCCTCGCCGCGATACGGGGAGTCCAGCTGCGCCGTACGGGCCGCGCCGCGGAGGCGGTCGAACTGCTCGGCGGCGCGGGGGAGGGCGTGCCGCCCGGCAGCCCGACGGCGCAGCTGGTACGCATCCACCTCGCCCATGCCCTGCGCAACCACGGCGACTACACGGAAGCGGCGGAGATCTACCGCGCGCTGGTGGGCGGCGAGTTCGACACCGCGGCCCGGTACTGGCTCTGCGACTTCGACTACCTCAACGGGCGCTTCGCCGCCGCCCTCGGGTCCCTGCGGGAGCAGCGCAGCCGGGGGCCGGAGGACGAGGGCGAACGGCTCCGGCTGGTCGGGCACATCTGGCGGGTGAACGCCCGCTTCGACGAGGCGACCGCCGCCTACACCGAGGCGATCGGCCTGGCCCGGCGCGAGGGCCTGGCCGCCGCGGAGGCGAAGGCGCTGGCCAACCTGGCGCAGACGGTCTGCTGGTCCGGCGACACGGCCACCGTGTCGGACGCGGCGCTCCGGGCGCGGGACCTGCTCGACCTCGTGCCCAATCCCGTCGAGCTGGTCAAGATCCGCTCCGCGGAAGCGGTCGCGTACGCGGTGGCCGGTGATGCCGGGGCCGCCATGGACGCGGTCGGGGGCACCCGGCGGCTGGCGGACGGCATCGGCTACCGGGGCGGCCACAACCTGGCGGACGTGGCCGAGATCCTGCTCGGTGTGCTCGGCGGCGACCACGACGGGGCCCGCCGCACGCGGGCCGAGCTCGACGCGCGCACCCGCAGGTCGGGGGGCAACACCTACTGGGTGCCGATCGTGACCAGTTGGATCGACGGCGTGCCGAAAGCCGTCGAGCACGGTCCCGGTGTCGAGTGGGTCGACGGTCCGGCCGTGTCGTTGGGCCGCTGGGCCGAGGTGGTCACGCGACGATGAGGCGTCAGGGCCTCGGAACACGGGGCCGGGCCGGACGAGGGGAGCAGATTTCATGACCGACCCGGTAGGCGCCGGCCAGGTACGTGGCCCGGCACGCGTCGGCCCGGTACGCGTCGGCCTGGTCGGGGTCGGCATCATCGCGGCGACTCATCTCGCCGTCCTGGCCGAACGGGACGACGTGGTACTGGAGTTCACGGTCGACCCCCGGCCGGTGGGGCCGGTCGCGTTCCGCGGCGCCGCGCCGCCCCACCACAGCAGCCTCGCCGAGGCGCTCGACGCGCACCGGCCGGATCTGGTGGTCCTCGCCACCCCTACGCAGACGCACACGGAGCTGGCGGCGCTGGCCCTGGTCCGCTCCACGGCCAGGGTGCTGGTGGAGAAGCCCCTCGTCCACGATCTCGGCTCACTCACCCGGCTGCGGGCGCTGGACGGGAAGGCCGACGTGCGGGGCCGGCTCTTCACCGCCCACCACTTCGCCTTCTCTCCCGAGGTGGAGTGGGCGGCGGAACTGATCGCCGCGCACCCCGGCTGGGGGCCGGTCACGGCCATCACCTCGGCGTTCTACGACCCCTATGTGCTCCGGGGGCCCGAGGCCTTCGCCTCGTACGTCTCCAGCTGGACGGACTCCGGGGTGAACCAGCTCAGCATGCTCACCCGTTTCGTCGACCTCACCGAGCTCACCGCCGTCCGGCAGACGGACGGTGGCGCGAGCGCATGGTGCACCATCGGGTTCCGCTCCCGGGGCGAGCCGGGTACGGCCCGGCTGCGCAGCAGCTGGCTGACCGGCTCCAGCAGCAAGGAGAGCAGCCTCGTCCTCGGCCGGTCGGGCGTGGAGGTCTGGATCGACCACACCGCCATGACCGGATTCGCCGCCCGGGACGGTGAGTTGCTCGCCGCCTTCGGCAACGACGGCCGGACCCCGCGGAAGGTCGCCCACTACCGCCCCCTCTACGCGAGCCTGCTCTCCGGCCGGCCCGACCCGGTGCTCGGCTTCGACGCCGCCGCGGCCATCACCGGGATCCATCACGCGGTGCCCGCCGTACGGTAGCTCCCGGGTCCGCCGGTCACGCGGACCTGGTCCCGGCCGGGATCGTCCCGCCCCGCCGGCCGCAGCGACGACCTTCCGGGCCCGACCGGGTGGTGGGGCCGGCACCACCCACCGGGCCGGGGGATAGCCCCCTGCCGCTTCGGGGTGGTGGCGTCATGGCCGCCGCAGCCTGCCGGTCCGTACGTTTCATGGGGTCAGCGCAGGTCACTGCGGGGGACGACGACCGGCCGGAGACGCGATGCCACACGCCAGCACGACCCTTGACGCCAGCGCCGAACCCCGTGCGGCCAGCGACTTCGCGCCCCTCCTGAGGGCGGTCAGGGACCAGGGGCTGCTCGACCGCCGCATCGGCTGGTACGCGGCCGGAGCCACCCTGAACCTCGTGGCCCTGTCCGGCACGGTCGCGGCCATGGTGCTCGCCGGGGACACCTGGTGGACCGTGCTGTTCGCGCTGCCGCTGGCCGTCCTCTGGGCCCGCACCGCCTTCTTCGGGCACGACGCGGGCCACGCCCAGATCACCCGCGGCAGGCGGGCCGGGCGAGTCGTCGGGCTCCTGCACAGCAACCTCCTCCTCGGGATGAGCTACGCCTGGTGGAACGACAAGCACAACCGCCACCACGCGAACCCCAACCATGTCGACAAGGACCCGGACGTCGGCGTCGGCGCCCTCGTCTGGACCCAGCGGCAGGCCGAGCAGCGCGCGGGCCTGGCCCGCTGGCTCACCCGCAACCAGGCCTGGCTGTTCCTCCCGATGCTGCTGCTGGAAGGCATCGCGCTGAAGGTGTCCGGATTCCAGGACCTCAAGCGCCAGCCGCCGCGCGAACGCACCGTCGAGGCGCTGCTCCTGGTGGCCCACCTCGTGGGCTACACGACCGTGCTGCTGACCGTGTTCTCCCCGGTCCGGGCCCTGGTCTTCGCCCTGCTGCACCATGCCCTGTTCGGGCTCCACCTCGGCCTCACCTTCGCCCCGAACCACAAGGGCATGGAGATGCCCGACCCGGACGGCGAAGGCTGGGGCCATCTGCGCCGCCAGGTGCTCACCTCACGCAATGTGCGCGGCGGGTTCGTCACCGACTGGGCGCTCGGCGGCCTCAACTACCAGATCGAGCACCACCTGTTCCCCAGCATGCCGCGGCCTCACCTGCGGCTCGCCCAGCCGCTGGTCCGCGCCCACTGCGCGGCGGTCGGGATCCCGTACACCGAGACGTCGCTGCTCGACTCCTACCGCCAGGCGCTGCGCCACATGCACGAGGTCGGTGCGCCGCTGCGGGCGCCGCGGTAGCGGGCCGGGCCGGCGACGGGGAGGAACCACCCCGGGACCGCCACCGCGGACCGCTACTCGGCCTCCGCCGAGCCGGTGAGACGCAGTTTGCGCTGGGCGCGCTGGTAGAAGGTGGTCCCGCCGAGACGGATCACCCGTGCGGCGGCGGGCCGCATGACGACGTCGATGACGTCGCCGGGCCGGGCGGCTCCCACGAGCAGGCCGTCCGCCTCGATGCCGAGCTCTCCGCTGGTGGGCAGGACTTCGAGGGCGAGCTTCTCCCCGGCGGAGAGGAACAGCGCCCGGTTGAAGGCGGAGTGCGGGGCGACCGGGATCACGAGCATGCCCTCCGCGCTCGGGGAGACGAGCGGACCTCCGGCGGAGAAGCTGTAGGCCGTCGAGCCGGTCGGTGTCGCCGCGATCACCGCGTCCGCGAGGTAGCGGACGAAGGAGTGCCCGTCCACGCGCAGCGAGACGGCGGCCGAGGGGTGTCCCGGCCTGCGGACCAGCACGATGTCGTTGAAGGCCACGGCCTCCCGCCCGGCGACGACGGCGCTCACCGCGGAGCGGGGCTCGGTGGTGAAGCGGTGCTCGTCGATGGCCGACAGAGCCGACGGAAGCCCGGGGACGTCGATCTCGGCCAGGAACCCCAGACGCCCGAGATTGACGCCCAGAACCGGGGCGTGCCCGGCTGCCGCCAGCCGCATCGCCCGCAGCATCGTGCCGTCCCCGCCCAGGCCGACGATGAGGTCCGCCCGGCGCGACAGATCCTCGGGAGTGACCGCGACCGCCTGATCGGTCGTGCGCCCCATGTCCTGCGCGCAACCGAGGACGATGGCGCCACGGGCGTGCGCCCAGGTGGCGATCGCCTTGATCGCACACTCGCAGTCACGTTGCGGATGCAGGACAAGCCCGACAGTGCTGACGGCTCGCATGGACCGGCTCCTCGGGTGTCGACCCAGTGGACGGCTCTTCCCCTTCGTGATTTCAGTGACGCACGCGGCAACGGCCCGGACAACCCGGCGAGCGCGCAAGCCGCACCGGAGGCGTTCGGCGGGTGGGTCGGCGGGTGATTCAGCGTGTGAGCGGTGGGGAACGCGCCGGGTGCGGGAGCCGGACGCCACCGTGGGAGAGGCAATGTCGTCATGGACATCGAATCGCTTGTACGTACCCGCCGCGCCTTGCACGCGGTCGCGGAGCTGGTCCTGGCCGGCCCGCAGTTCCGGACCAGTGGCACGATCAGGCTGCGCGCCTCCCTCGGAGGCTTCGCCACCCGGGCCGAGCCGAACGTGCAGGTCGTCGGTGCGGATCTGGTGGCGTCCGGACAGCGCCTCTTCCTGGAGCGGACCACCTGCGCGGCGCTGGCGGCCGCGATCGGGGTCACGGCCGGTGCGCCCGCCGGGCTCTACCAGGGCGGATCCGGGGTCGGCCCCGAGGACGTGATCGAAGCCGATCCGCAGCCGGCGCACCGGATCGCGCACGGTTTCGCGGTCGGCGACGCCGCACTGCGCCGGATGTTTCCCGGGGCGGATCCGGTGATCTGGCCCGAGCACTTCGACATCGGCGTGACCGTGGCCGCGGTCGACTACGGAGTCTCCCCGGGCGACGACTTCCAGGCGGAGCCGTACGCCTACGTCGGCCCGCGCACCCGGCAGCAGGGGACGTACTGGAACGCGCCGTTCGGCGCGGTGGCCACGGTCCGCGAGCTCGGCGGCGTGGACGGCGTGCTGGCCTTCCTCGAACAGGGCCGTCAGCTGGTCGCCTGATCATCGCTGGCGGCCGTCGATGAGGCCGTCGATGAGGCCGTCGATGAGGCCGAACGGCACCGCCCGGAGCGCCGTCTCGTCCACTGTCCTGTCGCCCGGGGGCTTGTTGAGCGGTCCGGTGCGGGCCTGGCCGGGTGGTGTCGGTTGCGAGGCTGCGACGGCTCGACGGGGCGGGAGCAGGGGTCCTTCCCCCTCCGGGTCTTCGGGGGCTGCCCGCCGGGGTGAGCGCGTTTGGTGCGGCGGGCTCCGGTTCGGTGGTGGTGCGCGCCGGGGGAGCGTTCAGTCGGCTGTAGCCATGGGTAGTGGAGTGGCTACCAAGGGTCATGGCTGATGGTGGCGGGGTGCGGCGTCGGGCACCCGGCCGTGTTGGAGCAGCTTGACCCGCCGTCACGGCGTAGGCGTGGCAGTAGGGAGTGGCGGTGGTGCCGGAGCAGGATCGGCCGGGCGGACAAGCCGGTGCCGGACAGGGTGAGCCGAAGCGGGCCGCCGGCCCGGCCGGGCGCTCCGCGGCGGAGGTGGAGGCGCCCGTGCGGGACGGCGGCGGGGGCGGGCTGGGGCCGCCGCGGCCGCCGGTCGGGGCGGAGGCCGTCCCGGATTCCGGCCCGGTCCTTCCCGGCGACGCCCCGTGGCTGGACCGGATGCTTCCGCTGCTGCGCACGCCGATGGCCGAGCGGCCGGCCCCTGACGACGGTCCGCTCGACAGGGGGAAGCCCGGACCGGAGAGCGCGGCGTGTGTCCTGGACCTCGCGCTGCGGGTCGGGGAGCTCCTGCTCGCCAGTGGCGAGGCGGCCGAGGACGTCGAGGCGGCGATGCTCGGGATCGCCCGCGCCTACCGGGTGTACCCCTGTGAGCCGCAGGTCACCTTCACCCTGGTGTCGATCTCCTACCAGCCGACGTCCGCGGAGTCCCCGCTGATGGTGGAGCGGACGGTGCGCCGTCGCGTCAGTGACTACGCGCGGCTCGCGGCCGTGTTCCGGCTCGTGTCCGACATCACGGCGGGCGGAGTCGACGTCGACGACGCCGGCCGGCGGCTGGCCTGGGTCCGTCAGGGCCGGCCCTACCCGGTCTGGCTCCTCGTCCTCGCCTCCGGTCTGCTGGCGGGGGCCGCCACGGTGCTGGTCGGCGGGAAGGCGGACGGCCGGGCCTGGCTGGTCTTCGCGAGCGCCTTCGTCGCCGCCGTCGCGGGGGATCGGCTGGCGGCGCTGGTCGCCCACCACGACCTGCCGGAGTTCTACCAGTTCGTGGTCGCCGCGATGCCCGCCGCGCTGATCGGCATCCTGCTGTCGTTCAACGACCTGCACCTGCGGGGTTCGGTCGTGATCACCGGCGGGCTGTTCGCCTTTCTGCCGGGCCGCTTCATGGTCGCGGCGGCGCAGGACGGGCTGACGGGTTTCTACCTCACGGCCGCCGCGCGGCTGCTCGAGGTGCTGTACCTGGTGGCCGGGATGGTGATCGGCGTCATGCTGGTGCTCTACGTCGGCGTCAGCAGCAACGCCGACCTGAGGAACTGCGAGAGCCCCGACGGGGTGGCCAACCCCCCGCTCCAGCTCGTGGCCGCGATGCTGGTGGCCCTGGCCTTCGCGGTGCTGTTGCAGACCGACCGGAGCACCGTGCCGCTGGTCGTCCTCAACAGCGCCGTCGGATGGGCGACCTACGGTGTGCTGGTCAACGCCCTGACCGAGCCGATCGTGGCCGCCGGGTCCGCCGCCGGGCTGGTCGGGCTCTTCGGCCAGCTCATGGCCCGGTACCGGGGTGTGTCCGCGCTGCCGTACGTGACCGCCGCGATCGGTCCGCTGATGCCCGGTTCCGTCCTGTACTTCGGCCTGCTGTCGTTCACCCAGGGCCGGCTCGACGCCGGGCTGGCCTCCGTCGGCCGCGCGTCCGCGACGGCGATGGCCCTGGCCATCGGCGTCAATCTGGGGGGCGAGGTGGCCCGGCTGTTCAAACCGCTGTCGAACCCGGAACCCGCCCGCGGCGCCCGCCGGTGCGGCCCGCCCCCTCCCACCGGACCGGACGGTCAGCCGGGCTGGCCCTGCTGACGGCGGACCGCCGGGGGCGGGCCGCCAGCCGGGGGGGGGGGGGGGGCGATGCCCGTCAGCCCAGTCGTACGGGGAGTTCGTACAGGTCGTTCTGGGTGACGACCGGCTTGTTGCGCAGGGCGGACCGCTCGACCGCCAGGGCGAGTCCGGGGAACCGCGCGTAGAGCGCGGGCAGTGCCACCCCGGCCTCCAGCCGGGAGAGCGCCGAGCCGGGGCAGACGTGCGGGCCGTGGCCGAAGGAGATGTGGCGGTTGGGGGAGCGGGTGATGTCGAAGTCGCCGGCGGACGGGCCGTGGGCCTGCTCGTCGCGCCCGAGCGCCGCGTAGGAGACGATCAGGGCGTCGCCCCGGGGGATGACCTTGTCACCGACCGGGACGTCCTCGGTGGCGAACCGGATCAGGACGTGCGAGGTGGGCGTGGACCAGCGCAGCGTCTCCTCGATCACCGCGTCCCAGCCGACCTGCCCGGAGCGGACGAGGGCCAGCTGGTCGGGGTGGGTGGAGAGGTTGACCACCGCGTTGACGATCAGCGAGATCGTCGTCTCGTGGCCGGCGGCGATCATCAGCTGGAGCGTGTTGACGATCTCCTCGTCGGTCAGCCGGTCACCGTCCTGCGAGGCGAGGATCAGCGCGCTGGTGAGGTCGTCGCCGGGCGCGGCGCGGCGGGCCTCGACCACCCGGCGCATCATGGCGCCCAGTTCGGCCAGGGTGGCGACGACCTCCTCGGGCGGGGTCTGGGTGGAGAAGAACCTCTCGAAGAGGACCTTGAGCCGGGGGTGGTCGGCGGGGGCGATGCCCATCAGCTCACTGACGACGTACATCGGCAGCGGATAGGCGAACCCGGCCTTCAGGTCGACGACGGCGTCCGGCGCGTGGGACGCGAGCCCGTCGAGCAGTCCGTCCGTCAGCTCGGTGACGCGCTCCCGCAGCAGCTCCACCCGGCGCGGGGTGAGGGCCTGGGCGACCAGGGCGCGCAGTCTGCGGTGGTCCTCGCCGTCCACGGTCAGCATGGAACGGCCGGGGTTCGCCAGGCCGATCAGGGGCCAGTCCTGGGGGATCTCACCGCGCTGCCAGGCGCCCCAGACGCCGATGTCCTTCACCAGGCGCCGGTCGGTGAGCAGTTGCCGGGCCTCCGCGTGGTGGGTGACGGCCCAGACCGGGACGCCTCCCGGCAGCTCCACCTCGGCGAGCGGGCCGGCGGCCCGCAGCAGGGCGCTCTCGGCGTCGAGGTCGGTGACGAACGGGTCGAGCGCGATGCGCCCGGTGCTCGGGATGGTCATATCCTCGCGTCTCCAAGGGCAGGGGTCGGGGTGAATCGCACGGGCAGCCCGGTCAGTCCGCGCAGCCACGGGGACGGACGCCGGGTGAGGGACTCCGCGGGGACGGCCAGGTCGATGTCGGGGAGCCGGTCGAGCACCACCTCGATGCCCGTGCGCGCGATGACCTCCGCGATCTCCTGGGCGGGGAAGGGGCAGCGGTGCTCGCCGTGGCCGAAGGAGAAGAACGCGTTGTTGCCGCCGGTGAGGCAGGTGCCGTCGGTGCGCACCTGGGGGTCGGTGTTGGCACCGGCCAGGCCTAGCAGCAGCAGGTCGCCGGTCCTGATGTGCTGGTCGCCGAGCCGGGTGTCGCGGGACGCCCAGCGACCGGCCACGTTCTGGGTGGGGGTGTCCTCCCACAGCACCTCGTTCATGGCCTCGGCCACGCTGTTGCGACCGCCGAAGAGGGAGGCGGCGAACCGGGTGTCGGTGAGCATCAGCCGCAGCGAGTTGCCGATCCAGTCGGCGGTCGGCTGGTGGCCGGCGGCCATCATCACCATCAGGTCCTGCGTGATCTCCTCGTCGGTGAACCCGGAGGAGTCGGCCAGCATGTGGGAGACCACGTCGCGGCCGGGCTCGGCGTGCTTGTCCGCCAGCAGGCGCTGCATGGACTCCGCCAGGTGCCGCATCCCGGCCATCGCCCGTTCCTGGCCGTTGATCATGTCGTTCATGGCGGTGACCAGGCCGGGCCCCTGCTCGTCGGCGAACCCGTAGAGCCGGGCCAGCACGCGCAGCGGAAGCAGCATCGCGTACTCGGCGATGATCTCCGTCGCGCCCCCGGCGCAGAACGCGTCGATCAGCTCGTCGGCGAACTGCTCGGTGTACGCGCGCAGTTCGGTCGGGTCGACGGCACCCAGCGCGTCGCCGACCATGGCGGCCCGCTGGCGGTGGCGTTCGCCGACCGTGTAGAGGATGGACGGCTGCTTCTGGCCGATCATCGGCCGCAGCGGCCAGTCGGCCGGAATCCGGTCCCACTGGTTCCACAGGTCCGAGTCCCGGCTGAAGAGCACCGGATCGCCGGTGACCTGGTGCAGTTCGCGGTAGCCCAGAACCAGCCAGGCCGGTACGTCGCCGTCGAGCAGCACGGGCGCCACCGGGCCGTGCTCGTGACGGATCTGCCGGTACAGCTCGGCCGGTTCGGTCTGGAACCGGGGGCCCGACAACGCGACGGGGGCGGGGCCGTGGGCACTGGTCACTGGGCGGACTCCTGGGGGGCGTACCGGGATCGGACGTGTTGCACGAGCGAGATGAGCACGTTCTTGCTGGACTCGCGCGAGCGGGCGTCGCAGTCGAGCAGCGGCACGCCCGGGTCGAGGTCGAGCGCCTCCCGCACCTGCCGCGCGCTGAACTCGGGGCCGGCGAAGTCGTTGCAGGCCACGACGAAGGGGGTGCCGAGCGCCTCCAGGCGGTCGATGGCGTACCAGGAGTCCGAGATCCGGCGGGTGTCCACCAGGACGACGGCACCCAGGGCGCCCGAGAACAGCCGGTCCCACAGGAACCAGAACCGCTCCTGGCCGGGCGCCCCGAACAGGTAGAGGACGTTGAGGTGGTCCAGTGAGATACGGCCGAAGTCGAAGGCGACGGTCGTGGAGCTCTTGGTGCCGACCCCGGAGGTGTCGTCGACGGCCTCCCCCGCCCGGGTCATCGTCTCCTCGGTGCTGAGGGGCCGGATCTCGCTGACGGAGCGCACCATCGTGGTCTTGCCGACGCCGAAGCCGCCGACGATGACGATCTTGATGCCGTTTTCCGAGGTGGCCCGCAATTCCGTGCGGGCGCCCGGAAGACCGGCGGCTGCCGGACGGTCAGAGGCTACGGAGGCCAACGAGCACCTGCTCCAGGAGGTCGAGGTCGGGAATGCTGTGAGCCGTGGCGGAGGTGCGCGGATGGCGCGCGCTGATCCGGCCCGCGTCGAGCAGGTCGGACAGCAGGATGCGGACGATGCTCACCGGCAGGCGCAGCTCGGCGGCTATCTCCACCACTGCCGTGGGCCGTTGGCACATCCGCAGGATCGCGGTGTGCTCGGACTGCATGCCCGGGACCGGGGCGAACTCGGCGACCACCAGGGTCACCAGGTCGAAGGCGTCGGACCCGGCGCGGCTGCGGCCCCCGGTGAGGGTGAAGAGCCGGTCGGGTGCGTCGTCCCTGCCGGGCCGGCTCATGAGCGGGCGGCCGTGCGGGGCGCGGCGCGCAGGTGCTCGCCGAGCTGCTCGACGAGCTCGCTGACGTTGTGGCCGACGAGCCCGGGGTCCGCGTCCTCGGCGGCGATGACGGCCAGGTGCGCGCCCTCGCCCGCCTCCACGATGAACAGGATGCCGCCGTAGAACTCGGTCATCGCCGACCGCACGCCGCCGGAGCCGTCGCCGAACTCGATGGACGCGCCGTGGGACAGCGACTGGATGCCGGCGGCTATCGCGGCGAGCTGGTCGGCCTGGTCCACCGACAGTTCGGGGGTGCGGCAGAGCTTGAGGCCGTCGCGGGAGAGGAGCAGCGCGTGCCGGGCGCCGGGGGTGATCTTCAGCAGGTTCTCCAGCAGCCAGTCCAGCTTCTCGTCGGCGGTGGCCGTGGCGTTGGGGACGGTGGCGGTCATCGAGGGGTGTCGCCTTCCGGGTGCGGGTGCGGGGCCGGGATGTGGCCGGTGGTGGTGGACGGGTCGTCCGGTTTCTCCGGAGCCCTGACGCCGTCCGGCGAGGCCGTGCGAACGGCCTGGCGGAACGTACTGAAACGGGCCATACCCGCCTTGACGCCGCCCTGCGGCCGCTCCGTGGGGGCGACGGCCGGGTGGCGGGCGCTCTCGGCGGCGGCCAGGGTCTGTCCACGCCGGCGGTGCGGCAGAGCGCCGTTGCCGTCGTCGGGCGCCGGAGCCTCGCGGGCGGGGACGGGCTCGGCCCGGCCGGGCGCCGTGCCCGCGGTGACGGCCCGCGGCGCCGGACGCCCGACGCCCGCGGCCACCGCCGGCGTCTTCGCGGGAGCGGTTCCGTGCGGTGCGGCGGCGCGGCTCAGCAGTTCCTGCGGAACGAGGACCAGGACGCCCGTGCCGCCGCGTGCGGACGGCCGGAAGGAGACGGTCAGGCCGTGCTTGCGGGCCAGCCGGCCCACCACCGAGAGGCCCAGCCGGGTACCGGAGAGTCCGCCCAGCTCGGTCGCCTCACCGCGGACGGCGCGCTCCGCGCGGCGCAGCTGCACGTCGCCCATCACCAGGCCGCTGTCCTCGACGGAGACGAGGGCACCCGCGGGCACCTGCTCGACGTACACGTGGACCTCGGCCGTCGGCGGAGAGAACTTCGCGGCGTTGTCGAGGAGTTCGGCCAGGACGTGCATCACGCCCTCGGCGGCGTGTCCGACGACGGCCACCTCGCCGACGGAGTGCAGCCGTACCCGCTGGTAGCCGCTGATCCGGCCCATCGCCCCGCGCAGGACCGACTCCATCCCGATCGGCCGGGCCCAGCGGCGGCCCGAGCGTGCGCCGGTCAGCACCGCGACGGAGTCGGCGAGCCGTCCCGCCTGCGCGGTCCGGTGGTCCAGGTGGAGGAGGTCTCCCAGGACGTTCTCGTCGGTGTGGCGCTCCTCCATCTCGCGCAGGTCGGCGAGCAGGCCCGTGGCCATGGCCTGCATCCGGCCGGCCGCGTTGGCACACGCGGCGATCGCCGCGGCGCGGGTGGCGGCGGCGAGCCGGGCCTGCTCCGTCAGCCGGGCTGTCTCGCGGGCGTGTTCGCCGATCAGGCGGGTCCGCTCGTCGGCGAGTTCCGCACTCCGCCGGGCGGTCTCGTCCGCGAGCCGGGCATGTTCCCGGGCGGTCTCGTCCGCGAGTCGGTCGCGTTCGTGGCGCAGTTGGTCGGCCTCCTGCCGCGCCGCCGTGACCCGCCTCCCGAGTACCCGCGAGGTCTGGACGGCGTAGGTGGCCGCGGTCACGGCGACGCACAGCAGCAGCGCGCCGGCCCCCGCGCCCCAGCCGAGCGCGCTACGCACCGACGCCGGCGCGGCCGCCGTGGAGACCGCCACGACCGCTCCGGTGGCCAGGGCCGTTGTCAACAAGGCCAGGACGGAGGCGCGTAGCGGCGGACGCTCGTGATGCGGAGCGAAGGAGGGTGACGCCGTCATCAATATCCTCGGAGTGCTCGTGAGCCCGATTCCCCGGGGGTGCCGTCGACAGAGACTGACGCCGACCCGGTCAACGAGGGGCCACTATAAATCAGTTATTGATCGCTTTTGAACCGCTTCCCGGGGTCGAAGTGATCACAGGCGCACCCTCCGGGCGCTGTGACCAGGCAGTCACGCCGTTCTGGCGACGATTCAGCTGACGCTCCGACGGGCTTCGACGTTGACGTCGCAATCACGCCGGACCCCGGCGGTGGCGGCTGCTGGACTTGACGGAACATCACCGATCCCCGGACGGGAACGCCCCCGTGCCCGCTGCCGCCGCTCCCCACGCCGACGTGTCCACCCGGACCGGCCCGCCCGCCCTCGGCCCGATGGGCGGCTGGCTCGCCGTCATCTCCGTGACGACGGGAATCTTCTCCATCGTCACGACCGAGATCCTGCCGATCGGTCTGCTGACGCCGATCGGCGCCTCCTTCCGGATCTCGGACGGCGCGGCCGGGCTGATGATGACACTGCCCGGGATCGTGGCCGCCGTCGCCGCCCCCGCCGTGACCGTCGCGGCCAGGGGGACCGACCGGCGCACCCTGCTCTGCGTGCTGATGTCGGTCCTCGCCCTGGCCGACCTCCTCAACGCGCTGGCCCCCGCCTACTGGACGGTGCTGGCGGCCAGGATCGTGCTCGGCCTGGTCATCGGAGCCTTCTGGTCGATCGGCGCGGGGCTCGCCCCGCGCCTGGTGCCCGGCCCCCGGCGGGCCACGGCGAACGCGGTGATCTTCTCGGCCGTCCCGCTCGGCTCCGTACTCGGCGTGCCCGCCGGGGTCCTCCTCGGCGACCTCGCGGGCTGGCGTGCCGCCTTCACCGCCATGGCCGTGCTGACGCTGCTCGTGCTCGCCGCGCTCCTGGTGTCCCTGCCCCCACTGCCCCCACGGACCACCACCCGCCTGACCGTGCTGCGCGACCTGCTCCGCACCCCGGGCGTGCGGACCGGGCTCGCGGTGACCTTCCTCGTCGTGACGGCCCACTTCGGCACCTACACCTACGTCACGCCCTTCCTGGAAGACGTTTCGCACGCGGGACCGCGCCTCGTCACCGCCCTCCTCCTGGCCTACGGCGTCGCGGGCGTGGCCGGCAACTTCGCGGCGGGCGCCTGGGCGGCGCGCGCACTGCGCCCCGCCGCCACCACGGCCGCGGGCCTGCTCGCGACCGCGACCCTGCTGCTCCCCGTCATCGGGACGACCGGCCCCGGCGCGGCCGTGCTCCTGGTCCTGTGGGGCCTGGCCTACGGCGCGGTACCGGTCTGCGCCCAGACCTGGTTCCTCGCGGCGGCGCCGACCGCGCCCGAGGCGGCGTCCGTCGTCTTCACCTCCTCGTTCCAGGCCACCATCGCGCTGGGGGCGCTGGCCGGCGGAGCGGTCGTGGACGCGGCTTCGACCTCCGTGGTCATGGTGCTGGGCGGGACCGTCGCGGTGCTCGCCGCGGCGGTGGCGTGGATCGGCGGCGGCCGGGTCCGGTAGGCGGGGCACGGGCCGGGAGCGCCGGACCGGGAGCACCGGACTCCCATCCGCACTGGTCAAGCGGTGTGCCGGCGCGGGGGCGGGGCGGCGTTCGGGTGGGTCCGCCGCAGAGAGCAAAACGGCCCAAAGCTAGCATGGGCGCATCGCCTAGCTCGAAAGATGGACCTGTGACTGTCAACGAAGACGTGTTCACTAACTGGAAGAACCGCGAGGAGATCGCGGAGTCGATGATTCCGATCATCGGGAAACTGCACCGGGAGAGGGACGTCACGGTCCTGCTGCACAGCCGCTCCCTGGTGAACAAGTCGGTGGTCAGCATCCTCAAGACCCACCGGTTTGCCCGCCAGATAGCCGGCGAGGAGCTCTCGGTCACCGAGACGCTTCCGTTCCTGCAGGCTCTCACCACGCTCGATCTCGGCCCTTCCCAGATCGACATCGGCATGCTCGCCGCGACCTACAAGACCGATGACCGAGGCCTCTCGGTCGACGACTTCACCGCCGAAGCCGTCGCCGGGGCCATGGGCGCCAACAAGCTGGAGCGCCGCCAGGCGCGCGATGTCGTGCTGTACGGGTTCGGCCGTATCGGCCGCCTGCTCGCCCGCCTGCTGATCGAGAAGGCCGGCTCGGGGAACGGCCTGCGGCTGCGCGCCATCGTCGTCCGCAGCAGCGGTGACGAGGACCTGGTCAAGCGCGCCTCGCTGCTGCGCCGTGACTCCATCCACGGCCAGTTCCACGGCACGATCACCGTCGACGAGGCGAACAACAAGATCGTCGCCAACGGTCACGAGATCCGGGTGATCTACTCGGACGACCCGACGACGGTGGACTACACGGCGTACGGCATCAACGACGCCATCCTCATCGACAACACCGGCAGGTGGCGTGACCGCGAGGGCCTCTCGAAGCACCTCCGCCCCGGTATCGCCAAGGTGGTCCTGACCGCGCCGGGCAAGGGCGATGTCCCCAACATCGTCCACGGTGTCAACCACGACACGATCAAGCCGGACGAGCGGATCCTGTCCTGCGCGTCCTGCACCACCAACGCGATCGTGCCCCCGCTGAAGGCGATGGCGGACGAGTACGGTGTCCTGCGTGGTCACGTGGAGACCGTCCACTCGTACACCAACGACCAGAACCTCCTGGACAACTACCACAGCTCCGACCGCCGTGGCCGCTCGGCGGCGCTCAACATGGTCATCACCGAGACCGGCGCGGCCTCCGCGGTCGCCAAGGCGCTGCCCGACCTCGACGCGACGATCACCGGCAGCTCGATCCGCGTCCCGGTGCCGGACGTCTCGATCGCGATCCTCAATCTGCAGCTCGCACGCGAGACCACCCGCGCGGAGGTCCTCGACTACCTCCGCAACGTGTCGCTGACCTCGCCGCTTAAGCGCCAGATCGACTTCATCAGCGCGCCCGACGCGGTCTCCAGCGACTTCATCGGCTCGCGCCACGCCTCGATCGTCGATGCCGGTGCCACCAAGGTCGACGGCGACAACGCGATCCTCTACCTCTGGTACGACAACGAGTTCGGCTACTCCTGCCAGGTCGTCCGCGTCGTCCAGCACGTCTCCGGAGTGGAGTACCCGACGTACCCGGCCCCGGCGGTCTGATCGCGGGGGGACCGACCCCGGTGGACGGTCCGTTCGGCACGCGCCGGGGCGGGGGGGGGGGGCGGGCCCCCCCCCCCCCCCCCCGGGGCGGGCCCCCCCCCCCCCCCGGGGGCGGGCGGGGGGGGGGGCGCCCCCCCCGCGCCCACCCGCCCCGGCCCCCGGCCGGGGGGGCCCCGCG